>NZ_KE386499.1:2595-4570 GCF_000427465.1 Sinorhizobium arboris LMG 14919 | reverse complement strand
ACGGAAGCGGACTATCCCTCCGACCTGTGCGTGCACGAGCTGTTCGAGGTGCAGGTGCGCCGGGCGCCCGACGCGGTGGCGCTGGTCCATGAGGATGAAGAGCTGAGCTATGGCGAGCTCAACGCCCGGGCCAACCGTCTGGCCCATCATCTGATCGGGCTTGGGGTGAAGCCCGACCAGCCGGTGGCGATCTGCGTCGAGCGCAGCCCGGCGATGGTCGTGGGACTGCTGGCGATCCTGAAAGCGGGCGGCGCCTATCTGCCGCTCGACCCGGCCTATCCCTGCGCACGGCTCAACCAGGTGCTCGACGATGCCGCCCCGCAACTCATGCTTTGCGATGCCGCCGGCCGCGAAGCGCTGGGCGCCGAGGCAATCGCAAGCCTGACGGTGATCGATCTCTCGGACGGCGAGCTTCCATGGGCCGACCAGTCCGCTGACGATCCCGACCCGCGCGCGCTCGGCCTGACCTCCCGGCATCTCGCCTATGTCATCTACACCTCCGGCTCTACCGGTAGCCCTAAGGGCGTCATGGTCGAGCATGCGAGTGTTCTCAATGTTTTATGCGCTTTTCTGGATGTATCAGGCCTCACAGGGCATGATTCACTCCTTGCGATCACGACGATCTCTTTCGACATTGCGGGGCTGGAACTCTATCTTCCGTTGGCCGTGGGAGCTAACGTCGTCCTTGCTCGCGAGACCAATGCTATTGGATTGCAGCAGCATCTGTCCCATCAGAAGATAACTGTGACGCAGGCAACCCCGGCAGCGTGGCGTATGCTCTTCGACGCCGGCTGGGATGGTGCGCCCGATTTAAGCGCGCTGTGTGGCGGCGAGGCGTTGCCTTCAGATCTGGCCTCGAAGCTCGGCAGAAGGGTAAAATCTCTCAGAAATCTTTATGGCCCGACCGAGACTACAATTTGGTCGACCACCTTTCTTGCCGACACGGGCATTGAGGCGCCTAACCGGAATGTGCCGATTGGCCGTCCGATTGCGAACACGCGGATCTATGTGCTTGACGACCATGGCCAGCCCGTTCCGTTCGGGGCTGTGGGCGAGCTCTATATCGGCGGGGCGGGGGTTGCGCGCGGCTACCTGAACCGGCCCGATCTGACGGCGGAGCGATTCCTGGCCGATCCGTTCAGCGGCGAGGTCGGCGCCCGCATGTACCGGACCGGGGACCTGGCGCGCTATCTGCCGGATGGCAATCTGGAGTTTCTGGGCCGCAACGACGAGCAGGTGAAGATCCGCGGCTACCGCATCGAGCCGGGCGAGATCGCCGCCCGGCTCTGCGAGCACGCGCTTGTCGGCGANGCGGNNGTNGTGGCGCGCGANGATNNNNCCGGCGACAAGCGGCTNGTNGCCTATGTGGTTGCGAAGANGNCGGACGGGTCGGACAAAGCCGATGGCGCCGAGCTGGCGGCGGCGTTGCGGGCCCATCTCGGTGGCCTGCTGCCGGACTACATGGTGCCGGCCGCCTTCGTGCGGCTGGACGCACTGCCGCTGACACCGAACGGCAAGCTCGACCGCAAGGCGCTGCCGGCNCCTGNCGACGAGGCCTATGCGCGCCGGGCTTTCGAGGCACCACGCGGCGAGATCGAGACGCTGCTGGCCGGAATCTGGGAAGAGCTTCTCGGCATCGAGCGGGTCGGCCGCCACGACAACTTCTTCGAGCTCGGCGGCCACTCGCTGCTGGCGGTGCGCCTGCTTGCCCGGCTGACACAGGCCTTGGCAGTGGAGCTGTCGCTGGCGATCCTGTTCGCCAAGCCGACATTGGCCGATTTGGCGCTAAGTGTTGGCGAAGTGCTGAACGGTTCTGGTGCACAGGCAGCACCGGCCATCATGCCAGTTGGACGTGATGGTGCCCTGCCACTGTCCTATTCGCAGCAGCGTCTCTGGTTCTTGTCACAGTTGGACGAAGACAGCACGAACTATAACATTCCCCTGGGCTGGCGATTGCGGGGCAGGCTCGATCATG
>NZ_KE386499.1:0-2495 GCF_000427465.1 Sinorhizobium arboris LMG 14919 | reverse complement strand
GGTGCTCGACGATGCCGCCCCGCGGCTGCTGCTGTGCGACGCGGCCGGCCGCGCAGCGCTGGGCGCCGAGGCGATCACCAATGTGACGGCGGTCGACCTCAATGCGGCCACCCCGGTCTCGGCGAGGCTGCCGGCGTCGGATCCCGACCCGCGCGCTCTCGGCCTCGCCCCCAGCCATCTCGCCTACATCATCTACACCTCAGGCTCCACCGGAACGCCCAAGGGCGTCATGGTCGAGCATCGCGGGATGACCAATTATCTAAGCTGGGCTCGTGAGACCTACGCTCCCACATCCTCCTCCGTCGTCTCCTCTTCGCTCGCCTTCGATGCTACGGTCAACAGCCTGTTTGCGCCTTTGGTCTCTGGCGGCCATGCATTGCTTGCGAAAGAGGGGGACGAGGTCGAGGGGATCAGGTCGAGGGTCGGCACCCGGTGCGGGCTGGTCAATGTCACCCCGACCCTTCTGGATGTTCTGGGGCAGCAGCTGCAGTCGGCTGGAGATGCCAGTCAGGTGGAGCTGTTCGTCATTGGCGGCGAGGCATTGTCGTCGTCGACGGTCGAGCTATGGCGTCAGATCCAGCCGGCGGCCAGAATGGTCAACGAGTATGGTCCGACGGAAGCGGTTGTCGGTTGTGCTTTCCATGACATCCCTGCAGACCTTTCCGCATCGACAAATGTGCCGATCGGCCGCCCAATCGCGAACACGCGGCTCTATCTGCTTGACGACCATGGTCAGCCTGTTCCGTTCGGGGCCGTTGGCGAGCTCTATATCGGCGGGGCAGGGGTTGCGCGCGGCTACCTCAATCGGCCCGAACTGACGGCGGAGCGGTTCCTGGCCGATCCGTTCAGCGGCGAGGCGGATGCCCGGATGTACCGCACCGGCGACCTGGCCCGCTATCTGCCGGATGGCAATCTGGAGTTTCTGGGCCGCAACGACGAGCAGGTGAAGATCCGCGGCTTCCGCATCGAGCCGGGCGAGATCTCCGCCCGGCTCTGCGAGCACGAGCTTGTCGGCGAGGCGGTGGTGGTGGCGCGCGAGGATGCGGCCGGCGACAAGCGGCTCGTCGCCTATGTGGTTGCGAAGACGGCGGACGGGTCGGACAAAGCCGATGGCGCCGAGCTGGCGGCGGCGTTGCGGGCCCATCTCGGTGGCCTGCTGCCGGACTACATGGTGCCGGCCGCCTTCGTGCGGCTGGACGCACTGCCGCTGACACCGAACGGCAAGCTCGACCGCAAGGCGCTGCCGGCCCCTGCCGACGAGGCCTATGCGCGCCGGGCTTTCGAGGCACCACGCGGCGAGATCGAGACGCTGCTGGCCGGAATCTGGGAAGAGCTTCTCGGCATCGAGCGGGTCGGCCGCCACGACAACTTCTTCGAGCTCGGCGGCCACTCGTTGCTGGCGGTGCGCCTGCTTGCCCGGCTGACACAGGCCTTGGCAGTGGAGCTGCCGCTGGCGACCCTGTTCGCCAAGCCGACACTGGCCGATTTGGCGCTAAGTGTTGGCGAAGTGCTGAACGGTTCCGGTGCACAGGCAGCACCGGCCATCATTCCAGTTGGACGTGATGGTGCGCTGCCACTGTCCTATTCGCAGCAGCGTCTCTGGTTCTTGTCACAGCTGGACGAAGACAGCACGAACTATAACATTCCCCTCGGCTGGCGATTGCGGGGCAGGCTCGATCATGCCGCATGGCGGCGCAGCCTTGATCAGCTGTTTGCCCGTCACGAGGCGCTGCGCAGTGTCTTTGTCGCCCCTGAGGGCCGGCCCCGGGTCGAGCTGCTGCCGGCCGATGCCGGCCTGCCGGTGACGGAGCATGATCTGCAAGGGCTGCCGGATGCGGATGCCCTGCTTGCGGATCTCTGCCATGATGAGGCGCGCACGCCGTTCGATCTGGCGCGCGGGCCCCTGATCCGCGGCCGCCTGATCCGGCTGGCCGATGACGACCACGTCTTTCTGCTGACGCAACACCATATCGTCGCCGACGGCTGGTCGATGGGGGTTCTGGTGCGTGAACTCAGCAGCCTTTACCGGGCGTTTGCGGCCGGGCGCGACGATCCTTTGCCGCCGCTGGCGATCCAGTATCCGGATTATGCCGCCTGGCAACGGCAATGGTTGTCCGGCGAGCGGCTGCAGGCCCAGGCGGCATATTGGCGCGACAGCCTGTCTGGCGCTCCCGCGCGTCTGACACTTCCGACCGACCGGCCGCGGCCAGCGCAGCAGTCGTTTGCCGGAGCCAGCGTGCCGGTCGTCATCGATGCCGATCTGACGCGCGGGCTGAAGCGGCTGAGCCGGCAGCATGGCACGACCTTGTTCATGACGGTGCTGGCGGCCTGGGCGGCGGTGCTGGCGCGCCTGTCCGGGCAGGCCGATATCGTGATCGGCGTGCCGAGCGCCAATCGCGGCCGGCGCGAGGTCGAGGAGCTGATCGGCTTCTTCGTCAACACCCTGGCGGTTCGCATCGATCTGTCCGGCGAACCGAGCGTGTCGGAGCTGCTGG
>NZ_KE386498.1:17387-20410 GCF_000427465.1 Sinorhizobium arboris LMG 14919 | reverse complement strand
CGAGGGCGATCCCTATCTGCTGGTCTCGCAGATGGCCTTTGCCGATCGCGGTCTGCTGGATCGCTACCTTGCGGCGGTTCAACAGGTGGTCGACCGCCATGACATCCTGCGCACCGCCTTTGTCTGGCAGGGTCTGTCGAGCCCGGCGCAGGTNGTGTGGCGCAAGGCGCCGCTGGCGGTGAGCGAGGTCGAGCTGGAGGAAGATGGCGGTCTCGGCCACGAGCAGCTGAAGCGCCGCTTCGATCCGCGCCAGCATCGCATCGATCTTGGCCAGGCGCCCTTGTTGCGCTTCGTGATCGCGCGCGAGCCCGGCAGCGAGCGCTGGCTGCTTCTGGAGCTGCAGCATCATCTGATCGGCGATCACACGACGGCCGAAGTGATGCATGCCGAGGTCCAGGCGGTTCTCGAGGGACGCGCGCATGCGCTTGATGCGCCGCAGCCGTTCCGCAATCTGGTGGCGCAGGCGCGGCTTGGCATGGATGCCAAGGCGCATGAGGAGTTCTTCCGGAAGATGCTCGCCGATATCGACGAGCCGACCCTGCCGTTCGGGCTGAGCGAGGTTCGCGGCGACGGCAGCGGGGCCGGCGAGGCGCAGCGGATGCTGCCGCAGGCGCTCAACGATCGGCTGCGCGACCAGGCGCGGCGGCTCAGGGTGAGCCTGGCGAGCCTTTGCCATCTGGCCTGGGGCCAGGTGGTGGCGCTGAGCAGCGGCCGCGAACAGGTGGTGTTCGGCACGGTGCTGTTCGGCCGCATGCATGCCGGGGCCGGCGCCGACCGGACGATGGGCCTGTTCATCAACACCCTGCCTGTGCGGCTCGACCTCGACGGGACGGGGGTCGCGGCGAGCGTGCAGGCCACACATGCGCGGCTTTCCGAGCTGCTCGCACACGAGCATGCCTCGCTCGCCTTGGCGCAACGCTGCAGCGGCGTTGCAGCCCCGGCGCCGCTGTTCGCCGCGCTGTTGAACTACCGTCACAACACCCCGGCCGCCGGCTCGACAACCAATGAGGACCTGTCGGGCATCGAGTGGCTGGGGAGCGAGGAACGCACCAATTATCCCGTGACGCTGGCGGTGGAGGATTTTGGCGAGGCGCTCGGCCTGACGGCGCAGGTGGTCGAGCCGATCTCCGCCGACCGGATCTGCGGCTACATGCAGCGGGCGCTCGAGCAGCTGGTCGAGGCGCTGGAACGGGCGCCGAATACGCCGGTGCGCGAGCTCGACATTCTGCCGGCCGACGAGCGCCGCTATCTGCTGGAGGAGCTGAACCGCACGGAAGCGGACTATCCCTCCGACCTGTGCGTGCACGAGCTGTTCGAGGTGCAGGTGCGCCGGGCGCCCGACGCGGTGGCGCTGGTCTTCGAAGAGCAGTCGATCTCCTATGGCGCGCTCAACGCCCAGGCCAACCGGCTGGCCCATCATCTGATCGGGCTGGGGGTCAAACCCAACCAGCCGGTGGCGATCTGCCTCGAGCGCAGCCCGGCGATGGTGGTGGGGCTGCTGGCGATCCTGAAAGCGGGCGGCGCCTATCTGCCGCTCGACCCGGCCTATCCCTGCGCGCGGCTACGGCAGGTGCTCGACGATGCCGCCCCGCGGCTCATGCTTTGCGATGCGGCCGGCCGCGAAGCCCTCGGCCCCGAGGCACTCGCCGATCTGAGCGTGGTCGATCTCTCGGACGGCGAGCTTCCCTGGGCCGACCAGGCCGCTGACGATCCCGACCCGCATGCCCTCGGCCTGACAGCCAGCCATCTCGCCTATGTCATCTACACCTCGGGCTCCACCGGAATGCCAAAGGGCGTCATGGTCGAGCATCAGGGGGTCGTTCGTCTGGTGGCGGGGAACGATTTCGTCAAGATCGCACCGCAGGACGTCTTTCTCAATGCCTCCTCGCCCACATTCGACGCGACCACCTTCGAGCTCTGGGGAGCCTTGGCGAACGGCGCCAGAGTTGTGCTCTATCCTGAACGTCACCTCTCGACCGCAACGCTGGCCCAGATCATCCAGGACCAAGGCATCACCATCGCGTGGATGACTGCTCGATTGTTCGACGTCTATGTCGGCGAGGGGCGGAGCACGGCTCGACTACAACAGCTGCTGGTCGGGGGCGAAGAGGTCTCTGCCGATTCCGTCAAAACATGTCAGAAGCGATATCCCACGCTGCTGATCTCTAATGGCTACGGTCCGACAGAGAATACCACCTTCAGTCTCTGCTTTCCGGTACCAGCTGGGTTCGATGGGCAACGGGTGCCGGTGGGACGGCCAATTCGCAATTCGGTCGTCTATCTTCTGGACGTTCATGGTGTGCCCGTTCCGTTCGGGGCGGTGGGCGAGCTCTATATCGGCGGGGCAGGCGTGGCGCGCGGCTACCTTAACCGGCCGGAGCTGACGGCGGAGCGGTTCATCGCCAGTGCCTTTGTCGAAGGCGACCGTCTCTACCGGACCGGCGACCTGGCCCGCTACCTGCCGGATGGCAATCTCGAGTTCCTGGGCCGCAACGACGACCAGGTGAAGATCCGCGGCTTCCGCATCGAGCCGGGCGAGATCGCCGCCCGGCTCTGCGAGCACGCGCTCGTCGCCGATGCGGCGGTGGTGGCGCGGGACGATCGCGCCGGCGACAAGCGGCTTGTCGCCTATGTCGTGTGTAGGCCCGAGGTGGGAGCGGCCGAAGCGGATGGCGCCGAGCTCGCCGCGGCGTTGCGGGCCCATCTCGGTGGCCTGCTGCCCGACTACATGGTACCGGCCATCTTCGTGCGGCTGGATGTGCTGCCGCTGACGCCGAACGGCAAGCTCGACCGCAAAGCGCTGCCGGCCCCTGACGACGATGCCTATGCGCGTCGGGGCTACGAGGCGCCGCGCGGCGCGATCGAGACGCTGCTGGCGGCGATCTGGGAAGAGCTGCTCGGCATCGAGCGGGTCGGGCGTCACGATAACTTCTTCGAGCTCGGCGGCCACTCATTGCTGGCGGTGCAGCTGATGGAGCGGCTGCGGCGGCAGTCGCTCGGGGTGGAGGTGCGCACCCTGTTCG
>NZ_KE386498.1:15584-17287 GCF_000427465.1 Sinorhizobium arboris LMG 14919 | reverse complement strand
CCCGGCCTATCCCTGCGCGCGACTGCGGCAGGTGCTCGACGATGCCGCCCCGCGGCTGCTGCTGTGCGACGCGGCCGGCCGCGCAGCGCTGGGCGCCGAGGCGATCGCCAATGTGACGGCGGTCGACCTCAATGCGGCCAGCCCGGTCTCGGCGAGGCTGCCGGCGTCGGATCCCGACCCACGCGATCTCGGCCTCGCCCCCAGCCATCTCGCCTACATCATCTACACCTCGGGCTCCACTGGAACGCCCAAGGGCGTCATGGTCGAGCATCGCGGGATGATCAATTATCTAAGCTGGGCTCGTGAGACCTACGCGCCCATATCCTCCTCCGTCGTCTCCTCTTCGCTCGCCTTCGATGCTACGGTCAACAGCCTGTTTGCGCCTTTGGTCTCTGGCGGCCATGCATTGCTTACGAAAGAGGGGGACGAGGTCGAGGGGATCAGGTCGAGGGTCGGCACCCGGTGCGGGCTGGTCAATGTCACCCCGACCCTTCTGGATGTTCTGGGGCAGCAGCTGCAGTCGGCTGGAGATGCCAGTCAGGTGGAGCTGTTCGTCATTGGCGGCGAGGCATTGTCGTCGTCGACGGTCGAGCTATGGCGTCAGATCCAGCCGGCTGCCAGAATGGTCAACGAGTATGGTCCGACGGAAGCGGTTGTCGGTTGTGCTTTCCATGACATCCCCGCAGACCTTTCCGCATCGACAAATGTGCCGATCGGCCGCCCAATCGCGAACACGCGGCTCTATCTGCTTGACGACCATGGTCAGCCTGTGCCGTTCGGGGCCGTTGGCGAGCTCTATATCGGCGGGGCAGGGGTAGCGCGCGGCTACCTCAATCGCCCGGAGCTGACGGCGGAGCGGTTCCTGGCCGATCCGTTCATCGGCAAGGCGGATGCACGCATGTACCGGACCGGCGACCTGGCGCGCTACCTGCCCGATGGCAATCTCGAGTTTCTGGGCCGCAACGACGACCAGGTGAAGATCCGCGGCTTCCGCATCGAGCCGGGCGAGATCTCCGCCCGGCTGCTGGAGCACGCGCTTGTCGCCGATGCGGCGGTCGTGGTGCGGGACGATCACGCCGGCGACAAGCGGCTCGTCGCCTATGTGGTTGCAAAGAGGACGGACGGGTCGGACGAGGCCGATGGCGCGGAACTTGCCGCGGCGTTGCGGGCCCGTATCGGTGGCCTGCTGCCGGACTACATGGTGCCGTCAGCCTTCGTGCGGCTGGACGCACTGCCGCTGACGCCGAACGGCAAGCTCGACCGCAAGGCACTGCCGGTTCCCGACGACGAGGCCTATGCGCGCCGGGCTTTCGAGGCGCCGCAGGGCGAGATCGAGACGGCACTGGCGGCGATCTGGGAAGAGCTGCTCGGCATCGAGCGGGTCGGCCGCCACGACAACTTCTTCGAGCTCGGCGGTCACTCATTGCTGGCAGTGCAACTGATGGAGCGGCTGCGGCGGCAGTCGCTCGGGGTCGAGGTGCGCACGCTGTTCGCCAGGCCGGTGCTTTGCGATCTGGCCGCCAGCCTTGGCAGCCACCACGAGGTGGCGGTGCCGGCCAACCGGATCACCGAAGAGAGTGAGGCGATCACGCCAGAGATGCTGCCGCTGATCGATCTGACCCAGGAGGAGATCGACCGGATCGTGTCGACGGTTCCCGGCGGCGTCGGCAACATCCAGGATATCTATGGCCTGTCGCCGCTGC
>NZ_KE386498.1:3465-15484 GCF_000427465.1 Sinorhizobium arboris LMG 14919 | reverse complement strand
TCAGAAGCTGCTTTCTTCCTAGGACTCTGAAATGACCGATTTTGTCATCGACCAATTAGAAGAACTGGATTCAGGCAGCTTAGCTAAGCTCCTTTCCCTGGCCAGAGAGCGAAATCGAGCCCGCGACCTAAAAGCTACACTGATACCGAACATCAGCCGTGATGGTGCGCTTGCGCTGTCCTATTCGCAGCAGCGTCTCTGGTTCCTGTCGCAGTTGGACGAAGACAGCACGAACTATAACATTCCCCTGGGCTGGCGATTGCGGGGCAGGCTCGATCATGCCGCATGGCGGCGCAGCCTTGATCAGCTGTTTGCCCGTCACGAGGCGCTGCGCAGTGTCTTTGTCGCCCCTGAGGGCCGGCCCCGGGTCGAGCTGCTGCCGGCCGATGCCGGCCTGCCGGTGACAGAGCACGATCTGCAGGGGCTGCCGGATGCGGATGCCGTGCTTGCGGATCTCTACCATGATGAGGCGCGCACGCCGTTCGATCTGGCGCGCGGGCCGCTGATCCGCGGCCGCCTGATCCGGCGGGCGGATGACGATCACGTCTTCCTGCTGACGCAGCATCACATCGTCGCGGACGGCTGGTCGATGGGCGTGCTGATGCGCGAGCTTAGTCAGCTTTACCGGGCGTTTGCCTCTGGCCAGCAGAACCCGCTGGCGCCGCTGACCATCCAGTATCCGGACTATGCCGCCTGGCAACGGCAATGGTTGTCGGGCGAGCGGCTGCAGGCCCAGGCGCAGTATTGGCGCGACAGCCTGTCGGGTGCGCCGGCCCGTCTGGCGCTTCCGACCGACCGGCCGCGGCCGGCGCAGCAGTCGTTTGCCGGAGCCACCGTCCCTGTCGTCATCGATGCCGATCTGACGCGCGGGCTGAAGCGGCTGAGCCGGCAGCATGGCACGACCTTGTTCATGACGGTGCTGGCGGCCTGGGCGGCGGTGCTGTCGCGCCTGTCGGGGCAGGACGACCTTGTCATCGGCGTGCCGACGGCCAATCGTCGGCGCCGCGAGATCGAGGAGCTGATCGGCTTCTTCGTCAACACCCTGGCGGTTCGCATCGATCTGTCCGGCGAACCGAGCGTGTCCGATCTGCTGGAGCGGACGCGGCGCACGGCACTCGCCGCGCAGGAGCATCAGGACCTGCCGTTCGAGCAGGTGGTCGAGATCGTCCAGCCGCCCCGCGCCCTCGATCACACGCCGTTGTTCCAGGTGATGTTGGCCTGGCAGAATAACAGCGTCGGGTCATTGGACCTGCCGGGGCTGCGGGTGGAGGCTGCGGCGGAGGGGCTCGATCAGGTCAAGTTCGATCTGGAGCTGAACCTGGGGGATCAGGGCGAGGTCATCGCCGGGACTCTGGGCTATGCGACGGCGCTGTTCGACCGGGCGACGATCGAGCGGCAGCGCGGCTATCTGCTCGCCCTGCTGCGGGCGATGGTTGCCGATGCCGGGCAGTCGGTCGGCCGCATTGACATCCTGCCGGCCGACGAGCGTCGCTATCTGCTGGAGGAGCTGAACCGGACGGAAGCGGACTATCCCTCGGACCTGTGCGTGCACGAGCTGTTCGAGGCGCAGGTGCGCCGGGCGCCGGACGCCGTGGCGCTGGTCTTCGAAGGGCAGTCGATCTCCTATGATGCGCTCAATGACCGGGCGAATAGGCTGGCCCATCATCTGATCGGGCTTGGGGTCAAACCGGACGCGCGCATTGCGATCTGCGTCGAGCGCAGCCCGGCGATGGTGGTGGGGCTGCTGGCGATCCTGAAAGCGGGCGGCGCCTATGTACCGCTCGATCCGGCCTATCCGTCCGGCCGCCTGCGGCAGGTGCTCGACGATGCCGCCCCGCGGCTGCTGCTGTGCGATGCCGCCGGCCGCGAAGCGCTCGGCGCCGAGGCACTCGCCGATCTCAGCGTGATTGATCTGGATGCGGCCACCCCGGCCTGGGCGGAACTGCCGGCGTCGGATCCCGACCCGCGTGCCCTCGGCCTGACCTCCCGGCATCTCGCCTATGTCATCTACACCTCCGGCTCCACCGGAACGCCCAAGGGCGTCATGGTCGAGCATGCGCAAATTGTCCGTTTGTTTGAGGCGACACGGAGCTGGTACGATTTCAACGAGCGCGATGTCTGGTGCCTGTTTCATTCTTTCTCGTTCGACTTCTCGGTTTGGGAGTTGTGGGGAGCGCTGCGCTATGGTGGACGTCTGGTTCTCGTACCGAGGCATATAACTCGCTCTGCTCCCGACTTTTATAATCTGGTTTGCAAGTCAAGCGTCACGGTGCTCAACCAGACCCCTTCGGCGTTTAAAGCTCTGATCGAAGCCGAGCGTGAGAGTGGGGTTCGCAACCAGCTTCGCTATGTGATTTTTGGAGGCGAGGCCCTGGAGCCTTCCTCTCTGAGGCCGTGGTTCGAACGACATTCTGAGCATGCCCCACGGCTGATCAACATGTACGGCATCACAGAGACGACTGTCCATGTCACATATCGGCCTCTTAACAAGTCTGATACGTCCAGCTCATGCGGTCCGATCGGCGAACGGATCCCGGACCTTCGAATATATCTGCTGGATCAATTTGGTGCGCCCGTGCCTTTCGGGGCGGTTGGCGAGCTCTATATCGGCGGGGCAGGGGTTGCGCGCGGCTACCTCAACCGTCCGGAGCTGACGGCGGAGCGTTTCCTGGCCGATCCGTTCAGCGGGAAGGCGGATGACCGCATGTACCGGACCGGCGACCTGGCGCGCTATCTGCCGGACGGCAATCTCGAGTTTCTGGGCCGCAACGACGAGCAGGTGAAGATCCGCGGCTTCCGCATCGAGCCGGGCGAGATCGCCGCCCGGCTGCTGGAGCATGCGCTTGTCGGAGATGCGGCCGTGGTGGCGCGCCAGGATGCGACCGGCGACAAGCGGCTCGTCGCCTATGTGGTTGCGAAGACGCCGGATGGGTCGGACGAGGCCGATAGCGAGCTTGCCGCGGCGTTGCGGGCCCATCTGGTTGGCCTCCTGCCCGACTACATGGTGCCGTCGGCCTTCGTGCGGCTGGACGCACTGCCGCTGACNCCGAACGGCAAGCTNGACCGCAAGGCGCTGCCGGCNCCTGNCGACGAGGCCTATGCGCGCCGGGCTTTCGAGGCACCACGCGGCGAGATCGAGACGCTGCTGGCCGGAATCTGGGAAGAGCTTCTCGGCATCGAGCGGGTCGGCCGCCACGACAACTTCTTCGAGCTCGGCGGCCACTCGTTGCTGGCGGTGCGCATGCTTGCTCAAGCGCTAGGCGTTGGGATGAAGGTCAGCGCCAGCGATATTTTTAATGCCCCGATCCTCAAAGACCTCGCTCCAAAGATCGAGTTGGATTCATCCAGTTATACACCTGGGGTGCTACCGGTGCGCACGATAGGATCTCCAGCGCCTATCTTCTTTGTTCCGACTGGATACGGCGACTGCTCATATGTGTTCCCGTTAGTCAGAGAGATGGACATAGATTGCCCTGTCTACGCTTTGCCTTGGCCGCCCTTTGAAGAAGCTGCTCGACCAAGCCTTAAAGAGATTGCGGCAAACGTAACGCAGGCACTAAGGAAAGTGCAGCCACGGGGTCCATATCGATTTGCGGGATATTCCTCTGGGGCTGTACTGGCTTATGCAATCGCCGAACGCCTGCTCCATCTCCAAGAAACTGTTTCGTTTATTGCCCTCATCGATGTGCCACTGCCGGCTGCATCGCCCGGGATGACGGATACAGAAATCGCTTTGCAAATGATCTTTGAACCTCTGGAGTCGCTGAGTGATGAGGGGTTCGAAGTGCTGCGACGATCGGCCGGGCAGAGCTCAGTTAAGCAGTTGCTTGAGAAAGCGCAACAAATGGGTGCGGTCGTCGGCGGACCAGATCTCTACCGTAACGCCATCATGTACGCGCAATTTCACCAAGCCGTACACTCGTATCAGATGCCATCGCTGCCGGTCAGCGTGTACCAATTTTATGCTCTGGCGGACTCTCCCAGCCCAAGGCCGCAACTTCCGGCAACGCCGCATGCAAATTCTCCAATGCGCGGATGGGATCGAATTTTGGACGCGCAGTTCATTAAGGCTGTGCCCGTTCCAGGCGATCACGTGACGATGATGGATGTTCTGGAAAACCGGCGGGTCTTGGCGCACCAACTGTCAGCAGCCTTAAACAATTTGCCGATTACCCACCCGAACAGCAATCTGGATGTCAAATGACACAGCGGCTATCCAACGTGAATACTTATCTTCCTTCGACCGCTGAGTTGTTAACCTCGGGGGGTGACGAGCGGATCGAACTTGATGCTAGCCAAATGACAAACAAGTACGGTCGTAAACCAGTTCCCGACAGGGAATTATTCTCATTTGGTTCGGCAACCGCATCTACGATTTCTGACGTCGGATTTTCAGCTGCGGAAAGACTGCGCCAAAAGATATCGCAGACCTTGCCTGGACGGGCGCCGGAAGAAATCTATCTGGAAGAGATCGACAGAGTTCGTCACGAATTTATTCGCTTATGCGGTTTGGAACACATTGGAGGGATGGAAGTCATCGTTTCTCCTTCTGGCACCGACGCTCACATGCTTGCCTCCCAATTGGTTGCAGGAAGCTCCGTCGCAAAGACATTGGCGATTATGGTCCAGCCGGAAGAGACGGGGAGTGGGGTCGGTCATGCTCTGGCTGGCGGGATGCATTCTTCGCACCGCGAGAGTGGTGGAACAACGGTCAATTCAGCGGATCCCATTGATGTTAGGTCGATAGCAGTTCGCATGGAGGGTTCCAGGCTCCGACCTATCGCGGCCGTCGATGATGAACTCGAGGCAATAGTATCGGCTGCGATAACGCGATACGGTCGTATTTTGATTGTGTTGACTGACGTTTCGAAAACCGGAGTACTGGCTCCAACTCCGAGCAAGGCGCTGGATCTCAGGCGTCGCTGGCCTGACAGCGTTGAAATTCTCGTCGATGCATCTCAGTTTCGATTGGCACCGAAAACGCTGCAAACTTATCTTACCATCGGCTGCTTGGTGATCGTTACTGGATCCAAATTTTTGGGAGGTCCAGCCTTTTCGGCAATGCTCTTGGTTCCTGCGTCGATGGCAGGCCGCTTGAAGAAACTGCCACTACGTCCTATGCCCGGAGCGACGTGTTGCCGGGCAGACTGGCCACGAAACTGGACAGGCGCTCAGACACTCCCTGAAACCAGTAACTTAGGTTTACTTTTACGGTGGGAAGCCGCACTCGCCGAGCTGCGTGCTTTCCGTAGTGTTTCAGAGGAAGATATCCAACGGGTTGTGGTTGACTTTCATAAGGAGGTTACCTCCTGGCTGAACAATGCGCCTGATTTCCAGCTATTAGAGCAACCGACGTTACAACGCCATCTGCCAATCACCCACAATTCTTGGGACCAGCTACCGACGATTTTGCCTTTTATACTATTTCGCGTAAATCGACATGCGAGGAGAAATCCGCTGACCGCCCCGCAAACAAAGAGAATTTACGATCATTTATGCCAGGATTTGGCTACGAAAGCCAAGATGCCTGGTAGCACAATATTGTCAGTTCGTTGCGAAGTTGGACAACCGGTTCCTTGCGGCGAGCTTGAGGGCGTCCAGGTTGCTGCGTTGCGGCTTTGCCTTAGTGCACGCCTCATTGTGGAAGCCATCAACACAGGCGAACGAGGCATTAAGCGTTTGTTCGATCGAAGTCTGATGGCCTTGGAAAAGGTGGCCTTCCTCACGAGAAACTCATCTGCAGTCTGATAAGGCATCATCGCCGGAGGTTGGAAAAGGTATGCAGGAATTAAGAAGCTATTCTTTGAACACGCGTGATCCATCGGAACTTCGACATGGAGGAACGACGGTCACAACTCCACTGGACCTTGTTGTACCAATGAGCATTGCAAGCATAGTTGCCGGTAGGTTACCAAATGAGTGCCGGTTTAGTGCATGACGATCATGAGTTTCGCCCGCCATCGCTGAGACATCGAGATTTCCGCTAGACATCGGGCATTTTACTGTCGGACGTGACATGCTTATGCGCTACTATCTGTTACAGCCCAACAATTTGACCCCGACCGAAGAGGTTGATTGCCGACACGTTCTTGAGCTTGAAGAAGAGATTCTCCAAGCCAAATTCTGGAAGGCTCCAATTGCTGTCCATAAGGAAGCGCTTTTTGTAATGGATGGCCATCACAGGCTGGCTGTCGCCAAGCGGCTTCAATTGAGAGTATTGCCGGCAATCTTACTAGACTACCACGGTGTTCGTGTAGATGCTTGGCGCCCGGGAGAGATAGTTACTCCCGAGATCATTTTTGCTATGGCCCGCAGCGGAAGGAAGTTCCCTGCCAAGACAACCAAACATGTCTTCGACGCTCAGTTCCCCGAATGTAAAATCCCTTTGAGGGATCTCGGATATGATCGGGACAAGGGCCCCTAAAGGGCGCGAATTCCGACGTGAAGCGGTTTTCGACGATCGTTCTCTCTGGGTCGGCAACATTGGGTTCAAATGTGCCATTGCCCGCAAAGAGTAAGCTGCTGACTGGGGGGCAACTGATACGAATGAGCAAGTGAGACAGGGTTACGCGAGATAGAAGAATGAGCTTAAAAATATTTTCATTGCGGGAACGGCCCGATCTGATTCCCTCAGTTTTCTCCCCGGATTTCGATGCTCTTTGGCCCAACTTCATTCGCCAGGATCAAACTGCAAGGCTGTACTTTGGGAAAGCCGTATTTTTTAACTACCTAGACTATGCTTTTGTAGGACTTATGGATGAAGAGGCCGTTGCTCGTGCTTTCGGCGTGCCGTTTGCACTCAACGTTGATGGGCGTACCGAATTGCCTGACGGCGGTTGGGACCAAGTTATCCGCTGGGCGCATGAGGATAAACTTATTGGTCGCAAACCAACCACAATGAGTGCACTCGAAATCACCTTAGCGCCCAGAGCTCGAGGTATTGGCAATGCACTGGCAATGTTGGGCGCATTGAAGACCTGTGCCAGGCAAATGGGCTTCGACGAATTGTCTGTGCCGGTTCGTCCCAATCAAAAGCAACGAGACCCGCGGCTACCAATGGATGAGTACATCAAACTACAGCGTGCTGACGGTTCCGCAGTGGACTCCTGGTTGCGAACTCACATAACCGTCGGTGGGAGAATCTTAAAAATAGCGCCTTATTCCATGACCATCGCTGGGACAATTGCCGAATGGTCCAGTTGGACAGGAGTAGCGTTTGAACGTTCCGGCATGGTGGAAATTGATGGTGCACTAGTGCCAATGCTTGTGTCGCTTGAGCACAATTACGGCATATATGTTGAACCGAACGTATGGGTTCAACATGCGCTATGATAGTTTCTCGTTCGATGCAGAACGGCCCCGCGTACACGCCACTACGGCGGCCTCGGCCTGGTACGCCAGATCACTGCGAAGATCGGCGGCCGGCTCATGTATGTCGGCGGCATGCCGACGGCCGAGCTTTTCGCGGCGCCGATTTCACCACCTATTCGTCGGCCGTGTTCAATTTCATGCCGGCTCTCGCCAACGAGTTTTATGCAGCCTTCGCTGACAAGGTGATGGATCGACTCGACGAACTGCTTCCCTGGGAATTCCTCGCCGGTCGCCACCCTCTGCGCCGCGGTCGCTTGATAGCTACGATCACGTATGTCTTCACGCTGAACCATGTCGCGAAAGAGCTCGGTGAGGATCCTGAGCTAGGCGATCGTCAGCAATGACGATGTTCGAGCCGAAGGGTGGTACGACTTCCTGGACAGCTTTGTCGACGACGAAGAGCTTATCGCGTGCCACCTCAAGGCCAAGCACCGGCTACAACTTCAAAACTTCTCGCTCTTCACCAACTGGTTCAGGCAAGTCTTGTGGCTGCTTCTCACCTGACTGAACAGCACGCCCGATCGGGTCGCTGTTTGCCGCTCTTTGTTTACGAACGACTGAAAGCACATGACCAGTACTGATAAGGTCTTCTCTCGCCGCCGATTGCTGGTTCCAACCACCTAGCGACTGAATTCTGCGTAAAGCGGGATCCTCGGTGAATGCTTGTCGATCAACTCCCGGACCTTCCCTCCATAGGGAGGTTTTCTCTCTCCGATGCCCACGCATCCTCGAACCGCCGGACGGTTTCAGCTGCAGTGTCGATTACCAACTTTTCGGGCAGGAACGCTCTCGCCGCAAAATGGCGTAACTCATCCGATGTGAGTTCGTCCATACGCTTCGTTCTAGAGTACTTCAGGGCAGCCGTTTCGTCGCCGTCAATGTACGGTATGGTTGGCAATACAGAAAAATGATCACATTCGCGAAATGATACATATCTCTATATCGCCGCGCCCTCGCGCCGCATTTGAAGGAGCTGGTGGTTAGCGTTGTCGATCCGACACGTGTTGAACATGCGACCTCGCACTGTCGGTTTCATCCTATTGTTTGGAAAAACTTTTCTCCGTTGGCACGATCCATGCATCGTCATCGGCCAACGCGAATACTGACGAGAAATTGTTCCATGATCACGCTCACCAAACACTCCGACGAGGTCAAGGAACTGCGCACCGCTGATCCGATTGCTATTTCAGTGCATTTACTCCCGCACAAATCAGAGCAGGTGCGGCTGGTTTGAGCCGCTACTGGCGCGGCGCCTGGGATGGGAACAGCCGGTCGGCGAACTGCTGGAGGGTAGAGATGACGCGTTGCTCTTCGCCGGAACACGTAAGCCCTGACGAACTAAGTGGTCGGCATGGGCAACGCCCTGCGGCCCCTTCGAGACGCTCGAGCATGTTTATTGGCAGTGGCACGCTCGCTGTCAGGTGCGCTCGGCTCGCAATGGAGATGGGCCACGACATTCGCGCGGTGCTATCTGCCGACACCATATTCGCCGATTGGGCGGCTTGCGCCAACATCTCGGTTGTAGCCAGTGTTGAAGAGCTCTCAACGTTGCTTGCCACCGAGCCGGTGGAGTGGATTTTTTCCATCGCCAATCCGTTCCTGTTGCCGGCGGATGTTTTCGGACGAGCGCGTCAAGGCGCTTTCAACTATCACGACGGACCCTTGCCGCGATATGCGGGGACGCACGCGACGTTCTGGGCACTGCTGGCCCAGGAGAGCGAACATGCCATCACCTGGCATCGGATCGATGACGGTGTTGATACGGGGGATGTCGCGGTTCAGCGCCAGGTTGTGATTGCACCCAACGACACGGCGCTGAGCTTAAACCTCAAATGTTATGAAGCCGCTGTCGAGGGCTTTCGCGAGCTCTTGACCGGCTTAGCGAACGCAGAGCTCCGTCTCCGTCCGCAGGCACTGGCGGACAGAAGCTACTTTGCGGCGCGTCGACGTCCAGATGCTGCGGGCTGCCTGCGATGGCATCGATCCGCGCAGGACTTGTCGGCGATGACACGTGCCTTGGACTTTGGCCCGTATCATCCCAATCCATTGTGTCTGCCCAAGGCTCTCGCAGGCGATGATGTTGTCCTCGTCAGGCGTTTGGAGGTGCTGCCTCAACGCTCGGGTCTTCCGGCCGGCTGCCTGCTTGAACTCCACCCCAACCACTGGCGTGTGGCGACGGGTACGCAGGATGTTGATGTTTGGTTTGCCAGCTTGGATGGTCAGGCTGTGGACGCGCGAGCCCTCGCGAGGCACTGCGATTTCGACGTAGGCGATCGCCTTCCGATTCTGAGCGATGATCAGGCGCGCAGCCTAACTGCTGCACATGAGGAGATAGCACCTCGCGAGGATTTTTGGCGACAGCGGCTCGAGCAGCTTAAAATATTGCAGCTCCCTTTCTGGTCCTCTTGCGCAGCCGAGGCACCGCCCAAATGGGAGTCGAGTTCGTGGCAGGTAGCAAGTGCGTTGGCTGAGCTGCCTGCCAAGGATCGTTTGGAACGCCTGTTAGCGGCTTGGTTGGTCTATCTCGCCCGCATAGCGGGCGCAACAGAGTTTCAATTGGGATGGACGCCGGCGGCGAAAGCTTCGCGAGCAGGCTTGCCAGCGGTGGAGGCCCTGGTCGCTTCCGTCGTGCCGATGGAAATGACCATTGATCTAACCCATGATTTCGCAGCAGTGCGCAGGGCCGTGGCGGCCGAATGGGATCGGCTAAAGGAGCACGATAGCTTTGCACGGGATCTTATCGCGCGCTACCCGACCTTGCGGACTATGAAGGCGCTACTGTCGCGCCGGCCCTGGCCGATTGGCATCACGATTACCGCCAATAGCTGTTCTGCCGCTGGCGATCTGCCGTCGAGCCAAAGCGCTGGGGCGCCCCGATGCGGTGAGGTGCTGACATTTGAGGTTTGCGCTCTGGATGGGAGCTTCCGCTGGCATTTTGATGCCAATCGATTGGCACCTAAGCAGATCGATCGCATGGCGCAGCATCTGCAAAATCTCTTGAGTGGCGCGATCGCCGATGCCGGGCAGCCGGTCGGCCGCATCGACATCCTGCCGGCCGACGAGCGCCGCTATCTGCTGGAGGAGCTGAACCGGACGGACGCGGACTATCCGTCGGAGCTGTGCGTGCACGAGCTGTTCGAGGCGCAGGTGCGCCGGACGCCCGACGCGGTGGCGGTGGTCCATGAGGATGAAGAGCTGAGCTATGGCGCGCTGAACGCTGAGGCCAACCGGCTGGCCCATCATCTGATCGCGCTTAGGGTGAAGCCCGACCAGCCGGTGGCGATCTGCGTCGAGCGCAGCCCGGCGATGGTGGTGGGACTGCTGGCCATCCTCAAGGCCGGCGGCGCCTATCTGCCGCTCGACCCGGCCTATCCCTGCGCGCGACTGCGGCAGGTGCTCGACGATGCCGCCCCGCGGCTGCTGCTGTGCGACGCGGCCGGCCGCGCAGCGCTGGGCGCCGAGGCGATCACCAATGTGACGGCGGTCGACCTCAATGCGGCCACCCCGGTCTCGGCGAGGCTGCCGGCGTCGGATCCCGACCCGCGCGCTCTCGGCCTCGCCCCCAGCCATCTCGCCTACATCATCTACACCTCAGGCTCCACCGGAACGCCCAAGGGCGTCATGGTCGAGCATCGCGGGATGACCAATTATCTAAGCTGGGCTCGTGAGACCTACGCTCCCACATCCTCCTCCGTCGTCTCCTCTTCGCTCGCCTTCGATGCTACGGTCAACAGCCTGTTTGCGCCTTTGGTCTCTGGCGGCCATGCATTGCTTACGAAAGAGGGGGACGAGGTCGAGGGGATCAGGTCGAGGGTCGGCACCCGGTGCGGGCTGGTCAATGTCACCCCGACCCTTCTGGATGTTCTGGGGCAGCAGCTGCAGTCGGCTGGAGATGCCAGTCAGGTGGAGCTGTTCGTCATTGGCGGCGAGGCATTGTCGTCGTCGACGGTCGAGCTATGGCGTCAGATCCAGCCGGCGGCCAGAATGGTCAACGAGTATGGTCCGACGGAAGCGGTTGTCGGTTGTGCTTTCCATGACATCCCTGCAGACCTTTCCGCATCGACAAATGTGCCGATCGGCCGCCCAATCGCGAACACGCGGCTCTATCTGCTTGACGACCATGGTCAGCCTGTTCCGTTCGGGGCCGTTGGCGAGCTCTATATCGGCGGGGCAGGGGTTGCGCGCGGCTACCTCAATCGGCCCGAACTGACGGCGGAGCGGTTCCTGGCCGATCCGTTCAGCGGCGAGGCGGATGCCCGGATGTACCGCACCGGCGACCTGGCCCGCTATCTGCCGGATGGCAATCTGGAGTTTCTGGGCCGCAACGACGAGCAGGTGAAGATCCGCGGCTTCCGCATCGAGCCGGGCGAGATCTCCGCCCGGCTCTGCGAGCACGAGCTTGTCGGCGATGCGGCCGTCGTGGCGCGCGACGATCGCACCGGCGACAAGCGGCTTGTGGCCTATGTGGTTGCGAAGAGGACGGACGGGTCGGACAAAGCCGATGGCGCCGAGCTGGCGGCGGCGTTGCGGGCCCATCTCGGTGGCCTGCTGCCGGACTACATGGTGCCGGCCGCCTTCGTGCGGCTGGACGCACTGCCGCTGACACCGAACGGCAAGCTCGACCGCAAGGCGCTGCCGGCCCCTGCCG
>NZ_KE386498.1:3226-3365 GCF_000427465.1 Sinorhizobium arboris LMG 14919 | reverse complement strand
CATGCCCTCGGCCTGACCTCCAGCCATCTCGCCTACATCATCTACACCTCGGGCTCCACCGGAACGCCAAAGGGAGCACAGAATGAGCATCGCGCTATCATCAATCGCCTGGCCTGGATGCAGCAAGCCTACGCTCTCA
>NZ_KE386498.1:2317-3126 GCF_000427465.1 Sinorhizobium arboris LMG 14919 | reverse complement strand
CTACACAGACGATCTGCAATCTCTATGGTCCCTCGGAGACGACGACCTATTCGACATGGATTTGCATGCCAAGAGGACAGGCTGTCGTCGAGACGGTTGGCCGTCCGATTGCGAACACGCGGATCTATGTGCTTGACGACCATGGCCAGCCCGTTCCGTTCGGGGCGGCGGGCGAGCTCTATATCAGCGGGGCAGGAGTGGCGCGTGGCTACCTCAACCGCCCGGAGCTGACGGCGGAGCGGTTCCTGGCCGATCCGTTCAGCGGCGAGGCCGGCGCCCGCATGTACCGGACCGGCGACCTGGCGCGCTATCTGCCGGATGGCAACCTCGAGTTCCTGGGCCGCAACGACGAGCAGGTGAAGATCCGCGGTTT
Source organism: Sinorhizobium arboris LMG 14919 (assembly GCF_000427465.1). Classification (NCBI taxonomy): domain Bacteria; kingdom Pseudomonadati; phylum Pseudomonadota; class Alphaproteobacteria; order Hyphomicrobiales; family Rhizobiaceae; genus Sinorhizobium; species Sinorhizobium arboris. The sequence goes on along the minus strand of NZ_KE386498.1, from coordinate 2,753 downwards.
CCGCATCGAGCCGGGCGAGATCGCCGCCCGGCTCTGCGAGCATGCGCTTGTCGCCGATGCGGCCGTCGTGGCGCGCCCGGATGCGACGGGCGACAAGCGGCTCGTCGCCTATGTGGTTGCGAAGGCGGCGGACGGGTCGGACGAGGCCGGTGGCGCTGAGCTGCCGGCGGCGTTGCGGGCCCATCTCGGTGGCCTGCTGCCGGACTACATGGTGCCGTCAGCCTTTGTGCGGCTGGATGTGCTGCCACTGACACCGAACGGCAAGCTCGATCGCAAGGCACTGCCGGTTCCTGATGACGAGGCCTATGCGCGGCGAGCCTATGAGGCGCCGCAGGGCGAGATCGAGACGCTGCTGGCCGGGATCTGGGAAGAGCTGCTCGGCATCGAGCGGGTCGGCCGCCACGACAACTTCTTCGAGCTCGGCGGCCATTCGCTG
>NZ_KE386498.1:0-2217 GCF_000427465.1 Sinorhizobium arboris LMG 14919 | reverse complement strand
TTAGTCAGCTTTACCGGGCGTTTGCCTCTGGCCAGCAGAACCCGCTGGCGCCGCTGACCATCCAGTATCCGGACTATGCCGCCTGGCAACGGCAATGGTTGTCGGGCGAGCGGCTGCAGGCCCAGGCGCAGTATTGGCGCGACAGCCTGTCGGGTGCGCCGGCCCGTCTGGCGCTTCCGACCGACCGGCCGCGGCCGGCGCAGCAGTCGTTTGCCGGAGCCACCGTCCCTGTCGTCATCGATGCCGATCTGACGCGCGGGCTGAAGCGGCTGAGCCGGCAGCATGGCACGACCTTGTTCATGACGGTGCTGGCGGCCTGGGCGGCGGTGCTGTCGCGCCTGTCGGGGCAGGACGACCTTGTCATCGGCGTGCCGAGCGCCAATCGCGGCCGCCGCGAGGTCGAAGAGCTGATCGGCTTCTTCGTCAACACCCTGGCGGTTCGAATCGATCTGTCCGGCGAGCCGAGCGTGTCGGAGCTTCTGGAGCGGACGCGGCGCACGGCACTCGCCGCGCAGGAGCATCAGGACCTGCCGTTCGAGCAGGTGGTGGAGATCGTCCGGCCGCCCCGCGCCCTCGATCACACGCCGTTGTTCCAGGTGATGTTGGCCTGGCAGAACAACAGCGTCGGATCATTGGACCTGCCGGAGCTGCGGGTGGAGGCTGCAGGCGAGGGGCTCGATCAGGTCAAGTTCGATCTGGAGCTTGACCTTCGCGACGATGGCGAGGTCATCGCCGGGACTCTGGGCTATGCGACGGCGCTGTTCGACCGGGCGACGATCGAGCGGCAGCGCGGCTATCTGCTGGCGCTGCTGCGGGCGATGGTTGCCGATGCCGGGCAGCCGGTTGGCCGCATCGACATCCTGCCGGCTGACGAGCGCCGCTATTTGCTGGAGGAGCTGAACCGCACGGAAGCGGACTATCCGTCGGAGCTTTGCGTCCACGAACTGTTCGAGGCCCAGGTGCGCCGGGCGCCCGCCGCGGTGGCGCTGGTGCATGAGGATGAAGAGCTGAGCTATGGCGAACTCAACGCCGAGGCCAACCGTCTGGCCCATCATCTGATCGCGCTTGGGGTGAAGCCGGACCAGCCGGTGGCGATCTGCCTCGAGCGCAGCCCGGCGATGGTGGTGGGACTGCTGGCGATCCTGAAAGCGGGCGGCGCCTATCTGCCGCTCGATCCGGCCTATCCCTGCGCGCGGCTCAACCAGGTGCTCGACGATGCCGCACCGCGGCTGCTGCTGTGCGATGCCGCCGGCCGCGAGGCGCTGGGCGCCGAGGCCATCGCAAGCCTGAGCGTGGTCGATCTCGACACCGCCACCCCCGCCTGGGCCGACCAGTCCGCTGACGATCCCGACCCGCATTCCCTCGGCCTGAACTCCCGGCATCTCGCCTATGTCATCTACACCTCCGGCTCTACCGGAACGCCTAAGGGTGTCATGGTCGAGCATCGGGGATTGGTAAATCTGGGCTTGGCTCAGATCGGACTTTTTGGCGTTTGTTCAAATAGCAGTGTCGTGCAATTCGCCTCCTTCGGCTTTGATGCAAGTGCTTCGGAGCTTGTTATGGCGTTTGGCTCCGGCGCCGCATTGCATTTGCCTGCGAACGGGCTCCGCCAGGCGACCAACAGGCTATCGGATTACCTGCAGAGCGAATCCATCACCCATGCGACGTTACCTCCAGCCTTGCTTCAGGCACGCAGGGATCTGCAATGTTTGGCCCCGCAAGTGCTCATTCTTGCTGGAGAGCTCCCGAAGGCTGAACTCATTCGAAGTCTAGTCCAAGCAAGCATCGTCAACGCTTATGGCCCGACGGAAGCAACAGTTTGCGCCACCGTTTGGAACTGCCCCGATGACTTTGACGGGGCGATCGTACCGATCGGCCGCCCAATCGCGAACACGCGGCTCTATCTGCTTGACAACCATGGTCAGCCCGTGCCTTTCGGGGCGGTTGGCGAGCTCTATATCGGCGGGGCAGGGGTTGCGCGCGGCTACCTTAACCGGCCGGAGCTGACGGCGGAGCGGTTCCTGGCCGATCCGTTTAGCGTCAAGGCCGGCGCCCGCATGTACCGGACCGGCGACCTGGCCCGCTACCTGCCGGATGGCAATCTCGAGTTCCTCGGCCGCAACGACGAGCAGGTGAAGATCCGCGGCTTCCGCATCGAGCCGGGCGAGATCGCCGCCCGGCTTTGCGAGCACGAGCTCGTCGCCGATGCGGCGGTGG
>NZ_KE386497.1:796321-799691 GCF_000427465.1 Sinorhizobium arboris LMG 14919 | reverse complement strand
GATCATTGGACCTGCCGGGGCTGCGGGTGGAGGCTGCAGGCGAGGGGCTCGATCAGGTCAAGTTCGATCTGGAGCTCGACCTTCGCGAAGAGGGCGAGGTGATCGCCGGAACGTTTGGCTATGCCACGGCGCTGTTCGACCGGGCGACGATCGAGCGGCAGCGCAGCTATCTGCTGGCGCTGCTGCGGGCGATGGTTGCCGATGTCGGGCAGTCGGTCGGCCGCATCGACATCCTGCCGGCGGACGAGCGTCGCTATGTGCTGGAGGAACTGAACCGGACGGAAGCGGAGTACCCGTCGGAGCTTTGCGTCCACGAGCTGTTCGAGGCGCAGGTGCGCCGGGCGCCGGACGCGGTGGCGGTGGTCCATGAGGATGAAGAGCTGAGCTATGGCGAGCTCAACGCCCGGGCCAACCGTCTGGCCCATCATCTGATCGGGCTTGGGGTCAAACCGGACGAGCGCATTGCGATCTGCGTCGAGCGCAGCCCGGCGATGGTGGTGGGGCTGCTGGCGATCCTGAAAGCGGGCGGCGCCTATGTGCCGCTCGATCCGGCCTATCCGTCCGGCCGCCTGCGGCAGGTGCTCGACGATGCCGCCCCGCGGCGGCTGCTGTGCGATGCCGCCGGCCGCGAAGCGCTGGGCGCCGAGGCACTCGCCAATGTGACGGCGGTCGATCTCGGCGCGGCCACCCCGGCCTGGGCGGAACTGCCGGCGTCGGATCCCGACCCGCATGCCCTCGGCCTGACCTCCAGCCATCTCGCCTATGTCATCTACACCTCCGGCTCCACCGGAACGCCAAAGGGAGCACAGAATGAGCATCGCGCTATCATCAATCGCCTGGCCTGGATGCAGCAAGCCTACGCTCTCAAGGCAACTGACGTCGTCTTGCAGAAGACCCCATTTGGCTTCGATGTCTCGGCCTGGGAGTTCTTCTGGACCTTGCTTGAAGGGGCCAGCCTCGTATTGGCACCTCCGGCTGCACACAAAGACCCCGACGCGCTTATAGACTTGATAATCAACCAACGCATCACCACTGCACACTTTGTACCCTCCATGTTGGTCAGCTTTATCGATGCAAAGGGTGTCGACCGCTGCACATCGCTGCAGCGTCTCCTGTGCAGTGGCGAGGCGCTTCCCGCCTCTCTTGTGCGCAAGGCTAGACGCGTATTGCCTTGGACTGGCCTGCACAATCTATACGGTCCCACGGAAGCTGCCATCGACGTTACAGCCTGGAACTGCCCCGATGACTTTGACGGGACAATTGTCCCGATCGGCCGTCCGATATCGAACACGCGGGTGTACCTGCTGGACGCTTTTGGTGCGCCCGTGCCGTTCGGGGCGGTGGGCGAGCTCTATATCGGCGGGGCAGGCGTGGCGCGCGGCTACCTTAACCGGCCGGAGCTGACGGCGGAGCGGTTCATCGCGAGTGCCTTTGTCGAAGGCGACCGTCTCTACCGGACCGGCGACCTGGCGCGCTATCTGCCAGATGGCAACCTCGAGTTCCTGGGCCGCAACGACGAGCAGGTGAAGATCCGCGGCTTCCGCATCGAGCCGGGCGAGATCGCCGCCCGGCTCTGCGAGCACGAGCGGGTGCGCGAGGCGGTGGTGGTGGCGCGGGACGACCGCGCCGGCGACAAGCGGCTCGTCGCCTATGTGGTTGCGAAGGCGGCGGACGGGTCGGACGAGGCGAATGGCGTGGAGCTTGCCGCGGCGTTGCGGGCGCATCTCGGTGGCCTGCTGCCGGACTACATGGTGCCGGCCGCCTTCGTGCGGCTGGACGCACTGCCGCTGACGCCGAACGGCAAGCTCGATCGCAAGGCGCTGCCGGCCCCTGCCGACGATGCCTATGCGCGCACCGCCTATGAAGCGCCGCAGGGTGCGATCGAGACGCTGCTGGCGGGGATCTGGGCAGAGCTGCTCGGGGTCGAGCGGGTCGGCCGCCACGATAACTTCTTCGAGCTCGGCGGTCACTCATTGCTGGCAGTGCAACTGATGGAGCGGCTGCGGCGGCAGTCGCTCGGGGTCGAGGTGCGCACCCTGTTCGCCAGGCCGGTGCTTTGCGATCTCGCCGCAAGCCTTGGCAGCCACCACGAGGTGGCGGTGCCGGCCAACCGGATCACCGAAGAGAGTGAGGCGATCACGCCAGAGATGCTGCCGCTGATCGATCTGACCCAGGAGGAGATCGACCGGATCGTGTCGACGGTTCCCGGCGGCGTCGGCAACATCCAGGATATCTATGGCCTGTCGCCGCTGCAGGACGGCATTCTGTTCCACCATCTGCTGGCAACCGAGGGCGATCCCTATCTGCTGGTCTCGCAGATGGCCTTTGCCGATCGCGGTCTGCTGGATCGCTACCTTGCGGCGGTTCAACAGGTGGTCGACCGCCATGACATCCTGCGCACCGCCTTTGTCTGGCAGGGTCTGTCGAGCCCGGCGCAGGTTGTGTGGCGCAAGGCGCCGCTGGCGGTGAGCGAGGTCGAGCTGGAGGAAGATGGCGGTCTCGGCCACGAGCAGCTGAAGCGCCGCTTCGATCCGCGCCAGCATCGCATCGATCTTGGCCAGGCGCCCTTGTTGCGCTTCGTGATCGCGCGCGAGCCTGGCAGCGAGCGCTGGCTGCTTCTGGAGCTGCAGCATCATCTGATCGGCGATCACACGACGGCCGAAGTGATGCATGCCGAGGTCCAGGCGGTTCTCGAGGGACGCGTGCATGCGCTTGATGCGCCGCAGCCGTTCCGCAATCTGGTGGCGCAGGCGCGGCTTGGCATGGATGCCAAGGCGCATGAGGAGTTCTTCCGGAAGATGCTCGCCGATATCGACGAGCCGACCCTGCCGTTCGGGCTGAGCGAGGTGCGCGGCGATGGCCGAGGATCCAGCGAGGCACGGCGGATGCTGCCGCCGGCGCTCAACGATCGGCTGCGCGAACAGGCGCGGCGGCTGGGGGTGAGCCTGGCGAGCCTTTGCCATCTGGCCTGGGGCCAGGTGGTGGCGCGGAGCAGCGGCCGCGAGCAGGTGGTGTTCGGCACGGTGCTGTTCGGCCGCATGCATGCGGGCTCCGGCGCCGACCGGACGATGGGCCTGTTCATCAACACCCTGCCTGTGCGGCTCGACCTCGACGGAACCGGGGTTGCGGCGAGCGTGCAGGCCACACATGCGCGGCTTTCCGAACTGCTCGCGCACGAGCATGCCTCGCTCGCCTTGGCGCAACGCTGCAGCGGCGTTGCAGCTCCGGTGCCGCTGTTCGGCGCGCTGTTGAACTACCGTCACAACACCCCGGCCGCCGGCTCGACAACCAATGAGGACCTGTCGGGCATCGAGTGGCTGGGGAGCGAGGAACGCACCAATTATCCCGTGACGCTGGCGGTGGAGGATTT
>NZ_KE386497.1:600000-796221 GCF_000427465.1 Sinorhizobium arboris LMG 14919 | reverse complement strand
ACTACATGGTACCGTCCACCTTCGTGCGGCTGGATGTGCTGCCGCTGACGCCGAACGGCAAGCTCGACCGCAAGGCGCTGCCCTTGCCGGCTGACGATGCCTATGCGCGCCGGGCCTACGAGGCGCCGCGCGGCGAGATCGAGATGCTGCTGGCCGGGATCTGGGAAGAGCTGCTCGGCATCGAGCGGATCGGCCGCCACGACAACTTCTTCGAGCTCGGCGGCCATTCGCTGCTGGCGGTGCGCCTGCTTGCCAGGCTGACACAGGCCTTGGCAGTGGAGCTGCCGTTGGCGACCCTGTTCGCCAAGCCGACATTGGCCGATTTGGCGCTAAGTGTTGGCGAAGTGCTGAACGGTTCTGGTGCACAGGCAGCACCGGCCATCATTCCAGTTGGACGTGCTGGTGCGCTGCCACTGTCCTATTCGCAGCAGCGTCTCTGGTTCTTGGCACAGCTGGACGAAGACAGCACGAACTATAACATTCCCCTCGGCTGGCGATTGCGCGGAGCGCTCGACCGCGTCGCCTGGCGGCGCAGCCTTGACCGTCTGTTTGCCCGTCACGAGGCGCTGCGCTCGACGTTCGTCGCCGGAGAGGATGACCCGCAGGTTGAGATTTTATCAGCGGACACGCGATTGCCGGTGGTCGAAGACGACCTTCGGGGTGAACCGGATGCCGAGGTCTTGCTTTCGGCCCTGTGCGAAGAAGAAGCAAGGACACCGTTCGATCTTGCGCGCGGCCCGCTGATCCGCGGCCGGCTGATCCGGCTGGCCGATGACGACCACGTCTTTCTGCTGACGCAACACCACATCGTCGCCGACGGCTGGTCGATGGGCGTGCTGATGCGCGAACTCAGTCAGCTTTACCGGGCGTTTGCGGCCGGGCGCGACGATCCTTTGCCGCCGCTGGCGATCCAGTATCCGGATTATGCCGTGTGGCAACGGCAATGGCTGTCGGGGGAGCGGCTGCAGGCCCAGGCGCAGTATTGGCGCGACAGTCTGTCTGGCGCTCCTGCGCGTCTGACACTTCCGGCCGACCGGCCGCGGCCGGCGCAGCAGTCGTTTGCCGGAGCCAGCGTGCCTGTCGTCATCGACCAGGATCTGACGCGCGGGCTGAAGCAGCTGAGCCATCAACATGGCACGACCTTGTTCATGACGGTGCTGGCGGCCTGGGCGGCGGTGCTGGCGCGCCTGTCCGGGCAGGCCGATATCGTGATCGGTGTACCGACGGCCAATCGCGGCCGCCGCGAGGTCGAAGAGCTGATCGGGTTCTTCGTCAACACCCTGGCGGTTCGCATCGATCTGTCGGGTGAGCCGAGCGTGTCGGATCTGCTGGAGCGGACGCGGCGCACGGCGCTCGCCGCGCAGGAGCATCAGGACCTGCCGTTCGAGCAGGTGGTCGAGATCGTCCAGCCGCCCCGCGCCCTCGATCACACGCCACTGTTCCAGGTGGGACTGGCCTGGCAGAACGATGCCGCTGAGACCTTCGATCTTCCCGGATTGAGCGTGAAGGCCGCAGGCCATGGGCTCGATCAGGTGAAGTTCGATCTGGAACTGAACCTGGGGGATCAGGGCGAGGTGATCGCCGGGATTCTGGGTTATGCGACGGCGTTGTTCGACCGGGCGACGATCGAGCGGCAGCGCGGCTATCTGCTCGCCCTGCTGCGGGCGATGGTTGCCGATGCCGGGCAGCCGGTCGGCCGCATCGACATCCTGCCGGCCGACGAGCGCCGCTATCTGCTGGAGGAGCTGAACCGGACGGAAGCGGACTATCCGTCGGAGCTGTGCGTCCACGAGCTGTTCGAGGCGCAGGTGCGCCGGGCGCCGGACGCGGTGGCGCTGGTCTTCGAGGATGAAGAGCTGAGCTATGGCGCGCTGAACGCTGAGGCCAACCGGCTCGCCCATCATCTGATCGGGCTTGGGGTCAAGCCCGACGAGCGCATTGCGATCTGCGTGGAGCGCAGCCCGGCGATGGTGGTGGGGCTGCTGGCGATCCTGAAAGCGGGCGGCGCCTATCTGCCGCTTGACCCGGCCTATCCCTGCGCGCGGCTACGGCAGGTGCTCGACGATGCCGCCCCGCGGCTCATGCTTTGCGATGCCGCCGGCCGCGAAGCCCTCGGCGCCGAGGCGATCGCAAGCCTGACGGTGATCGATCTCTCGGACGGCGAGCTTTCCTGGGCCGGCCAGTCCGCTGACGATCCCGACCCGCATGCCCTCGGCCTGACCTCCAGCCATCTCGCCTATGTCATCTACACCTCGGGCTCCACCGGAACGCCCAAGGGTGTCATGGTCGAGCATGCAAATACCGTCAACCTGCTGCATTGGAACGACAGCGTTTTTGCCGGATCGGAAACCAGCCGGATGCTGTTTTCGACTTCGATCAATTTTGATCTGTCTGTCTACGAATGCTTCGTGCCACTTTCTCGCGGGGGCACGCTCTATCTCGTCGAGAATGCCCTGACGCTGGCTCAAACGCCCGTGGATGTCTCCTTGATCAACACGGTCCCGTCGGCGATCGCCTCTCTCCTCGACAAGCAGGCAGTGCCGCAATCGGCAAAGGCTATTAATTTGGCGGGCGAACCCTTGAAGCTCCCGCTGATCGAGAGGCTCTTTGAGAATACGTCTACACAGACGATCTGCAATCTCTATGGTCCCTCGGAGACGACGACCTATTCGACATGGATTTGCATGCCAAGAGGGCAGGCTGTCGTCGAGACGATCGGCCGTCCGATTGCGAACACGCGGATCTACCTGCTGGACGCTCATGGTGCGCCTGTTCCGTTCGGGGCGGTGGGCGAGCTCTATATCGGCGGGGCAGGGGTAGCGCGCGGCTACCTGAACCGCCCGGAGCTGACGGCCGAGCGGTTCATCGCCAGTGCCTTTGTCGAAGGCGATCGTCTCTACCGGACCGGCGACCTGGCGCGCTATCTGCCGGACGGCAATCTCGAGTTTCTGGGCCGCAACGACGAGCAGGTGAAGATCCGCGGCTTCCGCATCGAGCCGGGCGAGATCGCCGCCCGGCTGCTGGAGCATGCGCTTGTCGGAGATGCGGCCGTGGTGGCGCGCCAGGATGCGACCGGCGACAAGCGGCTCGTCGCCTATGTGGTTGCGAAGACGCCGGATGGGTCGGACGAGGCCGATAGCGAGCTTGCCGCGGCGTTGCGGGCCCATCTGGTTGGCCTCCTGCCCGACTACATGGTGCCGTCGGCCTTCGTGCGGCTGGACGCACTGCCGCTGACACCGAACGGCAAGCTCGACCGCAAGGCGCTGCCGGCACCTGACGACGAGGCCTATGCGCGCCGGGCTTTCGAGGCACCACGCGGCGAGATCGAGACGCTGCTGGCCGGAATCTGGGAAGAGCTTCTCGGCATCGAGCGGGTCGGCCGCCACGACAACTTCTTCGAGCTCGGCGGCCACTCGNTGCTGGCGGTGCGCCTGCTTGCCCGGCTGACACAGGCCTTGGCAGTGGAGCTGCCGCTGGCGACTCTGTTCGCCAAGCCGACACTGGCCGATTTGGCGCTAAGTGTTGGCGAGGTGCTGAATGGTTCTGGTGCGCAGGCAGCACCGGCCATCATGCCAGTTGGACGTGATGGTGCGCTGCCACTGTCCTATTCGCAGCAGCGTCTCTGGTTCTTGTCACAGTTGGACGAAGACAGCACGAACTATAACATTCCCCTGGGCTGGCGATTGCGNGGCAGGCTCGATCATGCCGCNTGGCGGCGCAGCCTTGANCNNCTGTTTGCCCGTCACGAGGCGCTGCGCAGTGTCTTTGTCGCCCCTGAGGGCCGGCCCCGGGTCGAGCTGCTGCCGGCCGATGCCGGCCTGCCGGTGACNGAGCANGATCTGCANGGGCTGCCGGATGCGGATGCCNTGCTTGCGGATCTCTNCCATGATGAGGCGCGCACGCCGTTCGATCTGGCGCGCGGGCCCCTGATCCGCGGCCGCCTGATCCGGCTGGCCGATGACGACCACGTCTTTCTGCTGACGCAACACCATATCGTCGCCGACGGCTGGTCGATGGGCGTGCTGATGCGCGAGCTTAGTCAGCTTTACCGGGCGTTTACGGCCGGGCGCGCCGATCCTTTGCCGCCGCTGGCAATCCAGTATCCGGACTATGCCGCCTGGCAACGGCAATGGCTGTCCGGCGAGCGGCTGCAGGCCCAGGCGCAGTATTGGCGCGACAGCCTGTCTGGTGCGCCGGCCCGTCTGGCGCTGCCGACCGACCGGCCGCGGCCGGCGCAGCAGTCGTTTGCCGGGGCGAGCGTGCCGGTCGTCATCGACCAGGATCTGACGCGCGGGCTGAAGCGGCTGAGCCGGCAGCATGGCACGACCTTGTTCATGACGATATTGGCGGCCTGGGCGGCGGTGCTGTCGCGCCTGTCCGGGCAGGACGACCTTGTCATCGGCGTGCCGAGCGCCAATCGCGGCCGGCGCGAGGTCGAGGAGCTGATCGGCTTCTTCGTCAACACCCTGGCGGTTCGCATCGATCTGTCCGGTGAGCCGAGCGTGTCGGATCTGCTGGAGCGGACGCGGCGCACGGCGCTCGCCGCGCAGGAGCATCAGGACCTGCCGTTCGAGCAGGTGGTGGAGATCGTCCAGCCGCCCCGCGCCCTCGATCACACGCCGTTGTTCCAGGTGATGTTGGCCTGGCAGAATAACAGCGTCGGGTCATTGGACCTGCCGGGACTGCGGGTGGAGGCTGCAGGCGAGGGGCTCGATCAGGTCAAGTTCGATCTGGAGCTCGACCTTCGCGAAGATGGCGAGGTGATCGCCGGAACGTTTGGCTATGCCACGGCGCTGTTCGACCGGGCGACGATCGAGCGGCAGCGCGGCTATCTGCTGGCGCTGCTGCGGGCGATGGTTGCCGATGCCGGGCAGCCGGTTGGCCGCATCGACATCCTGCCGGCNGACGAGCGCCGCTATTTGCTGGAGGAGCTGAACCGCACGGAAGCGGACTATCCGTCGGAGCTTTGCGTCCACGAACTGTTCGAGGCCCAGGTGCGCCGGGCGCCCGCCGCGGTGGCGCTGGTGCATGAGGATGAAGAGCTGAGCTATGGCGAACTCAACGCCGAGGCCAACCGTCTGGCCCATCATCTGATCGCGCTTGGGGTGAAGCCGGACCAGCCGGTGGCGATCTGCCTCGAGCGCAGCCCGGCGATGGTGGTGGGACTGCTGGCGATCCTGAAAGCGGGCGGCGCCTATCTGCCGCTCGATCCGGCCTATCCCTGCGCGCGGCTCAACCAGGTGCTCGACGATGCCGCACCGCGGCTGCTGCTGTGCGATGCCGCCGGCCGCGAGGCGCTGGGCGCCGAGGCCATCGCAAGCCTGAGCGTGGTCGATCTCGACACCGCCACCCCCGCCTGGGCCGACCAGTCCGCTGACGATCCCGACCCGCATTCCCTCGGCCTGAACTCCCGGCATCTCGCCTATGTCATCTACACCTCCGGCTCCACCGGAACGCCTAAGGGCGTCATGGTCGAGCATCGAAGTCTGGTGAACCATTCGATCTGGCACGCGAATCACTTCCAGCTTGCGGCCCACGACGTTTTCTTGCAGCGAACCTCCATCTCTTTTGATGCCGCCGGTTGGGAGCTATGGACCGCCTTTTCGATTGGCGCACATTCAATTCTTCCTTTTCTCGACGGGCAATTAGATATCCGAACAATCCTGGGCCTACTAAGCAGGCGCCGAGTGACGGTTTTGCAAGTGGTTCCGTCGCTTCTTTCAGCATTGCTTGAGGCCACTGACGTTGGGAAAAAAGGAATTGAGAATTTACGATACGTGTTCTGTGGCGGAGAGCTCATAACAAGCGAGTTAGCCAATAAATGGCTGCAACTCGCAGGACGCGGACTTGTTAACCTCTATGGGCCTACCGAGGCAACAATCGACGCGACATCTTGGATTCATCCCGCTGGGTTTAAAGCGGCGATTGTCCCGATCGGGCGTCCGATATCGAACACGCGGGCGTACCTGCTCGACGATCATGGTCAACCCGTTCCGTTCGGGGCGGTGGGCGAGCTTTATATCGGCGGGGCAGGGGTAGCGCGCGGCTACCTCAACCGCCAGGCGCTGACGGCCGAGCGGTTCCTGGCCGATCCGTTCAGCGGCGAGGCGGATGGTCGCATGTACCGCACCGGCGACCTGGCCCGCTATCTGCCGGACGGCAATCTCGAGTTTCTGGGCCGCAACGACGAGCAGGTGAAGATCCGCGGCTTCCGCATCGAGCCGGGCGAGATCGCCGCCCGGCTCTGCGAGCACGCGCTTGTCGCCGATGCGGCCGTCGTGGCGCGCGCGGATGCGACGGGCGGCAAGCGGCTTGTCGCCTATGTGGTTGCGAAGACGGCGGACGGGTCGGACGAGGCCGATGGCGCCGAGCTTGCGGCGGCGTTGCGCGCCCATCTCGGTGGCCTGCTGCCGGAATACATGGTGCCGGCCGCCTTTGTGCGGCTGGACGCACTGCCGCTGACGCCGAACGGCAAGCTCGATCGCAAGGCGCTGCCGGTTCCCGACGACGATGCCTATGCGCGTCGGGGCTACGAGGCGCCGCAGGGCGCGGTCGAGACGCTGCTGGCGGCGATCTGGGAAGAGCTGCTCGGCATCGAGCGGGTCGGGCGTCACGACAACTTCTTCGAACTCGGCGGCCATTCGCTGCTGGTGGTGCAGCTGCTCAGTCAAGCGCTCCATCTTGGCCTGAAGTTTAGCACCGCCGATATCTTCCAAGCTCCTGTTCTAAAGGATGTGGCGTCAAAGGTTGATTTGGAGGTACAGGCCAACAAGCTGGGGGCGCTCTGCGTTCGCGCAAAGGGATTGCAGCCGCCGCTCTTCTTTGTTCCTACGGGTTTGGGTGACTGTTCCTATGTAGCTAAGTTGGTAATGGACATGGACGTGGATTGTCCCGTCTATGCATTGCCATGGCCGTTTTTTGATGAAGGTGGTGCACCGGCACTTGAAAAAATAGCCGCGGAGGTAATCCTGGCGATCAAAGAAATCCAGCGGCAAGGACCGTATCGCCTTGCTGGTTACTCTTCAGGCGCAATCCTGGCTTATGCAATTGCCGAGCGCCTCCTGAGTCTCCATCAAACCGTGTCATTCATGGGCTTCATTGATGTTACGCTACCTGTAAATCAATCAGGCGCACAGTCCCCCCAAGTGGCACGAGAAGCGGTGCAGGAAGCTCTCGAAGCCGTGGACGATGAGACACTCCAAGTCGACGCTTCTATGTATGAGAGAATCGTACGGTTCCAACGGGCGGTGCAGTCGTATCAAATTCCACCCCTGCCAATCGAAATACATCAGTTTTATGCCTCTGAGCCTGTCGTCAGTCGCTGTGCACGAGCTGAAAAGAATGCGAAAGGTCAAGAGGCAAGCTCGCCCATGCGGGGTTGGGAACAGATAGTAGGTGCGGAGCGTGTTCATGCCACTCCGATCCCAGGCGGCCACATGACGATGATGAGTGTTCCGGAAAATCGCCGAGTTCTGGCCCGATGGCTATCAACTGCCTTAAACCGCTCACCAACAACGCCTGCAATTGCAAGTAAACAGGCCCGATGAGGCTAGCTGGCCGTGATGGGAATCGCAAGCGATCGCGGCGCGTCGAGCCGGCGTCTCCCAGCGGGAACTTTCCTTGCTTTCGCTGGGAAAGCGCGAGGCCCGCCAGTGTAGGCGCAAGGCCAGGAGGATAACAGAGACAAGAAAGGTGCCCGCAATCGCCCGTGCGCTCCGTACAGCGCCGAAACCATCTGACAGCCGGCCGCAACGCGGAACGAAACCAATGCGCCCAGTTCCAGAAGCAGCAACAGGACTCCGAAACCCGCCTTGCTGAGAGCAAAGCGGGCTATAATGGCTGGTGTGCGAGACGCCCTGTCCCCTTGGGACGCCGTTAAAGGCAAATGCAAAGACGCTGCGCCAGGGATTTTTCACCCGGGGGCAGGTCTCATATAAGGTCATATGGAGGCTTGGCCGGAACATCGGGCCCGGTCGGCGCCGATAGAGTTCTGAAGATTTCAAACTGCCGCCCAACCTTCTTGTTGCCGAATGCACTTAGCGGAGGCATGGAGCTTAGAGGTTACCTGGTTCAGACCTGCGTTATTGAAGGCGCACAATTTGCCATCCTTCAAATCGACTTCGTTCGTCGCACTTCCAGCCAGTATTCCCTCCAAACGGTAAACAGACCGGCGCCGACCACGATCACCGCGCCGGCTAGCATGTTCCACGTCACAGTCTCACCAAAAAAGACCGTCGCAACAGCACCGCTCAAAACGAGGTGGACGTATGTGAGAGGTTGAACCTCAACGGCACTGAGCAGTCCATACGCCTTGATGAGAAAATATTGGCTAAGCGCCCCGCAAACACACAGCGCGGTCATTGCGGGCCAATCGGCCATATGTATAGGTGTCCAGTAGAATGGCCCGACGAACGTTATGGCCACGGCTCCCGGGACCCCTGCATACAAGACGCTTGTCACGGCGGAGTCGTCCCGACTGACCGCGCGGGTGGCGATGGAATACATGGCATATATAAGACTAGCAGCTATAGGAAACAGCAGGCGCATATCGAAATGAGCGTTAACAGGGTTTAGAAGCACTAGAACGCCAAGCAAGCCAATGACCACAGGAATGGCACGACGCCGACCCACCGTTTCGCCGAGTATTGGCACCGACAGTATGGTAACCACCAGAGGTGTTGCTCCAAGTATCGCCTGACTCATGGCCAGCCCAGCAGTCGTGAAGGCGAGGATGACCACAACGATCTGGCTCACCAGGAGAAAACCTCGGAATGTCTGCAGAATTGGACGTTGAGTGAATAAGGCGCCACGCAGCCCTACTGGAGAGGATGCTGCAAGAACCGTCACAAACAGCGCAAACGCCCAAAGTCGCAGCATTGTCACCATGACCGGTGGATACTTCTCACCAAGTAACTTGGAAAAACCATCCCGGGCAGCGAAAAGTGTCACGGCCAACAGGACATAAACATAGCCCGACGCTTTATTGTTCATGGTTGAGCTTACTTGGTTGATTGAGTTGCCTCGTGACCTTCAGGCCCGCGCGCAGCCAGACATTTGATGAGCTTGGCGGCGATATGACCGGGGTGGCATCAGTATCTATGTCCAAAACGGCGATCCTGGCCCCATGCTCCACAAAAGGGTTCAGCTCTGGAGCGGCCAACGCCGCGCTTGCTCATCCGTGCCAATGACATCCAAATCTCCCCCTTTGGTCCGCGCTGGTTGTGGATGCTTCTCGGTCGCGCAGATCCAGGGAACGATTGCTGGCCGAGATCGAGTTTGGCCGTGTCTGCCGGCAAGCAGCCCAGCCGTTTCTCAACAGATGATTTCAAATTTCATGCCAATTGGACGAAGGCGCTAAAGAATGAGCTTCATGCTTCTTTTCAGCTACTTAATCAAACATCCAAACAAGCTGGTTGAACAAGGCTCATGTCGCCAAATCGGCAAAGGCGACAGAATTGTCGGATAGCGATCGAGCTCAGCGAGCGCGAAACGAACCCGCCTACCACTACCGGCTCCCATGCAGCTCGGGTGGCGATACGGCATCCACGAACTTGCTTCCCTTGAGGGGAGATGGCGTCCCGAACGCCTGAAGCACCAGGCGGCCCGATCCAAGGCGACATGGTGCATCGCTGTCTGCGGCGGCGCGAGGGCAAGGCGAAGGTCGAGTACCCGACACCGGAATTGCAGGCGGTCCCCGATGAGTCGCTGGGCGTGCCACTGTTTCAGGAGTCGGCCATGAATGTGGCGATTGTCTGTGGGGGTTCACGGGCGGCGAAGCGGACCAGCTCCGAAATCCATGGCGACCTTCAATCACGGACACGCTTCAAGTACAATCTTGTCTCGCGGATGGTCCGGAACGGCTACTCGCCGGAGTTCGCCAAGAAGACATCCTGCCAGCTGGAAGGCTTCGGTTGAGTTACAGGTTCGTTACGCGTAGCCAACGTGGGTATCGCGGGTTCTATTCCGGTCAAAGAAGGGTAATGAGGCGAGAGGTGAATGCGCGCACCCCCAACGGAACTCATAATGCTGGACAAAAGTGTTTTGAGTAGGTAAAACGCAATTTAGGCAACATCGAGATCAAGAATGCAGACACCACTTCAAGCTCGCATCCTGGAACAGTTGCGCTTGCAGCTAAGCGACGACCTCCAGTGCGGTGATCGCATCAACGAGGCGGAAGTTGCCGATCAGTTGGGTGTGTCACGGACGCCAATTCGCCGGGTCTTGCAAAAGCTGCAGTCCGAAGGTGTACTCGATTTCGAGCCGCGCCGCGGGTTCATTCTCAAAGATCCAGCGTCGCTGCTCAATGGCGACAATCAAACCGACGAGTTGCTCGACGAACGCGTGATGCGCGACATGGCGATTGGCGAGCTCAACACTGTTTTCAGTGAACGCGCCTTGATGCAGCGTTACTCGGTTCCCAATGGCGTTCTCGCTTCAACGCTGCGGCGCCTGACGCGAGATCATCTCGTCGAGCCTTCACCCGGTCGCGGTTGGATTTTTGCCGATGTCAGTCCGCGCGCGATGGAAGACAGCTACCGGTTTCGACAAATCATCGAGCCAGCAGGCATTCTGGCCGATAGCTACAAGGTAGACGCTGCGGCGTTTCGAGATCTTGATGAAGATCATGCCGATGCAATAGAGAATGTCCATCGCATGGATCGCCGGCGGCTGTTCGATCTCGATGCTCGATTTCACAAAGTGGTAGCGCAAGGCGCCCAGACAGCAGAGCTGGTGAGTGCGATCGAGCGCCAAAACAACATTCGCCGAGTCACAGAATATATAGGATTCATCCGGATAGAACGTCTGCGCCAGTCAATGATTGAGCACAGAGGAATAATTGCTGCCCTGCTGGAAGGCAACCGCCAGTTGGCTGCCTCGTTGATGCATATTCACTTGCAGATATCCCGCGACGAAACGTTCGCCCACATGGACCATGATCTCGAGCTCCTGCGAGGAGGCAAGGTTCGGCTTTCCGAGACAGATGAGGCCGAGGACGGTGGAGGGCGCAAGACGCAATAAATAGAGTTTCCGAAAGGGTGTGCGGGAGAGATCGCCAAGCGACGCCGATGGAGCAATTCCCCAGAATCTCTCAGGCAAAAGGACCGCATAGCTGGAAAATCTGGAGAGTGGCAGCAATGCCCACCGAAGGGGATACCGCACCTGCGGGAAGCTCTCAGGTACCAAGGACAGATGGGGAATTGGCCGGGTCAGCGTGACCCTCGTACAACTGTCCTTTGGAGAACAAAATGCCCCACCTCGCAATTATTGGTGCCGGTGTTACCGGAATTACGACGGCCTATTCGCTGCTTAGCCGTGGCTACAAAGTCACGGTCTTCGATCGACACGCGTATCCCGCGATGGAGACGTCATTTGCCAATGGCGGCCAGCTGTCGGCGAGCAATGCGGAGGTGTGGAACCACTGGTCGACCCTCCTCAAAGGCGTGAAATGGATGCTTACGAAAGACGCGCCCCTTCTCATCAATCCAAAACCATCCTGGTCCAAATACTCTTGGCTGGCTGAGTTTGTTACGGCCATCCCCAACTACAAGGCCAATACTGTCAATACCGCGAGACTTGCAATTCAGGCACGCCAGTACATGTTCGATATCGCGATGCGCGAAGGGATCGAATTCGATTTCGAACGCCGAGGCATCCTGCATTTCTATCGCGACGAAAAAAGCTACCGACACGCGAGCGAGGTAAACGCGCTTCTTAAAGCCGCTGGGCTTGATCGCCGATCTGTTACGCCGTCTGAAATCCGGACCATCGAACCGACGCTCACAGGGGACTTCTACGGCGGATTCTACACCCCGTCCGACGCGACAGGCGACATCCATAAATTTACCCGAGGCCTTGCGGATGCGTGCATCCGAAAAGGAGCGAGCTTTCAGCTGGAGGCCAACGTCATAGGCTTTCAACGGCAGCGAATCGGACTGGCGGTCCAATGGAAACCTGTCAACGCGACAGCAGAGATCGCTAGCGGTCAGCCGAATGAGCAGGCGTTCGACGGCCTGGTCATTTGCGCGGGCGTGGCAAGCCGACACTTCGCTGGCATGCTTGGTGACCGCGTCAACATTTATCCGGTGAAAGGATACTCCATCACGATTCATCTGGATGATGAGCGCAGCCAGGAGGGGGCACCCTGGGTCAGCTTGCTCGATGACGCGGCGAAGATCGTCACAAGCCGTCTTGGCAGGGACCGCTTCCGTGTGGCAGGCACGGCGGAAATCAACGGCGTGAACTACGATATCCGCGCTGATCGGATCACACCTCTTGTCCGCTGGACTCGTCACCATTTCCCGCAGGTGAACACGAGCCAGGTAGTCCCTTGGAGCGGTCTGCGCCCCATGATGCCGAACATGCTTCCGCGCGTGGGGAAAGGTCGTCAGCCACACGTCTTCTACAACACAGGTCACGGGCACCTGGGATGGACCTTGTCGTGCGCGACGGCCGAACTGTTGGGAGAGGCGGTCGCCGGCTCTTTGCAGGCTAATTGAGACCGTCGCAAGCAAGAAGGCCGGCGATCGTGCCGGCCTTCTTGCCCTCAGAACTTTGCTGGGTTCGAGAAGCGCCTGACGACGTTTTCGGTGATTCTGGCCACCTCGTTGTCATATTTATTCCAGGCCATCGAGGCCGCCCAAGCGATTGAGCCGGTCGAGAAGACCGCCCCACCTGTGGAAGTCTCGAAGAATGTCATGTCGGACCGAATGAGGTCGCTTTGGGTGCCAGACCAAGTCGGCGTCGGATCTAGGAGATCCTCCGGAGTCATCAGGTAGATATCCGTATGGACACGCGACGAGGCAACGATGAGGGCATTCGGTGGTGTGCCGAGCGCGAAGTCCGCCCTGTCGATCTCGTTGCCCGCGGCGGCGCCGCCGTTCAGACCGAAATCGCCGATGACGTCGCCAGCCACACCTTCGAAAATGAAAGCTGCCCTTGGATCTTTCGCGTGATCCGTTTTGACATATGGCGATGACAGGTCAAAACCCTGGGCGGTCATTCCGACACCGAAGACCTGCTGTGGCGCGCGACCAATTCGCCTCCACAGTCCGCCCAGCTCACCGGTGAACTGATGGTAGTAGTTGCCGGTCCCCGGTTCCCAACCGCGAATGCCGCTCTCTGAACGCCGGCACTCGATCACGCCTGGCAATTTGCTGTTGTAGGTGATCCGCCAGTAGAAGCCGTTCCCGCCCAGATACATGATCCGGCCGCCACGTTCAGAATAGTCTCGGTACGCATCGAGCATGCGGGTGCTCGTGTACTCGGGGTGACTTCCGGTGACAAGGACTTGATAGTCGGCCAGGGCTTCAACTCCATCGGCCTCAAGATCTTCGTCTGTCAGAACGTCGTAGTCCAGGCCGCGATCTTCGAAAAAACCAAGGATATGTGTGTCGGCATTGAACTGCCAGATGTTCGAACCAAGACCGCCAATAAAGCCTTGCACCTTTGGCTGGATGTCGACGACCGGACGCAGACGGGAGGAGTAGAAAACGCCGGAACCGTCTGAGTGCACCTCGTACAGAGACAGGCCGTACTGCGGGTTCTCCTGCAAGAACGAATGGTGCTTGTCGATTTGCAGGAGCTGACCAGCACCGATTTCGGTCTCGGAAACATCGAGGCCAAGGCGATGGTTGGCGTAAGCGATATAGCTTGCCGTCGGCATGACGAAGACGACGGGGCTCTTCTTGGCATTCTTGGCGGCTTTCACGCCGAAGACGACGTAATATTCGCTTGCTTCGTCATCCGAGGTCAGATGAACGGCATAGACGCCACTCTTCAAACCCTCTGGTAGGCGGAAGGTGAAGTCATTTTCCCACATCGCGTCATAGAGGTCATCATCGTGGAAGTGGACGGCACCGTAGTGCTCAGGCCGTTCATCCCACCTGTAGGTCGACCCGTCCCATGCGAAACCGGATACGGCACGGTGGGGAAGATTGAAAAGTTTGCCACACAAAGAATGCGGCCCGCAGTCGGCGAAGGTATCGTGTGCAATGTCGTGACTGAAATCCCAATCAGCGATTACGGCTTCGAGTTTCTTCGCACCTTTCAAATGGTCAGTGACGTCGTCGGGGCCAGGCTGTCCACTACAGATAAATGGAGCTTCAATCTTTCCGTTATAAAAAGAAGCGGGAGCGCCATCGGACCCGCGCTCGGCGGCGAAAAGGATTTCGCTCCAATCGACATCGATGGATTCAGATATCGTCGCTTTCGCGCAGCCGCTGTCCTCTATACCTCGAAAACGCTGCAGCGGGACCTGCTCGATTTCAAGTTCACTCGTCTCGGGACGGAATGTTCCGATAATTGCATACCATGCCTTCATGCGGCAGGCCGCTGTGGTGGTTGCATGGCCAACACGCCGGCCACCACTTACGGCCTCGAAAGTTGCGCGACCTTTCTCATCAAGACCGAGACGGAGGCCTGACTCCGAGCCCACCGACACGATCGCTTGCCTTGCAACTCCCGGCAGGGTCGGCCAGATCAACGCTGCAACCGTTACGCTGCCCGCTACCGCAAACCCAGCGGATGTCTGCACGCGGCCATATGATCCGGTAAGAATCTTCTGTTCCCGAGCCGTGAATGGCCCACCAATGTCACAGGGTACAGCGTCTTCTCTGTAACCCGGGCCGTCCGGGTTGATGTCGCCCTGAACGATGCGCTTCAGAGCGGCACTGAAAGATTTCATGCCGACGGCGCTCACCTTGACATCTACCTCGTCACCTGGTCGGTAGCTGATCCTGCTCGAATATGCGGTGATCTTAAGCATTTGCGGAACCCTCCCTGTTTAATGCATCGCTGATGTCTTCGCCGGTCAGATCCCTCCACCGGCGAATGAACACGTCGCGTTCAGCTTGCAGTTGGCAGGTATATTCCACACCCTCCACCAGCGAGATTGGCTCGCCACGGCGAGCAGGAAGCCGACCGAGCGCCCATCTGCGATACGGCTCGAGGATGACTAAGACGTATTTCCCATTGACATCTCCGCCGCGCATGACGTTCAGCACGCGCTGGAGTCCCGGGCTGTGATAGCCGATCGGTTTTTTCATAAACTCGTCGATGTATTGCTTGTCTTCCTCTTGAAGCGAGTATCTCGACATGTCGGCACCTCAAACGCTCAGCTTGAAATGGTAGGACTTTGGGCGTGTGAGATAGTCGAAGCCCAGCCGCGACAATGTCGCTCCTCGACCTGAATCCTTTACGCCGGTCCAGGCAAGCTCGGGATCGAGGTAATCGCAGCGGTTCATGAACACAGTGCCGGTTTCAAGCTGATCACCAATTGCGCGCGCTGCGTCACGATCCGAAGTCCAGATCGATGCGGTGAGCCCGTAGCGGCTGTCGTTCATAAGGCGCACCGCCTCCCGGTCGGATCTGACAGCCATCACGCCTGCCACCGGACCAAACGTTTCTTCGCTCATGATCGACATCGAATGATCGCAGTTGATAATAATCTGCGGTGCAAGATAGGCTGTGCGGCCAGTATCTGCAGCAAATTTCCTCGCATCAACGAGGGAACGCGCCCCTTGAGCTAAAGCTTTGTTGATTTGGTCGCGGACAGAGTTCGCCGCTGAGGTTTTCACCATGGGACCGAGGGTCGTGCTGTGGTCTCTCGGATCGCCGAGCTTCAGCTGCTCCGCGTAGGCGACGAGCCCATCAACCACAGTATTGAAATGCCGCTCATGCACGTAAACGCGTTCGATGCCGCAGCAGCTTTGCCCCGAGTTGAAGAAGATTCCCTCCGCTATGTTCGCGATAGCGTAATCGATGTTGGCGTCTTCGCGAACATAAGCCGGATCTTTGCCGCCTAACTCGAGTCCCGCGGAAGTGAAGGATCTCGCGAGAGCACGCTGAACGGCATGGCCTCCGGTCACGGATCCGGTGAAGCAAACATAGGCAACACGGGGATCAGCGATCATCTCAGCGACCTGGTCATGGTCAATGTGGAGATACTGGAAAACACCGTCGGGCAAGCCGGCGTAGCGGAATGCCTGATCCATCCGCTCTGCCGCCAGGGGTGTCTGGTCGGAGTGCTTCAAGACGACCACGTTTCCGGCTGCAAGTGCAGGCATTACCGCGTTGACGGCGGCAAGAAACGGATAGTTCCACGGAGCCAGAACAGCGACTATCCCGAGCGGAGCGCGCTGAATATCGCGCTCGAAGCCGTCGATCGCGGGCGGAACATGAGGGGAGAGTGCTTCTGGAGCCAGCCGCAGCATAGTCCGAGCGCGCGCCTCAAACCCGTTCACCTCGCCGCCGCTGTAGGCGATTGGACGGCCGATTTGCCTCGTGATTTCTTCGGCAATGGCTTCCTTATCGCCTACGAATGCCGCAACCGCGCGTTCGAGAAGCTCAATTCGGCGTTCCAGCGACCAGTCACGCCATGCTCTAAAGCCGTTAGCTGCCCTGGAAAGCGCTGCGTCCACCTCCCGAGCCGTGGGGCGTTCCCGCACCAGCAATACGGAACCGTCAACCGGGGTTATCGTTTCAAACGATGCCATTTTATAGACCTCTTATGTTCCCAGATCAGCAACGCTCGAACAGCCGGAGCTTTTCCCAGTCCGTCACAGCGCCTTCGAAAGCGCCGAGTTCCCAACGGCCGCAATGGAGGTAATGTCTGACGACGTCTTCTCCGAGCGCTTTCTCAAACGCGCAAGAAGCTTCGAGTTGATCAAGAGATCGATACAGCGCGCCAGGTATCCGAGGCACATTGTCTGCTTCGTAAGCGTCGCCAGCGAACGCATCCTGGAGTACCAACTCCTCCTCAATTCCCTGCAAGCCGCTGGCGATCAGTGCCGCGAATGCCAAGTATGGGTTGGCATCGGCGCCTGGAACGCGGCATTCGAACCGCAAGGACTTACCTTGGCCCAGGACGCGATAGGCGGTGGTTCGGTTGTCAACCGACCAAGCCAGCCGCGTCGGCGCAAAAGTCCCAGCGGTGAAGCGCTTATAGGAGTTGATGTTCGGAGCATAAAAGTAAGTGGCAGCCGGCGCGTGTTTGATTGCGCCGGCCAGAAACTGCTTGAAAACGTCGGACATACCGTCTTCGCGCGATGGATCGAAGAAGCCGGATGCTCCCGTTTCCAGATTGCGAAGTGAAAGGTGGATGTGGCACGAATTACCGGAAAGGGTTTCGCTCAGCTTTGCCATAAAGCTCACTGACTTACCCATCTGATAGGCAATTTCCTTGCACCCGTTCTTGTAGAGGACGAGACGATCGCAGGTTTCCAGAGCCTCGGCGTATTGGAGGTTGATTTCCTGCTGGCCCGGGCTGCACTCGGCTTTTGAACCTTCGATAGGGATATCCGCGAGCTCCATCAGGTTGCGGATCGAGCGAATGTAGGGCTCGTCTTTGGAAGTTTGGAAAATGTGGCCGTCTTCAGGATACCAGCTTGAGAACTTCAGATTGTCGTATTTCCCCGAACGGGCCTCCTCGAACGTTTGATTGAAGAGATAGAACTCGAGCTCTGCTGCCATGTCCGCGGCAAAACCGCACTTTGCCAGTCGATCGAGCTGTCGCCGAAGGACCTGGCGCGGAGAATGGTTCAAGGGCACACCGCCAGATGTCGTGACATCCGATAGAACAAGGGCGGTTTTCGGCAACCATGGTATCGCCCGCAACGTCGAGATATCCGGGACCAAAGCGAAGTCACCGTAACCTTTTGCCCAGGAGGATGACTCGTATCCGGGAACGAGCGTCATCTCCATATCGGTAGCAAGGAAATAGTCGCAGAAAAGCTGCGGCGACACATTCGTTTCAAGGAAAAAGCGGGCGGTGAGGCGTTTGCCGATGAGACGGCCCTGCATGTCGGTCATAGCAACAATGACGGTGTCAATTTCCCCCTTGGAAACCGCATCCCTCAACTCGTCGAGCGTCAACCGACCCGCGGGTGACTCCCTTCTCAGTCCCAAGGTGCCGTCGATCTCGGTCGAACGAACCGCGTCGCGGCGTGGAAAAAACTCGTAGTTCAATCTCTTCTCCTCCGAAGCAGGCCGGCCCTACAGCTGGGTCAGCCACCAAAAAAACGTCAATTGCATCTTACGCAGGCTAAGCGCACACTCCGTCACCCGCGCATCTGGCACACCTTTAGCCGAGCTCCCGAGATTTCTCGGCCTTTGAAAACACCGGCAAATAGATTCGGATGCGGAAAACATCCCGTAGAAGCGCCATTTTGCGATGTCCTCCGGCCGAGACGCGGCTCGTTTGCCCCTGTCTCGCAAAAAGCACTTTGAACATGAATTGACAAAATCCGCAAGATGGTGTTCGATCACGCTTAGTGTTTTGCCTCATCAAAACGCAATTAATGCCAAGAACAGAATCTGTCGTCCCTAATCGGAGGAGACCTCATGAATATTGCAGCCCAGTCTTGGGAGCGCCGCGAAGCGACTAGCTTCTTCCACACGTTCACTGATCTTCCTTCGCTAAAAACGGATGGCCCCGTAATCATTGATCACGGAGAAGGTCCCTATATCATTGACACTGTCGGCCGCCGGTACTTTGAAGGGAATTCCGGTCTGTGGAACATGACGCTCGGCTTCTCCGAGCGGCGCCTTAGCGATGCAGCACTCAAGCAGTATCAGGAGTTCCCCGGCTATCACACGTTCTTCGGCCGCAACTCGAAGCCGACCGTTGAACTGGCGGAACGGATGCTCAAGCTCGCACCTGCGCCGATGAGCCGCGTGTTCTTCACCAACTCCGGATCGGAAGCCAACGAATCCATTGTCAAGCTGCTCTGGATGATGTGGGCTGCCGAAGGCAGGCCTGAGCGCCGCAAACTTCTGACTCGCAAGAATGCATATCATGGCGCCACGGTCATGGCCTCGGCGCTGACCGGCAAGGACTACGTTAAGGCCTTCGGGCTTCCGGGCCCGGAAATCGTCACACTCGATTGCCCCCACGCTTGGCGTTTCGCACTGCCCGGCGAGGGCGACGATGAATTCGCTGCTCGTCTTGCTGCCAACCTGGAGACACGAATCCTTCAGGAAGGCCCCGAGACGATCGCCGGCATGTTCGCCGAGCCAGTGATGGGCGCAGGTGGCGTCATTGTTCCGCCGGCGACCTACTTTGCGAAGATCCAGCCGGTCCTCCAAAGGTATGGCATTCCGTTGATCGCAGACGAAGTGATCTGCGGCTTTGGCCGCACCGGCAGCCTCTGGGGGACGCTGGCAGTCGGACAACAGCCGGACATCATCGTTGCTTCGAAGAGTATGTCTGCCGGTTACTTCCCGATGGGCGCCGTCATGCTCTCGGCTGACATCGACAAGCGGGCGACAGCAGCAAGTGAGGTTTGGGAAGAGTTTCCGCATGGGTTCACCACCGGCGGCCATCCGGTTGGATGTGCGATTTCGCTTGAGGCAATTCGGATCATCACTGAAGAGGGCGTTTTCGAGAATGTGAAATCCGTGAGCGAGACGTTCCAATCCGGCCTCCGCGCGCTGGCGGATCATCCGATGATCGGAGAAGCGCGGGGAATGGGCCTGATGGGCGCGCTCGAGACGGTTGCTGATAAGAAGACGAAGCAATCGTTCTCCGGTGATTTGCGCATCGGCGAGCGGATTTCGAAAGAAGCCCGCGATCGGGGATTTATCATCCGTCCATTGGGTTCATCGGTCGTTCTTGCTCCGCCTTTCATCTCCACACACGGTCAGATCGAGGAACTTCTCGCCGTGCTCAAGGAAGTTCTCGACGTCGTTTACGGCACGGTGAAGGGCGAGGTGGCGTAACCATGGGGGTCGAACCATTCCTCGCTGATCGGACGCCCGTCAGTGTCCGGAATGAGGATGGCAACTCGCAGATCGTTTTGATCTGCGAGCACGCGTCCAACTACGTCCCGCCCCATCTTGATGGGTTGGGACTTCCGCCGGAGAAACTCACAGAACATATCGCTTGGGATCCCGGTGCGCTCGGCGTTGCCGAGAAGCTTTCTGACCTTCTCGACGCGCCACTCGTTTATGCGAACGTGTCGAGATTGGTGCTCGATATCAATCGGGAGCCCGACCATCCGGGATCAATCATCAAGCTGAGCGAGACGACGGAGATTCCCGGAAACGCCGCCTTGTCGGATGTCGAGCGATCGACCCGCTGCGCCGAGGTCTACGAGCCGTTCCATGCCGCGGTTGATCGGATCATTGATGGGCGCAACCAGCGTTCACCATGGCTCATTTCGATCCACAGCTACACCCCAGTCTACAAGGGTGCCAAAAGACCTTGGCATGTGGGCATCCTTCACAACGACGATACCAGGCTTTCCCAACAACTTCTCAGCGCTCTGAGACAGGACCCCGATCTGGTCGTAGGCGACAACGAACCATATGCGCCAACCGATGGTGTGTATCACACGATCGAGCGACACACTGCCCCGTTCGGTTTCGCGGGCGCCATGATCGAGATCCGGAACGATCTCATCTCCGACAAAGAGGGTGAAACGGGTTGGGCAGACCGTTTTCATCGCATCTTGAAAGGAATGCTGACCCCAAAGAAGCAGTAGTGAAAACCTCCGGCTGATGTCCGGTGGTTAGCCCAGAACCACAGAGGAGAACATAACAGTGTCAAATGAACACGTAAAACTCGACAGGAGGCTCAGCACAACATCGGCCGCGATGTTTGGCCTTTCCTACATGTCGCCGCTCGTCGTTATCGCGACCTTCGGCGCTATCGCAGTCAAGACCGGCGGAGCTGTTGCCACTGCCTACGTCGTAGCAACCCTGGCAATGCTCGCAACCGCGGCCAGCTACGGCTTCATGGCTTCACGCAACCCTGTTGCGGGCTCGGCTTACACCTACACCTCGAAAGTATTTGGGCCAATTTCCGGCTTTATCGTCGGATGGGTGCTTCTCCTGGACTATTTCTTTATTCCGATGGTCATATGCCTCTTGACGGCGACCAGTCTGTCTACGCTCGCCCCCGCGGTGCCGTTCCCTTTTTGGGTCGTTGGCGTCGCGGTATTGTCGACGATAGTCAACACCCTTGGCATCAAGCTTACAGACCGTATCAATCTGATCATCATGGCCACCCAACTCCTGATGGTAGCGATGCTGGCATATCTGTGCGTCGTGGCCGTCAGCCACCTTCCTGACGGTGAGTTGTTCTCGGCAAAGCCCTTCACCAACGATCAGACCAACTGGTCGATGATCATGGCTGGCGCCGCGGTCGCATGCTACTCGTTCCTCGGCTTTGACGCGATTTCGACCCTTTCCGAGGAGACGGTCAATCCGCGTCAGTCGATTCCGCGCGCGATCATGATCGCGACAGTTTTTGGCGGCGGGATCTTCATCGTCGCCACCTACCTGATGATGGTGGTGCATCCGTCGTTGACGTTCGACAGCGTCGATACCGCGGCCTACGAGATCGTCGGTCAAGTGGGCGGCGAAACGTTCAAGACCATCTTTACGCTGGTGGTCGCCATTGCCTTCTTCGCCGCCGGACTGTGCGCGCATGCGAGCGCATCTCGGCTCCTCCTGGTGATGGGCCGCGATAACGTTATTCCCAGCGCCCCGTTTGGCTACATCAATCCTCGTCTGAAGACGCCTGTTGTGAACATCATCCTGGTCGGTGTGGTGATGCTCGGCGCAATCAAGTTCGATATCACGACATCGACCTCCTTCATCAACTTTGGCGCGTTCACAGCGTTCTTCGCCGTCAATATCTGCGTCATTGGCTACCTTTTGAAACAACCGGAAGAGCGAAGCGGCCGCGCTCTGCTGATGCTGGTTTCTGTTGCGGGAGCTTTGTTCTGCGCCAGCCTCTTTCTCAGCCTTGATCGTGTGGCCATCGGATTGGGATTCGGCTGGCTTGGGTTAGGATTGGTTTATCTTCTGGGGAAGACCCGTGTCCTGACGCGGCCACTGCCAACGATGACTACCGACATCTAAGATGGGTCTAAGGGGGAGGGCGGCTGGTGATCGCCCTTCCCATCGCGCAGCACTGGATAGGAAGCATTCTTTCTGCCATTGGGCTGAAACCTACTTCCTCGCGGTCGGCGGTTGGGAATCCAATCCGAGGTAAGCGAGCCAAAGCGGGTCATCACCGCGCGAACTACAGTCTTCCCGTCTGCCTCCCAGGGCAGCAACTCGGCTGCCGTCGAACAGGTCCCGGCGGCGGCCACTTTTTCTTTGTCTACATTCATCAAGGACAAGCTCTCGTCCTCCGACCGTCCGGAACTGACCTCGGCGAAGATCATTATCTCCCGCGGCCGCGCGCTAGGCTCTTCGGAGAAGTTCAAGGAGGTCATCCTGCCGGTCGCCCATAAGCTCGGCGCCGCCGTCGGCGCCTCGCGCGCTGCCGTCGACGCCGGCCATGCGCCGAACAACTGGCAGGTCGGCCAGACCGGAAAGGTGGTCGCCCCCGACCTCTACATCGCCTGTGGCATTTCGGGCGCCATCCAGCACCTTGCCGTCATGAAGGACTCGAAGGTCATCGTATCGATCAACAAGGACGAGGAGGCACTGATCTTCCAGCTTGCCGACTGCGGCCTCGTCATGGATCTCTTCGAAGCCCAAGTCGGCAGACGCTTTGGAGCAGCTTACGCGTCAGGTAAGAAAGGGCGGGACGGATGTTGCGCTGGTCATGGGCGAACTGTCCGATGAGAGCCTAGGCGAACGCCCGGTGAGCAAGGCGATCGAAAGCTGGGGAAGGCTTGATGTCTTGTCGCCAATGCCGGCTTTCCAATCCTCAGGTGCAACGGGCCGTATCGTCACGGCAATATTGTCATAACCCCCCGCCTTCGCTGACTTGACGTTCGCCTCAGTTGATACTACATTTTGTCTCAAGTGAACAGGAGTGTTCATGCTAGCTTTTTCCAGCGTTGCCGAGGTGCTTGGTCTTCCCTCAAAGGCTGTGCCCCAATCGCCGATCGGCTTGATTACCCAAATCGAGCAGGGATTGCCGATTGGCACTGTCGAGCGAATGTCCAATCTCGTCGCGCCGTCTGACACGCAATTCAAGTATCGCTTGGTGCCGCGGGCGACCTATGAGCGGCGCAAGAGCGCAAAGATATTGTCGCCGGAGGAGGGGACCCGGCTTGCACGCATTGCCCGTGTCTGGAGCTTGGCGCTGGAGGTTTGGCGAGATCCCAACGAAGCGCGCGATTTCCTGTTTCACGCTCATCCGATGATCGAGGATAGGCGGCCGATCGACGTCGTCATTCAAAGCGAGTTTGGCGCCGAAATGGTGCTCGATATTCTGAGCGCCCTCAAATACGGCAGCGCTGCGTGACGGCGCAGATTCTCGATCGAACGCTGACGTGCTATCGAATAGGGGATCCAGCGGGAACGTATCCGATCTTCGATGCGACGGGGTCAACAATTGCGCCGGGGCGATGGAATACGCCCGGCAGTCCGCTGATCTACACATCGGAGCATTACTCGACCGCGCTGCTCGAAAAGCTGGTCCACGGCAGCGGACGGCTGCCGCCGAACCAGCATTACGTGGAAATCACGATCCCAAGCGGAACGAGCTATGAGGTGCTGCCGCAACCGGCATTGCCGGGCTGGGATTCGATGCCCGCGACCGTCAGCAAGGCTTTTGGCGAGGAATGGTGCCTGCAAAGGCGCAGTACCATCCTGCTCGTGCCAAGCGTCGTCGCGAGACCAGAAAACAATATTCTGATCAATCCTGCGCATCCGCAATTCCCGCATCTCGCGGCGAGCCTGCATCAACCGGTTTACTGGAACCGTCGCCTGTTTGGTCCGTAACCCGACGGACAGCGCCTTTCTCAAACTGGTCAGCCATTTCCATGGTCGACTGCCGAATGAAGCGCATCGATAACGGCCTGCGGCTTCTTGCAATCGGTCTCGGCGACCCACATCGGCAGCGGATCGGCGGCCGCTTCGTCGAGTGCCAACAGTTTTTCTGCATAGGCACATTTCATGGAGTGCTGTTCTTGCGGTCGACGACCTCGCCAGCGTCGCCACGGCAATTTCCTCTCTTCGATCCGAGACTTCGATTGGACACCAATTGACGAAAAGCTTAGCCGTGCTCATTTATGAGCGGATTTCACCTAATCATGAGAAGCCGTCATAATGATCGACAGACAGCATCTGGCAATCCTGAGGGAAGTCAGCCGGCGCGGCAGCGTCACCGCGGCCGCCGAGAAACTGAACGTCACGCAGTCCGCTCTAAGCCATATGGTTGCCAAGTTCGAGGAACGGCATGGCATCAAGATCTGGATGAAAACTGGCCGCGGCCTGCGACTGACGCAGACTGGCGAGTACCTGCTCAGTGTTGCCGAACGGGTATTGCCACAGATGGAGCACGCGGAGCGGGTGCTGAACGACTTCGCGGTCGGTCGGCGGGGAACGTTGCGCGTCGGCATGGAATGCCATCCCTGTCAACGTTGGCTGACGCGCATTGTCACACCCTATTTGAACCGGTGGCCCGACGTCGACTTCGATGTCCGGACTGCCTTCCGCTTCGACGGCGTCGGAGCGCTTCTGGGCTATGAAATCGACCTGCTCATCACACCAGATCCGATCGACGCGCCGGACCTCATCTTCACGCCTGCCTTCGATTACGAACTTGTTCTGATGGTGCATGAAGCTCACCCTCTCGCTAGGCGCGCGATCGTGCAGCCCCAGGATCTGATCGACGAGGAACTGATCACCGTGCCAGTAACTCTGGAGCGGCTGGACATCTACACGCGGTTTCTCGTTCCCGCGCATTGCCGGCCGCGTGAGCATCGCACCGCCGAAACCATCGATCTCATGCTGCAGCTCGTCTGCGCGGGCAGGGGGGTGACCGTGCTTCCGGACTGGCTGCTCAATGAGGATGCCGCTGGTCTGCCGATCCGGGCCCTGCGTCTCGGTGATGCGGGCATCCAGAAGAGCATCAATCTCGGCGTGCGTCGCGGCGAAGAGGCGATCTCCTACATCGACGGTTTCCTGAAGCTTGCAAGCGAAATTGGAGGCTCGCCTGCGGTCTGATGGCAGGGTTAGTCGGCTAGTGCGGATTTGATACCCTAGGCAAAACCGGGCCTGACGGAGCTGATGTGATCCTTTCCAGGAAGCACGGGCGAGGAGATTTGGAGACCGTTGTAGGCCGCGCGTCGCGACTAGACCTGCTGTCATGCCGGTCGTGGTGCCCAGAAGATAGCCCGAGCGTAGGCCGAACCGCCGCATGATGACCGCAGCCGGCAATGTTCCAAGGGTGAGGCCAGATTGAGCATACTGACCGGCAAGATTGCGGCGGCGGGATCGAAGGCCAGTTGCTGGCCGACGAGGCCGCCGGGCGAGACGATGATCGGAGAACTGACGCCACCGAGCGACTGTGCTGCCGTCAGAACCCAGCCGTTTGGCGAGGCCCCTCCTGTTGTTCCGACGCGGTTATGCTGTCGCGGAACGACGGCTTCGCTGCGGCGCCGAAGTCACTGACATGCGTCTCACCGAAGACGGTGTTGAACTGTTCGTGCGGCTTGCTGATGGACAAGAAGAGAGAGTGCAGACTCTCCATGTCATCGCGGCGGTGCCACCTCGCATCCTCAATGACGACCGGAGGGCAGCGCTCGCGCCGGGGAGGCTGGTAAGGGCTTGCCGTCATTGCCCAAGAGGTACGTGAGCCAGCGCAGCGCTCGGCTAACACGGCCAAGGAGACTAAGGGCAGTCCGTCCCTCTCGGTCGGCTGCCGGCTCCGACGGTGTCGACATCGAGCGAGATTTTCTGCACGTGACCAGTCGCGCCCCATCTCTTGTCAGCAGCCTGAGTGATCGGCGGCTAGGCTGCGTAAGCACTGCTGTTCGAAGCGCACATGCCAACGCAGATTGGTGAAGAACCCGCGGAGCATGTAGCCCGCTGTCTCCGGGTTCACAGTAGCATCTGCCGTCCCAGCTGACCCAGCATCTCCGCCAATTCGTCGGCGAAGCATTCGTCTTCGAAATGTTCATTCTTGAGCAATTCCAGTGTAGTTAGCACTAATGGATCGTCCCCGAACCTCTCCTCGGTCCATGCGAAAACAACGCCTTCTTCCCTCACGTGAAGATCCCGTAGGAGCGGCCCAAGCATCTTTGCGGCGTAAGCGCACATACCACGGTCGACTCCGTGCGGAAGGCTGTCCGCAATGGCCTCGAGATGGTCACAAAGTGTCAGTTGATTATGGTGAGACCCTGCCATCAGAGCCAGCCGATCGGCGGCGGCTACGGCTGGTGGCCGGTCCTGTGAGGGCGCAAGCTTGACCCGCGCGATCATACACTCCGGTCCTTTCGGTCCTCTTTCAGTCGTCTTCCGTGCTCGAAGGATGAGATACTGCGTCGCGTGGGACCTTGACCTGAATCAAGACCAAATCAGCTAGGTGTAATCGAGTTGGTAATCGGTCTGCCAACCAAGAGGGAGCGAGTTCCAGACGGCACCCCCTTTCTTGATCATCGCTGAGCGTGGCGATGATCGCCGCGCCTGAGGAGATGAATTTGCAAATGTTGCGCGACCCTGAAGGAGGGCTCACCGCGCGGGCGTCTCGTGCGCGTCGAGCGCTTTCAATGAGTGGAGAGGAGCCGAAGCCGCTCCGCGAGAAATTTCGCTGGACGACTGCAACGGCTTAGTTTCGGGATCGATCCTGAACGCCAAATGCAAGGGCCGTGAATAAATGGCTGAAATAAGCATGAACGGCGGCAAAACGGTTCGAGAACAAAACGAAGCCAACTAATACCGTCGAGCTATGACAGCAGAATCTGCACGTCGGCACTCCTAGTCGGAACTGATCATGTCTGACCGTCCGGCGTATTTAAGGCGATGTGGAGCGAGGCGGCGTCGCGCACGCCGCTTTCGTAGAGCTGAATTAGCCTCCTCGCGACTGCTTCGGCTTCTTCACTCTCCCGAGATAGCTTTAGTTCTCGCAGAACGTCCTCGAGGATGGCCTGTAGATCATTGAGCTCTTCGGGGGAGATCGGCAGACAGCGATGGTGGGCGTCCATCACGGTACCTCCTCTATTGGAGAGCGAAGCGAAAAATCATCTTCCCGTCATCGGCACGTGCTGGCAACCAACCACTGATAGAGGCAAATACTCCCGGTTTGGACGTATGCCGCAGGTGATCTCATGACGAGCGAAAGATGGGGCACGAGAGCCGATCATCA
The DNA here is from genome assembly GCF_000427465.1 of Sinorhizobium arboris LMG 14919. Lineage (NCBI taxonomy): Bacteria > Pseudomonadati > Pseudomonadota > Alphaproteobacteria > Hyphomicrobiales > Rhizobiaceae > Sinorhizobium > Sinorhizobium arboris. Next base: position 769,169 of record NZ_KE386497.1, on the reverse strand, counting down.
GGGTGTCGTATGCCTGGCGGTGCATCACCCATAATCTTGGCTCACTTTGATGGTCTCAAAGATGACGGAAATGGATCTGAGGATTTCTTGGGCGAGATAATTAGACGCGGCTGCGGAATCTGCGGCGTCCGTGGACGCAAAGGCCGTGATGATTTGGTCGGGAGCTGTCCAGATTGTATCGCCGATTTGCTCAACGACCTCCTTCAGGGAAGCTTCAACCCCATAGCGACAGAAACGGAAATGCCGTCGCAGCCGCAGGTAGACATGGATTGCCATCGCGGTGGCGAATTCTCGCTCTTGGCTGCCCAGGAGGTTCTGACGCATCGCCGGATCGATTTCCATTAGGGGAATAAGGACGGCGGCTGCCGTCAGTTCCTTGCGCATTTCCCTGGCCTTCCGCCAAGTGCTTCAATCTCCAAAGCGAGACTCCGCGATCGCGCCCTTAAACCACAGCTTTAGCGATGGTCCTGCAGGGGCGCATCTCTTGCCAAACGGCTCCACCCTCAATACCGGCGCCAAGAGCGGTTAAGCCTTCTTCACCTTCTCCGCCAAGGCGTTCGCCTTTTCGCGGGAGTTCCCCGCTTCCTTGATGATCTTGCGAGCCTGCTCCTCTGTGAGTTTGTGCTTTCGCTTGAAATAGCTCAGCTCATAGGCCTGCTCGGCGGCAACGCGTCGGCGATCGCGGCCGACGGACTTCTTAGCATCGGGCATCTGCGTCCTCCATTTTGTGGACGCATCAAAAACGGCATCGCGCATCGTAGGTTCCCCTTAGGCGCGGGTAACGCAATCGCGCGAGGCCGGCAGGGACGTAACAGCGCGAGATCTCGCGCCGGCGTTCAGGCTGGCGAAGGCTTGCAAACACCGTCAGCATAAATCCGCGGGCGCTTAAGCTCGTGCCGCAGAAGCCCCGCCGTTCAAGCGGCCATTCTGCACGGCCGCGCGAGACGCACGTTATCGGCCCGCGCTCTCGCCGTGGCCAGACGTGCGTCCTTCTTCTTCGTCGAGCTGCTTTTCCGCTTCGTGCCAGTGGCGCTCATGCCCTCCGTCAGGTCGTCCCTCGCGCTCCCAGATTTCGTAGGCGCGCCTCCGAATGCGCTCTTGCTTTTCGTCGGTGCTTTTATCCGACGGCTCGGTGCCAGTCTGGTTGGGCCTCTCCAGTTCGCGTTCAATCGTCTCCCTGGAGCCCTCGACCGGATCTTCGTTCCGTTTTTTGCGATCAGGCATCATTTCCTCCTTTGTAGATTGATACGGTCGAGCAGGAAAAAGGCGGGTACGACAGTGCTCCGTCAGACTCAGGAGCTCTCGGCGGCAGAATAGCAGTGCTCCAGGCTGCCGTCCCTCCGATTTCAACGAAGAACTCAGGCGGGCTCCTTGGCATCAGTCAATATTTGCCGCCACAGCGGGGTCCAGACCAGGCAAGCCGGTCCTGTGAACGCGTCCGAAACGGCGTCGCTGACGGTAAGTTCGCCTCAAACCCGGCCGTCGCTACAGAGGGCAGGAAATCACCCTTCCAAGGTTTTCGCAATGGAACGAGTTGAGCTTCCGGCGGGTTATTCCGATTGGAAAGATTCGGGAGGTCCCAATGAAGGAAGCTCTCTGGCGCGTACCCGTTTCGGTAACTCTTCAGAACGGCATGCCTCGCCTATTCCGCGGACCTTACGACGCTCTCGATTTCCTCGAATACGAGTGGCCGAGCCACGGCAAGTGGCACCACCGCGCTATTCGCGACTGCCGCGCCGCCCTTTCGGGGATCGTCGCCGCCGAGGTTGCAAGAGCATCGTTTGCCGCGGCTTGCGCCGAGGCGTCTTTGTCGCTTAGCGACGCACACGCCGCCGGCGTTTCCGACACGTCTGCAAAGCCGGCTGCCAAGCGGCAGCATTGAGCGAGGCCGCGGATCGGGCCTGACAAACGGGTTTAAGGCGGAGGTCCGGGACCCTGGCACTCAGCCAATGTGAAGAAAGGAGAACACTATGTCTGATCCCAGGGAGCATCTCCATGCATGGCTCAGGGATGCGCATGCGATGGAAGAGCAGGCGATCACCATGCTGACGAGCCAATCGGCGCGCTTGGAAAATTACCCGGAACTGAAGACGCAGATCGATAAGCACCTCCAGGAGACCCGCGATCAGGCGGCAATGTTGGAGCGCTGCCTGGAACGGGTCAGCGGCGGCACCTCCGGTATCAAAGACATTGCTGCAAAGATGGTGGCGTTCGGTCAGGGGCTAAGTGGCCTCTTCGTCGACGACGAGGTCGTGAAGGGCTCGCTCGCGAGTTATACATTTGAGCAGATGGAGATCGCCAGCTATAAGATCTTGATTGCTGCGGCCGAGTATGTGGGCGACCAGGAAACCAAGCGCGTCTGCGAAACCATCCTGCAGCAGGAAGTCGCGATGGCGCAATGGCTCGACGAACACGCCGCCGCGATCACGCGCAAGTTCCTCGAGCGCGATCAGCAAGGGCTGACGGCGAAACACTAAGCGAACTGACGCCATACCGCGCCGAGATTGTGGTCTCGCGACGATGGAGGAACATTCCCGGAATTTCGCGATTTGATGCAAGAATCGCGTTATGCGGGAGCGGCTCATGTTTCTGGTCGCAAAAGACACAATCAAGTTCAGCATTCTTGTCGGACTTGCGGCGATCTTCGTCGATGCCTCCATCGCCCACGGACTACTATGGGAGAACGATCCCTACTGGACCTATTGGGTGACCAAAACCTTCCTGATCACCACGGTATTCCTGTTCGGCACTGCGTTCATCGGAATAGGCATCGTGCCCGGCCTGGTCCTGACGGCGGTGCATACGCTGATCCTCGAAATCTACTATCAGTGGCTGGCGCCGGTCGGCTTGCCGCAGGAACCGGAATGGCTTGACTTCAATCACCTCTGGGTCACCGGCCTGCCGGTGCATTTCCTTGCCATCCTTGGCGGATACGCATTGGCGCTCTGGCTGTGGCGCCGCAATCATCCGGTGCTCGAGGCTGAGCGGGGTGAGACATGGCGTTTCGTCGTCTATGGGCTGGTCACGTCCGTAATCATTGTGGCCACCGACGGAATCTTTACCCAACTTCTGCTTCTGCAGGACTTCCCCGGCATCACCTTCTTCGTCCAACGCCTGCTGATCAGTTTCGTTTTCGTTTGCGTCTGGACGGCATATGCCGGCGCCGGGCGCACCGGTGTGGCTTTGGGGGCGCTGATGCTCGCGCTCGTCTGGACGACCTATAGCATGTACCTCGGGCCGCGCGGGCTACCGTTTGAGCAGCCCTATTATTCCGGCTATTGGGACCTGTGGTGGTACTCGTTCCCGGGTGGCTTCGTCTCCGCGGTGATCGGCTGGTGGGTCGGCGGATGGGCCATGAAGAACCGGCGGATGATCCCTGTCTCAAGCGTCGTCGTCGCGGGAATCATGATGAGCCTGCCCGCCGACCCGCTGTACGCGCAGGGCAGAGGCAGCGATGGCCTGGCGGCTTCGGCGCGTGCTTCGGGCGCGGGTGTCCGGGTGGTGGGGGCAGATCCGATGAACATGAACAGCACCCAACCGGTGACCGGCACGATCACTATCCAGGCGGTGGAGATGGGAAATCGCTGGTCGCACGTGCAAAACACCGATGCGATGACGGTCACCGCCCGATTCACGGGCGGCGAGGCCACCTATGATGTCAAGATCGACAGGCCGATGCCGCGACATCCGCTCGGGCTCTACACAACATGGTCGGGCGCCGTGCTCGAGCATGAGATGCATGGCGACACGGGCATAGGCACCAACAAGCTGCCGCGGATGCGGCCGAAGATCGCGCTTTGGGGCTGGGCGGAAATAAGTCGCAACGGCGAGGTGATCGCGCGAGCGGCACCCGCCCATGTCATGGTCCTCACCGACGGGCCGATGCAGGGCGTGATGCTGGAGATCGCCGCCGAAGACAAGAGCTTGGCCGCCGAACCGGATGGCTACATCCACGTCATGTGGCCGAAAGTGGAGCGCCTCGAGATGCCGGAAAACCACGACCGCACGCGCCAAATCATCGGCTGGGTCGGGCTCGCGGCGTTCGTGGCGCTATTCGGTGCATTGGCTGTGAAACGATCGCCCGAACATTCACGCCGGGCCTAGTGCTCAGCTGCCTCTAGATGCTTTATGGGCAATTGAGAACTGGCTTTACCGTCTTCCCCGCGAGTGGCGCTCGTCCTTACTTCCGACCTGCGTCAGATTGATTTGAGATACTCGATCAGCTCACCCTTTTCGTGATCGGTGAGCTTAAGATCGAGGTGGCGGCCGTAACGCTCTGATCTGCGACTTTTTCTTAACAATCGCAACAGCTTAGTTTCAAATCGCATTATCCGATTCAGGACCTCGCCTGTAGCAAGACGGCCGAGTCATCAATTCTCCGTGCCGCAGACTGGCTACCCTCTCGTTTAGGTCACGTCTCAGCCGGATGGATTCGCCCGAGGAACTGGACAACCGCGCCGCGCGTTCCGGCAATGGCAAACTCGCAAAACGAGGCAACTAAATGCCTATCTTCTTTTTCTAGTTGATGGTTCATGCGCCCTTCGTCATATGGACGGTCGCCATGGAAGAGCACGTTGCGATCGGGGCACGCGGGCGACGGCGGAAAGCCGCATCCTGCATCGCAGGGCGCGTGGAGAGCAAACGATCACTCCCGCCCCCAACGATCCTCACGCGATCGCTCGGAGCTACGCGGGGCACCTTCGGCCGTGCGGGCGTCAGTCCGTTGATCCGCATGATTCCTCCGCACGCCGTCATTCAGGCGCCGGTTAAAGCTTATGCCGCTTTGATCGCGATCTTCTTTTCGCTACTCAGGGCTTCGTCCGTCTTCGGCAGCCGCACCGTTAACACACCCTTCGCAAAGACTGCGTCGATCTTATCGGCATCGACACCGGGCGGCAGCCGGAAGCTGCGCTGGAAGGCACCATAGCGCCGTTCGGACAGGAAGCGGTCTTTTTCGCGCTCTTCCTTTTCCTCCTTCTTTTCCCCGCTGATCGTGAGCATGCCGTTTGCGACCTTCACCTCGACCTCGTTCGCATCCATACCGGGCATTTCAGCGGTGATCTTGTATTCCTGCTCCGCGTCCACGCAGTCGACCACCGGAGACATTCGCCACGTTCCTTTTTCGGACCACGGCCGATCGCGTTCACGCATACGTGCCGGGAAGGACCGCCAGCCCAGCGGATTGATATCATCGAACAGTTGATCGATTTCGCGGCGGAGGCTTTCGAACAGCGAAAGCGGCTCGCGCCGTTCAGGAGCAGACGTTTCGACCTTTACGGGTTGTTTTCGAGCAGCTTGGGCCATGATGGAACTCCCTTTGTTGGACGGTTCGCAGTGCCATGCAGGGAGAGGGCCGTGTGGTGAGGGAACGGCTGCCCGCTCGCGCAGGCTTGCGGTCACAATGCCGTCTACGGACAGATCGCGAAACGTGCCGCTCGTTGTCGGCCCGAGTCGATCGAAGCCGAACAACGGACGTCTCGATCACTCACCAGATCTCCGTCAGATGGGGGTAAAACAGCGCCCGACCAATAGCGGACGCTGCTTTGTTGCCACCAAGGAGGAGACCGATAGTGCAGCGGCGCGACCAGAACCCCGTGGACGCGGAATTGTTCCACGAAAAAAACCGACGCTTCCGGCCTCCGCCGCCTGCCTGCCAGAAAGGGCAGCACGCATACTGCCAGGCGCCTGATTGCGGCGAGGACTATTGAAGGTAAGCGCCGTTTATTCCAACGCTCGGCAGCTCGATGCGTCTTAAGAAGAAGCGATCCTGTCCAACTCACGCAGGATGTCGGTTTGGATTTCGCGATCCTGATGTTCAATTGCCGTCATCAGGTCTCGTAGAATGGCCCGCAGCCCGTGAACCTGGTCGATCAGGTCCATGGCTATGTCAATCCCTGCGGCATTGACGCCGAAAGCATCCATCAGATCGAGAATTAAATTCGCCCGGGCAATATCGGCGTCGCGAAATTCCGGCCTGCCGTCCACATATGCGGGCGCAATCCAGCCTTCTTCGATCCACTCGCTGAGAACTACGGTGTCGATCTTCAAGCAATTGCAAAACTCCAGATCGTTCATTGTTCGCCCTCCAGATGCCTGCGCGGATTTTGCGCCTGGCCCGCCTTCCAACCCTTCACGAATGCGGTAAGATCCGGGTCGGCAACCTCAGGCAGGACGATTTTCAGCGTGACGTAAATGTCGCCGGCGCCGCCACTGCGCTTCGGCACGCCTTTACCCTTGATGCGCAATCTCTTGCCGCTGCTCAAATTGGGCGGAATGGTCAGTTGTACGGCGCCCGATGGCGTCGGCACGCGAACCTTCCCGCCGAGTACGGCTTCGCTCAGAGAAATCGGCAGATCTATGTGAATATCGTCATTATCTCTAATGAAGAACGGATGCGGCCTGATGTGTACCTCGATCAGTGCATCCCCGGGCGCGCCGCCGCCATATCCAGGTTCGCCCTTCCCACGCAATCGCAGCATCTGACCGTCATGTGCTCCAGGTGGCACGGTTACTTCCAGCGAGCTCCCATCCGGTAAACGGACGTGGCTTTTGCCGCCATTCACTGCCAGAAGAAAATCGATGTCCATTGTGAAACGGCGATCTGCGCCGCGGGACCGGAATGCTCCCCTCGCGCTCCGTTGCGAAAAAAAGCGTGAGAACAAATCATCCGCTTCCCCGAAGTCCGCGAAACCTGCGCCGCTATGATATGGATCGTTTGGGCCGCCGGCTGATGCATATTGCCGATAAAAATCGCGTGGAGCCTGCTCGGCTCCGGCCATGTCGATTTCGCCTCGGTCGAAACGCGCCCGTTTCTCTTCGTCGCTCAAAAGCTGGTAGGCCGCCGAAATCTGCTTGAAACGGTCTTCAGCGCTCTTGTCACCTGGATGGAGATCCGGGTGCAGCTTCTTGGCAAGCTTGCGGAACGCATTTTGGACCTCGCCTTGGGCCGCATCGCGCTTTATCCCTAGAATGTCATAAGGATCCTCACTCACGACTTTGCTCTCCGTATCAGATCGCTGCCGGTTACTCCCGATCGGCTTTTCAATCCGGTCGAGTCGATCGCGGGTGACGCACTGCAAAGATGATGCGCGTCGGTTACAGCGAGGTGCATGACAAGCCGAAATTCGCGGCCGAGCGGGCGCCGATTTTCTCGGAGCCGCATCTCGGCACCATTTTTCTAATGTAAGACAGCCCAAAGGCCTCGCAAGCCGTCCCGTTCGATCTGCGATGGCCGCGACCGCACGACAACGGTCGTCTACTCTGAAGGCATCCTTCAGCAAGTGTGACCAAGAACTCAGAAACATTTTATCGTGGGAACGAAGCAGATGGGTTGGCGGTTCAACATACGACCTTTCAGGAGGCCCGAATATGAAAGAAATGCCATGGCGCGTTCCACTTTCAATGACGCTGCAAACGGCATGAAATGGCCGAGCCATGGCCATGCGGGCCTGTCGCGCAGCTCCCGAATGGCCCAGCATCATCAAGGCGGTGAGGTTTCATCGAAGCCCTAGTTTAAATTCCTGCTTCGCCTGTGCCGCCGATCTGTATAACGTCGGATGTCCCCACAGGTGATCGCTGGCACGACGTGGCAGCAACGTGCCGGAAATGACCGTAATGCGGCGAGGCCTGTGGTCCGGCCCTCAATCACTATCATGGACGGAAAGGACCATGCCTGATCTCGGCTTCGACTTCCAAACGATCCTTAGCGAAATAGCGAGGGTTCTGTTGGCATTTGCCCTAGCGCTGCCAATTGGTTGGGAGCGCAGGCATGGTAGGCGCAGCATAGGCTTTCGAACGCTTCCGATAGTGGCAATGGCGGCATGCGGCTTTGCCCTGATTATCGACACGAGCTCGCCGACCACCAATGAAGCTAGGGCCCGTGTTCTCCAAGGTGTCATCACCGGAATTGGCTTCATTGGCGGCGGTGCCATCGTCAAGCAAGGTAGCACCGTCAAAGGATTGGTGACCGCCGCCAGCATCTGGAATGCCGGCGCCATCGGGGTGGCGGTGGGACTCGGTCGCGCAAACATTGCAATCGTCCTCAGCTTGACCAACCTCCTTGGGTTATGGCTGCTGAGCACGCTCGGGGTACACGGTCACGAAGACCATGATGGTTCGCATCCATAAACGTTGAATATCGCGCCTGGACGGAAGACGGAAAACTCCGTCACCCTTCGTTTAAGGGCATCCGAGAGCGGACCGATGACGCAACTTATTCTCCTTAAATCGTGAACATCCGTCAGGCTAGCTCACAACGCGGCGGCACCCCGGCCTGAGCCTCACAGCGAAATTGATGCATTCCCATGAACGTTGAGGCGAAAAGCAGTGCAACGCTTGCGCAACGTTCACCATCTACTCGGAATTGGTGCGATTAGCCATTCCAGCGGCTGGGCCGGCAACGAGACGCGGTGATCCGCGAGAAGTTGGTGGAAATGGATATAGCTCGAAGCCCGAACCGGAGGTGAACAGCCTTCCACTGAGCGCCCTTTCAAATACCTCATTTCAGGCGCATTCTTCCTGCCATCAGCGGCTATGGGCAAGGGCGCCGCTGGCCGATACTTATGCTTTCGCCCTAACTAGGGAGGCCGCGTTATGTATCCTTTCCGCGATTCCGACTGCGTCATCCGCCCGGACGACATCAATCTCCTACAACGGGTGTTCGAGAACGAGCTCGCGAGGACGAAGCTGAACATCGATACGCCGGAAGCTGAGGCACTCGCAAAGCGGCTGATCGCGCTATACCAAGAAGGCATCAGAGACCCGGTTAACCTGATTGATATGATCCAAATTCACTAGGGCAAAAGAAAGCCTGCTCGGAGGGGGACAGTAGGGCGGGCTCAGTTTAAGGCCATAATGTGGCTATCCTCATCGTGACAGAACGGCGGAAGTTGTCCAGTAGGCGCGCCGCTGATCATGAGCCCCTGACTTGCGAGGCCAATGAGATTGTGAGGCCGATCCACCCGAAGGCCATGCCTGTCATTCTGACAGAGCCCGCGGAAATCGAGCTGTGGCTCACCGCGGAGTGGAAGGAAGCCAAGGAACTGCAGAGGCCATTCCCTTCGGATGCTATGATGCTGCAGCCGCTTGAACGGGACGAGGAGGCGATCCTCATCTAAGGTTCAGCGACGATAGATGGTTCTGCGGTTGCGCGTGTCACGACGTCCTGACAAGATTCGTTTCGCAATCGCCAAACTCTCTCACGATGAAAGGGGCACACTCGTGGCTTCAGGAACGGTAAAGTGGTTCAACAGCACCAAAGGCTTCGGCTTCATTCAGCCCGACGACGGCTCGGCGGATGTCTTCGTGCATATTTCGGCAGTAGAGCGTGCTGGGCTCTCCACTCTCAAGGAGGGTCAAAAAGTAAGCTTCGAAGTTACCCAGGATCGTCGCTCGGGCAAGACTTCCGCGGACAATCTTCGCGCACTCTGATCGATGATGCGGCTCAAAGACTGGGCGAGGGCAATCAAACGGGACGTGCATGCTCTGTGGCTCGCGGCCCGCGATCCTCGTATGCCCTGGTATGCGAAGGCGTTCGCCTTCGCCATAGCTGCCTATGCGCTCTCGCCCATCGATCTGATTGCCGACTTTATTCCCGTCCTCGGATATCTCGACGAGGTGATCCTCCTGCCTCTGGCAATTTTGCTAGCAATTCGGTTGGTGCCGGCAGAGATCATGGCGGAGCATCGGGCGACTGCTGCCGCCGCCCCAAAAAAGCCCTTCAATCGGGGTGGCGCAATTTTCATAGTCGCGCTGTGGGCCCTGGCTGCCGTCTCGATCACATGGTGGTTCATACCGACCGCTGCAAAATAGCACGCTCTCCAAACCGATATGACGCGCCGAACCTAATGATCAGATGGGGTTCGGCTTGGCGCCTCATCTTCAGGCGATTGTCATAGCCGCGCATTTTAGGCTGCGAGAACGCCCGCTGCACCGCTTCCGGCTCCTTCTCGAACATGAGAAGGATACGGGACGGCGCGTCGATATTGGATCGGCCCTGTTCCCAATCGCGAACGCGGCCGTGCGTTAACGGCTGCAAGATCGAGGATCCGTGCTATTCTCTGGCATGAATGAACTGTCTCTGATTGAGAAGTATCTGGCAGCGGCGGAGCGCGACGTGGAAGATGCTACCAGGCGCGCAACCGTTCAACGCGAACTCGTTGCCAAGCTCGAGAGGGCCGACCGAGACGCCACAACGGCTCGCAAATTATTGGTCACTTTTGAGCTGAGCCTCGCGTCGCATATTCGCGAGCGCGACCGCCTGATCAGAGAAAGAAACAGGGTTGCAGGCAGCACCTGAGAAATGTCGCCCTCGTCATCCGTCGTCGAGAAGAGGGCCTGGTGCGTCGAACCTTGGCCGTCGAATTCTGCTTATGCCCAATCTGCTGCATGGTCGTATGAGCGACCTCGGTATCTCGGGAGGTTGACTCAGTCACACTCGATTGAGGCGGCAATAAACGCCTGGCGAGAAAACGCGAGATCACCGTTCGCTTCCAATGCAGCGTGGCAGCGTATCTTAGCCCGTTCGTAGAACCAGCCACCGCCGCTCGGCCACTCCGAAAGGCACTGGGCGCCTCTCGGGGTCCGTTAACGCAGCGCTCGCTGCCTCCGGCATAGTCAGGCTTCACTGGCTGCTCCCAGAGAATATCCTGCATGGCCCCTCCACGAGTTGCGCCCTTGCCGGATAAGGGCCGGCAAGGGCAGTCGACCGACCCCAATCAAATGGGATCGGCTAAGCTGCATTCTTATTATTTGATTTTTGCTTGCCGGCTCCTGAAGGAGAGACGGGTTCGCTCATGTTTTCTGCGGTTTCTCGGCCGTCGCTCGGACCAGATGAGCGCCTGGGGGAATCTGTTCCGGATTCTTCGTTTTTCAGTTCCGCTTCAGCCTCCTCCCAATGGCGCTCGTGGTCGCCATGCTTGCGGCCTTCGCGCTCCCAGATCTCATAGGCACCCTCGCGGACCCGCTCCTCTCTGTTGTGTTCATGGCCATCCATTTGAGTGCACTCCCTTGTTCGCCCGTTCCGACCCTTCGCCATCCTCCTGAGCGTGCGCTACTCGGCAGCAATGAGCCGAGGCAGGGGACCACCCTCACGCGCGCAAAGATAACTTCTTGAGCATTTCAACGTCGCGAACTCCGGACTGATAGACCGCCACCAACCTCGCTGCGAGGTCTTCAGCTTCCTGCCCATCTCGCGGAATCTGATAGTCGTGCAACAACTGCTCGAAGACGTTGCTGAGCATCTCAACTTCGTCAGGACTTATCGACTTGGATTGGTAGTCGCGGCGCTCCATGACGCCATTCCTTCGCTTGGGGACGAGAGCAAATCCATCTCCCCGTCATGGCCGCGCCCCTGCGGCAGGCCAACGGTGAAACAGCATACGCCTTTCTGCGCGGATCTGCAGGAGCGTTTAAAAAATGAAGGGCTCCTCCCGGTGATCAGAGCCGTGGGGAGACATCTCGAAGCCGGGGCGTTTGGTTCGCGAGCGCGCGCCCGAGCTCCAGAGTGCCGGGTGTGTGCGACAGGTCACGGTTTCCGAATGCTGGGGGTGCTCATCGGGAAGGGGCAAGCAATTAGCAGGGAGACTTCTCGATGAGCAGAACTGTCATGAACGCCCTGGGCCAGCCGCTTTATCACAGCGGCAGTTCCACAGCATAATCATTCCAATGCAACCGGATCGCACACCATGAGCCAAGACGGGGTGAAGGTTGGCGATACAAGCGGGTTCCACAAATACGGCGTGCTTTGGACGGAAGACGCGATCGTCTGGTACTTCGATGACGCCGCGATTGCACGCGCGGACACCCCCTCGTTCATGCACGATCCAATGTACATGCTCGTGAACCTTGCGGTCGGAGGGATGGCCGGCACGCCGAGCGACGGACTTGTCGACGGATCAGAAATGAAGATCGACTATATTAAAGCCTATTCATTGAACACGCTGTATCTGAACGCCGGCATCACCAAGGAGCGCATGATCGGCACCAAGACCGCAGTGTCGCTGCCGACGCACCTGGTGAAGATCGGCACCTACACCACACTCGGCGCCATGGCTGGACATCTCTGGCTGCTTGGGCTTGCCGCGGGAGCTGGCGCGCTGGTGTCCACTTGGGTCGCAAAGCGTCTGCTCAGGGATATGAGTGAGACGAAGTTCCGCACAATTGTGGTCGGGTTCATGGCGCTGAGCGGAGCCGCCATGCTTTGGCAGCAGCAAGAAACTGTGCTCGCGATAGTCGGCGGCCGGTGATCACACTGATTTTCTTCGAACTTCATCAGCTTCGTCGGCCGAGTACGGCATTGAGACCACTAGCTGGTGGCCTCCGCATTCCCACTGTTTCGCCGTGGATTGGCAACATGGCTTTGCTCTGGCCGGACAGCGACGGCCGATCGGCCGCGCTCGAGCTGCTCGTTTTCCTCCGCCCGGCCAACGTATTTGGCATAGTGCGAGATAGGACGTGGCCGGCCCACGAGATAGCCTTGCACTTGATCGCATGACTCCCGAGTCAAAAATGCAAGCTGGTCCGTCGATTCCACACCTTCAGCGATGATGGGCAGATCGAGTCCGCGTCCAAGTCCAATCACGGCGCGAATGATCGCTGAAGACTGTGCAAGCCCGATATTGCGGACGAACGACTGATCAATCTTGATCTTGTCGAAAGGGAAAGACTGCAGATACGACAGGGAGGAATAGCCGGTCCCGAAATCGTCCATAGCGATCCGGACGCCAAGCGCCTTTAGGTGCCCCAACGTCGAGATGGCACGTTCAAGATTATCGATCAAAACGCCTTCCGTGATTTCGAGCTCTAGGCGTGCAGGCTCCAGTCCCGTTTCGATCAGGGCTGACTTGACGAGCCCGGAAAGATCCCCATGCTTGAATTGCACGGGAGAGAGGTTTACGGCTACTGACAGTTTCCGCGACCAAGAGGCTGCCTCCCGACAAGCCTCCCGCAATACCCACTCTCCGATCTCGATTATCAGACTGCTCTCCTCGGCAATCGGAATAAATACGGTCGGAGGGACATTGCCGCGCGTCGGGTGGTTCCACCGCAGCAAGGCCTCAAAGCCAGTGACATCCCCACCGATATTAGCCTGTGGCTGATAGACAATAGACAGCTGCTGTTCGGAGATCGCAGCTTGCAAATCACGTTGTAACGCTCGCCGCTCCCGCAACCACTTATCCATTTGAGGTTCGAAAAACCGAGCCGTACCACGCCCGTCGGCCTTGGCGCGATAGAGAGCCGCATCGGCATTGCTGGTAAGTTCAGCGGCATTGTCCCCGTCCGCGGGAAAGATTGCTACGCCGATGCTCGTACCCATTCGGATCCGGGTGCCGTCGATCTCTGCGTCCTCACTTAAAACGGTGATAGTCAGGTCGGCGAGCTGCGCCGCAGAGCTGGCATCGGCTTCTGCCAAAACCATGAACTCGTCACCGCCGAGGCGGGCGACGAATGCACCCACCGCAGCCGCGCACAGACGTTTGGCGGCCAGGCCCAGAACCATATCCCCAACACTATGACCGAAGAGATCGTTGACCTCCTTGAACCGGTCCAGGTCGAGGCACAGCACCGCAAACTGTGATCCTTGCGTGCGGTGCTGCTCGAGCAGTGCCTCGAGTTTCTGCTTCAGTGCGGCGCGGTTGGGTAGATCGGTGAGTGGATCATGCAATGCGAGATGGGCTATTTGCCGTTCGGCGTTTCGGTGCTCGGTGACGTCCTCGTGCGTCGAAACCCATCCGCCATTGGCTGTTCTCTCGTGGTGCACGCGAACGACCTTGCCCGACTTCAGCTCCATCGTCCAGTCTTGCGGCGAAGACTTGGAGTTGATCGAGTCGCACCAGGCCAGATATTCATCGTGCGCCACGACTGGACAAGCGCCGACGGAATAACGCAGCTGGGTAATCTCACTTAAAGTCATGCCGGGCCGGACCAACTCCGGAGGCAGCCCATATACTTCCGCATAACGCCGATTGGATAGTATGAGCCGCTGGTCCGAATCGAAGAAGCAGACACCCTGGCCGATGTTTTCCAGTGTCGTGGCGAACTGCATATTCCGCTGAGCAAGCTGTTTCTGCGTCTGCAGCAGCTCGATTTGGGCTCTCACCCGCAACAGCAACTCTTCGGTCAGCACTGGTTTGATAATGTAGTCCACCGCGCCCGCAGCAAACGCGCGTGTTCTGTCAGCGGCTGTCGAGACGAGATGAATTGCCGGAATAGATTGGACCTGTTCACGACGCTTTGCATCACCAAAGAACTCCTCGTAGATGCCGATGTCCAGCAATAGGAGGTCCGGCTTTAGCCATCGCGTATGTTGCTCGAACGTCCGGTAGTCTGGAGAGCAAACGCACGAATACCCATTTTCGCGGAGTTTGCGGGCGACTCTCGATGCATCCCGATAACTCCCTCCGGCGAGAATGAGCGACCCAGTCACGGCGGCGGGCTTCATCATAGGTGCTTCCTCCCACAGGGCATGCGCCCAATTGAAAGGGCAGATAGGAAATCCACTTCCCACGATACAACGCGAGATTTGATCGTAATGCAACTATACACCCATAGGAGGTGTGTTTCGAGGGACCTCTAGCGGGGGGAGCCAGCGCGGATTGACTATGTCTATATTTCCGGTATTCTCGACATATGGAACAAGAAGAAGCCATCCTGGCCCTCGCGGCACTCGCCCAGTCGACCCGCCTGGAAACCTTCCGGTTGCTTGTCCGGCATGAGCCCGAGGGGCTGCCGGCAGGCGACATCGCCCGCGCGCTGGCGATACCCCACAACACGATGTCGACGCATCTGAACATTCTTGCCCGCGCTCGCCTGGTTTCGTCCGAACGGCGCAGCCGCCTCATCGTCTATCGAGCGGAAATGCCGCGCTTGCGGGAGCTGACCCTGTTTCTCCTCAAGGATTGCTGCGGCGGGAACGCCAGCCTCTGTGCGCCGCTGATCGAGGAGCTCGAACCCTGTTGTGCAAAGGAGGAGGTCTCTCGGTGACCAGAAAATTTAACGTGATGTTCCTGTGTACGGGAAACTCGGCCCGCTCGATCATTGCCGAGAGCGTCCTGAGAAAGGATGGCGGCGGCAAGTTCAACGCCTATTCCGCCGGAAGTCAGCCAAAGGGGGAGGTGAACCCCCTCGCGATCGAGACCCTCGCCGGCCATCACTACCCGGTCGAGGATCTGCGCTCGAAGAGCTGGGAGGAGTTCGCAGGCCGCGATGCGCCCGAGATGGATTTCATCTTCACCGTCTGCGACAGCGCAGCCGGTGAAGCCTGCCCGGTATGGCCCGGCCACCCGATGACGGCGCACTGGGGCGTCGAGGACCCGGCCGCCGTCGAGGGGACGGACGCCGAGAAGCGGGTCGCCTTCGCAACGACGCTCCGCTACATGAAGCTCCGCATCGCAGCCTTTGCGGCCCTGCCTGTCGAGAGCCTCGAGCGGATGAGCCTGACGTCGAAGCTCCACGAGATCGGTCGGATGGAAGGGACCACGTCGATCGGATCCGACTTCGCATGACAACGGCGCTCCACTCGATATCCGCCACATGGACAGTGGCACGTCGCAGAACACCCAAGACCAAGCGGGCTGAAGCATGGCCTTCGACTTAACGCGCCGCCTCGCCGCGGAGGCGATGGGCACCGCCATCCTGGTTGCCACCGTCGTCGGTTCCGGGATCATGGCTGACCGCCTCTCCGACGACGTAGCGGTCTCGCTGCTCGGCAACACGATACCGACAGGGGCGATCCTCGTCGTCCTGATCAGCATTCTCGGGCCGATATCCGGCGCGCACTTCAATCCTGCGGTCACCATGGTGTTCGCGGCCCGACGAGAGATCGAAGCATTCGCGGCAGCGCTCTATGTCCTTGCGCAGGTCGCGGGCGGCATCGCCGGAACGCTGATCGCACATGCGATGTTCGACCTGCCGCTGTTCCAGGTCTCCGAAACGGTCCGGACGGGCACGGGTCAGTGGGTCGCCGAGGCGGTCGCCACCTTCGGGCTCGTCCTCACGATCCTTGCCGGATTGCGCTTCCGCGGCGAGGCAATTCCATGGCTCGTCGGCCTCTACATCACGGCCGCTTATTGGTTCACGGCCTCGACGTCGTTCGCGAATCCTGCCGTCGCCGTCGCCCGTGCCTTCTCCAACACCTTCGCGGGCATCCGCCCGACGGATGTGCCGGCATTCATCGTCGCGGAGGTCACCGGGGCGCTCATCGCCACTGCCGTCGTTGGCTGGATGCTCGCCGAACGAAACACCTCAGCTTCGCGATTAAGCGTCAAGGAAATCGAATGACCATGGACGTTACCATCTATCACAATCCCTCGTGCGGCACTTCGCGCAATACATTGGCGCTGATCCGCCACGCCGGCATCGAACCGACGGTGATTGAATATCTCAAGACGCCGCCAAGCCGGGAGGAGCTTCCCCAAATGATCCGCGACGCCGGCCTCTCGGTTCGCGAGGCAATCCGTGAAAAAGGAACGCCCTATGCGGAGCTCGGTCTCGACGATCCGGCAATGTCCGACGACCAGCTTCTGAGAGCAATGCTCGAGCATCCGATCCTCATCAATAGGCCGTTCGTGATCACCTCGATCGGCACACGCTTGGCGCGGCCATCCGAGGCCGTTCTCGACATCCTCCCCGCCGATGCCTTCAAGGGGCCTTTCGTCAAGGAAGACGGGGAAGCAGTTCTGGACGAGAAGGGTCGCCGTCTTGTCTGATCTGCCAGCCGCCGATCCGCGCCACCTCCGCAAGCCTGATACCGAGGCGCTTCGGCCGCCGTTCTCGACCCATCCGCCGCGCATTCTCATTCTCTACGGATCGCTGCGGCAGGTCTCCTATTCCCGGCTGCTTGCCGAAGAGGCCGGCCGGCTGCTGGAGCACTTCGGGGCCGAGGTTCGCTTCTTTAATCCTTCGGGGCTGCCGCTTCCGGACGATGCGCCCGCCAGCCACCCGAAGGTGCAGGAACTCCGGGAACTCTCCGAGTGGTCCGAAGGCCAGGTCTGGGTGAGCCCGGAGCGGCATGGAGCGATCACCGGCATCATGAAGGCGCAGATCGACTGGGTACCGCTGTCAATCGGGTCGATCCGCCCAACGCAGGGCAAGACTCTCGCCGTCATGCAGGTGTCGGGCGGGTCGCAATCCTTCAACGCGGTCAACACGCTCCGCCTGCTCGGCCGCTGGATGCGCATGATCACGATTCCGAACCAGTCCTCGGTCGCCAAGGCGTACCAGGAGTTCGATGCGAACGGACGCATGAAGCCGTCGCCCTATTACGACCGGGTGGTCGATGTCTGCGAGGAACTCGTGAAGTTCACGCTGCTCACTCGCGACGCGTCGGCCTATCTCGTCGACCGATACAGCGAACGCAAGCAAGAGGCAGAGAAGCTAGATCAGCGGGTCAAGCTCAAGTCGATTTGAGCGGGTATCGTCAGCATCTTGCCTTCCCATCAACGGTGACCTGTTGCGGCCGCCAGGACGACCAACGGTCGCGCGTGGCGGCCTCGAGGGGCGCCCGCCCGGCGAGGACGTCGAGCCGTCATGAGATAGGGCTGCAGGGACTGGACGAGCACCGCCCGCCGCGTCGGGTTAGCGCGTGACGGTACCATCCTTATCGGCCCTTTCTGAGCTCGTGTTTCTGGAAGGAAAGGGCTCGCTCTTTATGAAATCTTTACGCGCGCAACCGAAATCCCCAATCGAATCCAGACCTCGTACGGACGTAAGGTAGACGCAAAGCCGTCTGCAAACGCATATAAGGCCCATTCGGTACAGCGATGCTGGCACAAGATCCTGACCGCCTCGCAATCGGGCTTTGCGGATAATCGCAGAGCGAGGCATTTTCGGAGAGCCGATGACAGCGTCCATGAACCATACGCCCGCGCAGGCAAACAACCTGCGCCAATTTTTGGTGCTCACCCTTGGCTCGGTTGGCGTCGTCTACGGCGATATTGGGACGAGCCCACTGTATGCCTTCCGCGAGGCACTCCGTCCCTTTGCCGCAGGAGGGGTCGAGCGCGGCGAGGTCATCGGCCTCATTTCGCTGATGCTCTGGGCGCTGACGATCATCGTGACCTGCAAATACGTGCTGTTTCTGCTGCGCGCCGACAACGACGGTGAGGGTGGGATGCTGGCGCTGCTGGCCCTGTTGATGAAGAAGGCACCCCGCCAGACGACGATCATGCTTATGGCTGGAATCTTGGGTGCCGCCCTCTTTATCGGCGATGCGATGATCACGCCGGCGCTTTCCGTCCTTTCGGCGGTGGAGGGGCTCAAGCTCGTCACGCCAGCGTTTCAGGATTACGTGCTACCGCTCGCTGTGGCGATCATAGTGCTGTTGTTTGCCATCCAGTCCCGCGGCACGGGAGCCGTGTCGAACCTGTTCGGACCGATCACGCTCGTTTGGTTTCTCGCCATGGGGGCGGCCGGCATTGCCCACATCGGCGACGATTTAGGGATTCTGGCGGCCGTCAATCCCGTTCACGCTGTGACCTTTCTATGGAACGGCGGTCTCGTCGGCTTCATCGTCCTCGGCGCCGTCTTCCTAACGGTGACAGGAGCCGAGGCGCTCTATGCCGATCTTGGACACTTCGGTCGCCAGCCAATCCAGGCGGCTTGGTTTGCGATCGTGTTTCCGGCACTGGCCTTGAATTATGTCGGACAAGGCGCCCTGGTGCTGTCGCATCCCGAAGCGATCTCTGATCCATTTTTTCTGATGTTTCCAAGCTGGGCTCTGTTGCCGATCGTGATTCTGGCAACCGCAGCAACTATCATCGCCAGCCAGGCAGTGATCACCGGAGCGTTTTCACTGGTGCGGCAAGCGATTCACCTCGGATTCCTGCCGAGGTTTGAGATCTGCTACACTTCGGAAACGCAGACGGGACAGATTTACCTGCCTTTGGTCAACACCGCGCTGTTGATCGGCGTGCTCGCTCTCATGTTCGTGTTCGGCAGTTCCGAGTCTCTTGCTACCGCCTATGGTGTCTCGGTCACTGGCGCCATGGTCGTGACGACCATTCTCGCCTTCGAATTCGTCCGCCATCAGTGGAACTGGCCCATATGGATCGCGACTGCGGTCCTGCTGCCCCTGTTCCTGCTGGAGCTTACCTTTCTCGGTGCCAACCTCTTCAAGATCCATGACGGCGGCTACGTGCCCATCCTCTTCGCCGGCCTTGTGATGACGCTGATGTGGACCTGGCGCAAAGGCGTTCGGATCCTGCGTGAAAAGACGGCCCGCCAGGATGTTCCGCTCGACACGTTCATTGCCGCGGTCGAGCGAAAGTCCGAACACGCTCCCGTCGTGGTACCGGGAACCGCAATCTTCCCGATATGACCCCGGCCGTTCTGTTGCACAACATCAAGCACAATCACGTATTGCACGAGCACAACGTCATCCTGACGATCAAGACCGCCAGGATACCTTTTGTCCAGGAGCAGGACCGCTACACGCTGACAAAACTCTCCGACCGGTTCAGCAAACTTGAACTGCGCTTCGGCTTCATGGACGACCAGAACGTCTCGCGGGCGCTCGCTCGTTGTCGCAAGGAGGGCTTCAAGTTCGAAATTATGACGACGTCGTTCTATCTCGGCCGCCGCAAGCTGGTCGCAGACCCGCTGTCGGGCATGCCGCACTGGCAGGACAAGCTATTCATCGCGATGGCGGACTCGGCGATCGATCCAACCGACTACTTCCATCTCCCCGCAAACCGAGTCGTCGAGTTGGGCGAGCAAGTCATCGTTTAGTCTCGCGGGCTCCAGGGACCTAAATCCGAATCGCGTCATCCGCCGCGGCGACGACAATCGTGACCGCAGCGGCGGTGACAGTGACCGCCGCAGGCCGCAGCGACGGCGGGGGCTGCGCGGACCCGGAACCGTTTCCGTCGCCGCAAGGTCCAAGCTAGTCGAGCCCGGCGATCAGGTCAGCCTGAAAGACGCTGGACTTTGATTGATCGCCCGCGTGATGGCGCATTCCGCAGCGGCTTCGCTCGGGGCTGGCTTAGAAGGCTCAATCTGTTTGAGCAGTTCACCCCGCCCTGCGAGTGGCGCGATCGCAAATGCGGAACATTCTCTCAGCCGCGGTGTTTTCTCACTAGGAGCGGCGACATGAAGAAGCCCTACAGGGACCTGCGAATCCGGCGGGAAATGGCAACTGATTACAATGTCGATTTCCTCCGATCCCTTCCAGTATTATCCAAAGTCCTGCCAAAACTGCCCAAGAAAATAAGGGTTCTCCTCCAGCGGTTACAGTATGTGGAGAAAGCAGGGAAGGAATGATCGACCTCCAAGCAGACGGCGTCCGTAGCCCATTCGGGCGGCGCCCCTAATTCTTGACTGCAACTTGCGCTGTGCGACCCTAAGACCTCTCGGTTGTAGTGCGTAGGAGGCAGGCAATGAAAATCAGAAGGGCGAAGAAGAAGTATCCCGGAAGCGTCCAAACACCAAATGGAACCGCGTCCGTTACCGAGGAAGGCTTCAACGCCATTGGGCTCGGCCTCCATAGTCTTGGTTTCTCGTATCGCGGGATGTGGACTCACGAGGGGTGCCCGGGAAGCTTCGAGGCGTGGCTCGTAAGCAAGGGTGTCATCTCGAGTAGTGGCCCACGGGAACGGCCACTAACACGCTGAGAGTCAAGCTCCGATGACCTTCGACGACGACGTTGAGATGGCGCTCGCTCGCGCCGGTGAAGAACTTGAGATGAAGCGACAAGAGCTAATCCGCCTCATCATTCGCGAATGGCTGGAGCAGTACGGCTTTCTGCCTTTCCATGAGTTGGACGAGGGTAGCGAGACGGAGGGGAGTGCGTGAGACGCAAGCTGCGGCCATCCCGTTGAGCGAGCTGCCGCCTTCACGAACACAACATAGGCGGCCGCGGCCGACCACTGGCCCCGCTGCCAGAGGCTGACTGTGTCGAGGGGAAAGGTAGAGAAGGTGGTGAAGCCCCCGAGATACCAGTCGGGAGAAATAATCGAGTGTCCTGCGCGAAGCCGCCGTGGAATGCGAAATATTCGGCCAAGACTCCCATGACCACTGAACCGACGATATTCACATTCAGCGTTCCGTAGGGAATCCGAAGCCAAATAGCAACGCGGCCGACTGGTTGACCCCGTGGCTCAGCATTCCGCCAAGTCCGGGACCAATGAAGGCAATCGAATACCCCACGAATCTACTCCTTCGCTCAAACGGCGTTGAATAGGCTCATCAGCTTCGTCGACGAAGCGGTTCGGCTCAATGCCTGCAGAGTCCATTGCAAATGGAAGCTGGCGAAGCCAGGTACTCTGGCAGTCTGCTCAAGCACATTGTGATTGGCTCGAAGCCGCATGCCCATGCGCGCGACGCCGTGATCGCGGCGAGACGTTGGCTGGTAGTAGCTGACCACCTTATAAGCCGGAGGGCAGCTGGCGGCACACGGCGAGCGAGTTTCTCGCCCAGCTGAGTCTCGAAGCCGATGTCGTCGCAATCGGCTCGGAAGGCAGGTCCGTAGGGGAAGCCATTCTTGGATTTGTCAGTTCGAGGAAAGTGCCCCCTGTCTGGGTCGATATCCGCGAACCACCATAGCCACGCGCTACCGAGCGGATGCCAGCTTCGGTGATGCTGGTCCACCGTGTTCATGCGGCCGTCGCAAGGAGGTCGGCGAAAAGGGGCAGCGTCCGGGAACGAAACGGGGCGATCGGGGTTTGCACTTTTGCAATTTACGGAGGTAGCGCTTCTTCAATGGCGCAGAGTACTAAACGAAGGTTGATGAAGGCGAGCGAAATTCCCGCCTTCGTCGATGAAATCCTTGAAACTGGCTGTGATATCCGCGCGGTCGGGCACGACAAATACGTTATTGGAGACGCGGACCTCTCGCCGGCTGCCTATGAGAAAATAAAACACAGGCTTGGCGATATCGAGGATGTCTACGGCGATCGTGATTTCCTCAAGTTGGAGATTGTGGCCTATCTGCGCTCAGTGGGAAGGTACGTCGACCTCGGTAAAAAACGGCTCGGAATAGGGGTTCGCGACCGGACGGATGGCGGCGAATTGATCTTTTCGGGTCGTCAGCGCGATCCAACCAACGTTGTCAAAGCTACCGCATTCGCCACGGCGACGGAGGCAAAGAGCCGCCTTCGCGTCGACGCCGGCGATTACGGACGTGTTCCAGCGTGAACCGCTGGAGGCCTCGTCGCCGCTGTGGAATTATCTCAAGGTGACCATCACACCTCATGTCGCGAGTTTCTCGGTGGATTCTGGGATCGACTAGGTCGCCAATCTCTGCGGTCAAGTCGCAAGAGGCCAGCCTTTGTCCAACAGGATCGACCTCGAACTCGGTTACTGACCCGGGTTAGCCCGGAATGGACGAGTGCGCGAATACGCCAACATATTTCGACGACGCGTGGTCATTTTTGGCCCCGATTTCTTCAGATCCTCCTTCGGAGCGGACTGGCGGCCTCAGGCTCGTCGAAGCCACGTCTCGGGCACCTGCCAACCTGCTCCAAATCGATGTCGAATGCCTTCCCAGCAAGGGGCGAGGCATCAGTTCACAACTCTACCAGGCGGGTCCGCGCCGTCGGCGCGGACCCCGGTTGCTTCGGTCAGAAGTCCATGCCTCCAGACGGCATCGGTGGAACCGGCGCTTCCTTCTTCGGCTTCTCGGCGACCATTGCCTCGGTGGTTATCAGCAGTCCGGCGATCGAGGCGGCGTCCTGCAGCGCGGTGCGGACGACCTTGACCGGGTCGATCACGCCCTGCTCATAAAGGTCACCGAACTCGTTCGTCTGGGCGTTCCAGCCATAGCCAAATTCGGACTTCTCGCGCAGCTTACCGACGATGATCGAGCCTTCGGCACCCGCGTTCTCGGCGATCTGGCGCACTGGCGCTTCGATCGCGCGGCGGACGATCTCGATGCCGTGCCTCTGGTCGGGGTTCTCGGTCTCAACGCTGTCCAGAGCCTTGACGGCTCGCAGGAAAGCGACGCCACCGCCAGGCAGCACGCCCTCCTCGACGGCCGCCCGCGTTGCATGCATCGCGTCATCGACGCGGTCCTTGCGTTCCTTGACTTCGACCTCGGTCGAGCCACCGACGCGGATCACCGCAACACCGCCGGCGAGCTTGGCGAGACGCTCCTGCAGCTTCTCGCGATCATAGTCCGAGGTGGTCTCCTCGATTTGCGCCTTGATCTGGGCGACGCGGCCCTGAATTTCCGTCTTCGAACCAGCGCCGTCGACAATCGTCGTATTTTCCTTTTCGACAACCACCTTCTTGGCCCGGCCGAGCATCTCGAGCGTGACGTTCTCAAGCTTGATTCCGAGGTCCTCGGAGATTGCTGTGCCTCCCGTCAGGATGGCGATGTCTTCGAGCATGGCCTTACGGCGGTCGCCAAAACCAGGAGCTTTGACGGCAGCCACCTTCAGGCCGCCACGCAGCTTGTTGACGACGAGGGTGGCGAGCGCTTCACCCTCGACGTCCTCGGCGATAATCAGCAGCGGTTTGCCGGATTGAACAACCAATTCGAGAACTGGAAGCAGCGCCTGCAGATTGGACAGCTTCTTCTCGTGGATGAGCACATAGGGCTCCTCCAGTTCGACGCGCATCTTGTCGGGATTGGTCACGAAATAAGGGGAGAGGTAACCGCGGTCGAACTGCATGCCTTCCACGACCTCGAGCTCCGTGACCGCGGTCTTAGCTTCCTCGACCGTGATCACGCCTTCATTGCCGACCCTTTCCATCGCCTCTGCCAGGAAGCGGCCGACCTCCGTGTCACCATTGGCCGAGATGGTGCCTACTTGGGCGATCTCATCGTTTCTGGTGACTTTGCGGGCGTTCCTCCGCAGCTCCTCGACCACAGCATCCACCGCCTTGTCGACGCCACGCTTGAGGTCCATTGGGTTCATGCCGGAGGCGACCGCTTTCGCTCCTTCTCTGACGATCGCCTGCGCGAGAACCGTTGCCGTGGTGGTGCCGTCACCGGCGATATCACTGGTCTTCGACGCCACTTCGCGCACCATCTGGGCGCCCATGTTCTCGAACTTGTCCTCGAGCTCGATCTCCTTGGCGACAGTGACGCCGTCCTTCGTGATCCGCGGAGCGCCGAACGACTTATCGAGTACCACGTTGCGACCCTTTGGGCCCAACGTCACCTTCACCGCATTGGCGAGAATGTCGACGCCGCGCAGCATCTTCTCGCGGGCTTCGGTATGGAATCTCACTTCCTTGGCAGCCATTATTGTACTCCTTCCTGGGTCAGCATTTCTTGTCTGGCATGGGTCCGGATCGGCACTAGGCTGCGTTTCTCGCTGCGGCGTCGATCTCGATCACGCCCATCACATCGGATTCCTTCATGATCAGAAGCTCCTCACCATTGAGCTTGATTTCTGTGCCGGCCCATTTGCCGAACAGAATGCGGTCGCCGGCTTTGACGTCGAGCTCGACGAGCTTGCCGCTGTCATCGCGCGCCCCCGGGCCAACGGCGATGACCTCGCCTTCCTGCGGCTTTTCCTTCGCCGTGTCGGGTATGATGATGCCCCCGGCCGTCTTTTCCTCGGCTTCAATGCGGCGCACCAGGATGCGGTCATGTAAGGGACGGAACGTCATGTTGCTCTCCTCGTTGACAAACACATTTTTAGAGGATCCTCGGCGCCGCATCCGATGCGAATCCGACGCGGGACGCACGATGTTTTGGCATCGCGCCAATCGATCTGGTTTCTGGCTTTTCGAGTTTCAAGAGGGCGACGAAATTTTTTAGCACTCCACCACATGGAGTGCTAAAGCCATGATTTCGCGCCACGATCTGGGCCGATCTCTGCTCTAATGGTCTCGCCCCCACCTCTTGACGCGACGCTCTAGAGTCCCCGGGAGACTATTTTGGACCAATCGTCGCGGGAAGGGCTCATCGCACCAACTCCTATCTTGGAGGGTGAAGCATAGGCATCTTCCCGTGACGGCAGCGCCATTGGCAAGCAACCGTCGATTGAGGGTAGTTCCACCCGCAGAGCCTTATTGGGCGTTAGGACCTTAGTCCCGCGCCCGGTGCCAAAGGTCTGAAGCCGGTTGCAAAATAGCTTTTCCGACACACAATCGGAGGTAATCGAAAACACGGACGGACTGTTGCTTCTCACCAGTCCAAGCCAGTTCTATCGGGGTTATTGGTTATGGCGATGTTGGAAAGTAGATGGAAAAATCGAATTTCCGATCTCGTTTGGGGCGTCACATCCGGTCCCGGGTCAACGGCAATCTACATAGCAGCCGCCATGTTGATTGCCGCTTTCGCGAGCGCAAAGACAGGCATTCCGGGATACATACTTGTGGCGGCAGCGGTTGTGTTGGTGCTGTTCATCGATCCCTCGGAGAAGATGCGAAGACACCGACCACGGCGGCGCCCTGCGCCGATGAAGATTGCGGTTCCAGATCGGGAAGCCGACGCGGATCGCGGTTCTCGCCGGGAATGCAGTGGCCGATCCTTGGAAGGACGAAAGCGGCCATGGGCGCTGGCATTCTTACCGCTACTACTATGATGAACCCCGATACGAGCGCAGAGCCTACAAAGAAGAATACCGTCGCGGCCGCTGCAAGATCGAGCGCAAGTGGGACGATGACGAGTATAAGGAAGAGATCAAGTGTAAGCGCCATGCTCGACCGGTCTTCGGATATTATTGGTGGTAGGTAGGTCGCCGAACCGCTCGCTCTCCTCAACATCTCACGGGAGTGCGAAAATGAATCTCCGGGATTATCATGACCCGCCAGAACGGAACGCCTCAACGGCTTTCCCGATCGGCGTCATCTTACTCTCCATGGCCGTCATTCTCGCCTACTTGGCAATCGGCGGGGCTTGGTCGGAGAATAACACCGACACAGCGGTCTACACACCACAGATCACAGACGTCCCCAAAAACCGCTGAGTCCGGCCACGAGCGCATTTGGGCTCACTGAGTTACCCGGTTGTAGGCTTTAAATCCCTCTGGCTTAGGCTGTACGGTAGCTTTCTAGAATTTTTCTGATGTGAAAACAAATAGTTACTTTTTTAATGCCGTAATTTCTCCGCCATTTCGGCGTACACATCTCATACACAGTCTGGCGCCGCTTTCGGAACGCAAGGGTGGGTTTAAAAGAATGGCCAGTCATGAGATTTTGGGAGGCAAGGTCCTCGTCTATCGCCGCGAGAACAGTAAAAAGTGGCAGTGCTCGACCCGTATCAACGGCAAGAATTGGCGGACGAGCACGGGCGAGGAAAGTCTCGCCCTCGCGAAGGAATTCGCGGAGGACTGGTTTTCCCGGATGAAGGCAAAGGAGAAAGGCGGCGGACTGAAGGACGAGAAGACCTTCAAGGAGGCGGCCAAACGGTATTTAGAGGAATACCAAGCGGTTCGCCTGGCATTCTGAACAGCTGCACGACTACGTTCTCTTTATGACCAACACTGGCCTACGTCCCGATGAAGCTAAACGGCTCCAGTATCGGGACGTCGAAATCGTCGAGGATGAGGAAACGGGTGAAACCATCCTCCTCATCCAGGTGCGCGGCAAACGTGGTGTGGGTTATTGCAAGAGCACGACCAACGCCGTTTTTCCCTTCGAGCGGCTTCTCAAGCGGAATGAGCCGAAGCCGGATGACCCGATTTTCGCTGACAATCACATGATGATGTTCAACAAGATTTTGGAGGAAGAAGGTCTGAAATTTGATCGAGAGGGCAGTCGCCGTACGGCTTATAGCCTACGCCACACCTACATATGCCTCCGGCTCATGGAAGGCGCGGATATCTACCAGATCGCCAAGAATTGCCGGACGAGCGTGGAGATGATCGAGAAGTACTATGCGTCGCATATCTCGACCAGCATCAGTGCTGCGGCGGTGAATGTGAGACGCAAAGCCAAATCCAAGAAGCAGATTATCGAACACGCCAAGCGGAATGCGCACCGGCAGTCAAGCGAGTTAGTCTGAGGGGAAGTGATGACAACGCCCGACTACCTTCCGCGGATTTTCCAAGCCAACATCGACCGTCTCTTTCAGCGCGTGATCCTGCCTGGGCTGCACGCGCTCCCAGTCCCTACCGAACTGTGCGCTGAGGAAGCTTCATCGATGAATGACCTCCTGATGAAAGCCGAGGCTCAGGTCGACAACTACACCGCCAGCGAGGGCGCGAAGGCCTACAC
Source organism: Sinorhizobium arboris LMG 14919 (assembly GCF_000427465.1). Classification (NCBI taxonomy): domain Bacteria; kingdom Pseudomonadati; phylum Pseudomonadota; class Alphaproteobacteria; order Hyphomicrobiales; family Rhizobiaceae; genus Sinorhizobium; species Sinorhizobium arboris. Next base: position 742,064 of record NZ_KE386497.1, on the reverse strand, counting down.
GCTGGTGTTGGCTGGACTGTTCGAGCGGCAATTACGGATATGGGCGAGAAGTAGCAGCGCCCCGCTGCGCGAGAAGGCGAGTAAGGAGAAATTCCGGAGCCTCGTCACAGATTGTGCCCGAGGATTTGACGTGGATCTTGACACAGACGCGTTGGCCGGACCCTGGTTGAAATGTTTCTGGTGGGGAACGTGTTCCGTCACGGCGACGGGCCGTCAGTGGCTGATTTGCGCGAACAGTCACCCGAGCTCTGGATTTACGAGCAGTCACGCTACGTAGACCTCCTTCCCCCGAACGGGGATGAAAGTGAGAAGCTGCTATTGGAGCCTGACGATGTCGTCCGCTACGCCACCGCATGCTCCCGTTTCTGGGGCCTTGCGGATAAGTTCGACGGTGCCATGGTAGACCCTCCCTACGGTCAAGCGTAGCCGCAGCACAATCACCTGTGCCCCGAATAGGCCTTCTAAGCATCCCTTTTGATAGTGGTGCGGACGGCGGGACTCGAACCCGCACAGCCAAGGGCGAGGGATTTTCTTACCAGCTACGGCTTTCGCCGCCGCCTTCCGGCGTTTGTGGTCTGGACTATACCTTCACCTTAGCTTTCGCCTTAGGTGCTGCCCGTCTAGTCTCTACACCTTCCCCTGACGAGGCTTGGCTCGGGATCGCCATCTGACAGGTTTCCCCGACTTTGAGCAGTTCTACAGCCAGCGTTTCCGCCGGTGCACTCAAATTGCGTCTAAGTCCCTTGTGTCTACCAATTCCACCACGTCCGCGTGGTTTCCCTCTGCTAGCAAAGAGAGCCAGTATTCTCAACCATATTCACGCGGTTAGGTGACAAAGCCTGTAGCGCGCTGTGACGCCTGTGGGTGTAGTCATCTTGAAAAGAGTCAACGCCAGAGTGTATGAATGCGTACAGCGCACCTACGCATCGCCCAATGTGTACGCATTGGCTAGAGAGGCGATGCGTTGCACGGCTTTCTAACCGTCCGCACAGCGTCCGGAGAAAGCCGGCAAGTGCGCCAGGGGAAACCCCTGGACCCCGTCCGTGCCGAGGAGTGGCTGGTGGCTATCTACCACCTGAATGTGAAGAACATCAGCCGGGGCGATGGACGCTCGATCGTCGCGGCGGCAGCCTACCGGGCGGGAGAGACGCTGCCGAACGAAGCCGAAGAACGCCGTTCGGAATTCGGCGGGAGGCGTGACGTTGTCGCCAACGAAATCCGGCTTCCCGAAAATGCGCCGCGCTGGATGGCCGATCGCGCGCAGCTCTGGAACGCGGTCGAGACCGCCGAAATACGCAAGGACGCGCGTCTAGCCAAAGAGGTGAAGTTCGCGCTCCCGGTCGAATTGCCACCTTCCGCATGGTTGACTGTCGCTCGCATCATGGCCGATGCCTATGCAGCTCAAGAGTTTGCTGTCGATCTGGCAATTCACGAGGACGGCACCCGGCATAATCCGCATGTTCACCTTCTCATGACGACGCGTGTGATCACGGCTGATGGATTTGGGCCGAAGATCCGCAGTGCGGATGGGCGTCAGTTCGTGGCGGATGCGCGGAGTCTTTGGGAGCGTGTGCCAACGAGGCGCTGAGAAAGGCGGGGGTTTCCGTCAGCATCGAGTCGCAGCTATGCCAAACGCAATTTGGATCGGACGCCGAGTCGGCATCGCGGACCGAACCCGGAGGAACGGCGGATGCGTCGTGTCCGCGCACGCAAGGAGAGAGAGCAGATGAGACCCGGAGACTCTGACAGTGACCTGCCCGTTCCTGATCCTGATCCTGATCCTGATGGTTCTCCGATTCATCCGCGCGAATTGGAAGTAGCGGAAGCACGGATGCAGGATGAAATGCATCGCCATGTGCAAGTCGTTCAAGGCAGTCAGGACGGCAACCCTGAGCTCGCGCGTGCGACGGTCGAGCGCCAAAACACTCGGGAGATGAGTGAAGATGAGGCGGCCGCCTACCGCCTGGCGCCGGAACATATGCTCGACTGGCTAGGCGCGTCGGCGATGCCGGACGATGCGGCTGATCTGAAGGTTCTCGAACGCTGGGAAAATCACCTCGACTGGCTGGAGCTTGATCAGCGCCAGCCCGCGTCACCTGCGGAGGACGGCGTCTGGCACGAGCCCGAGCGCAGCCGCAAGTAGCACTTGCAGGATCGTCTCCCCCGTCCCATCATGCTTCCATGACAAAGGTTTACACAGGCTCTGTATTCGGAATCCGCGAACTGACGGAAGAGCAACGCGCCGCCACACGCGAGGAACTGGTCTGGCTTGAAACGGATCTTGTTCGCCAGCGCAAGGCTCAGGCCGAAACCATGCCCGGTATCCGTGAGGAATTGCGGCAGAGCGCATTTCACTTTCATGCCCGTGCCCAGGACCTGGTGAATTCAGGGGAGCGCTTGCGCGCCTATCTCGTTGCCGAGCTCCAGGACCAACCGGAGCACCTGCCCGCATATCACCACGCCCACTGAGAGTGGCTACGCCGGAGTCCGCCATGGATGACAAGGAAAAGTTTGCGCTCCTTTACGATCGAGCGCTGTCCCTGGAGGAAGCCATCAAAGACCTCGATTATGAAATCGAGCGAACGGTCCATACCGTCGCAGCCGGCACAACCGACACCGGCCAAGCCATGTCCTTCCTGCGCGAGAGGCAAAATCGCCAGTCCGGGTTTATGTACGACCTCGGCAAGCTGGAAGCGCAGATCGCAGACCTTGAGAACCGTATTCGGGAGCAAGACGAGCGTGATGCAGAGCGCCAAGCCGTGCAGGCCTGGCAGACGGACGTGCCATCGGCTCGGGAGGATCATCTCGACTGGCTGCGGCCGATCCTTGATGCACCGGACACACCTCAGGAGCAGGATCAGGGCGATCGTCACCACCATTATGAAGGTGAAGAGCGGATGCTAACGGAAATGCACCGCGAAGACCGGGACCGGAAGACTATCTTGATTGGTGGAAGCGTTAGAGCCACGAAGCTTTGCTCAGAGCCGGATATCTTTCGTAGCGTACGCAATGTCGCCTGCCTTCGGCTGCACCATCGTTCGCCCTAAGGGCACGTCGTCCCGCCTCGGTAGCAGCGGAATGCGTTTGAGATAGGTCTCCGCTTCGAGAGCCGACCGTCGCTCCTCCAGCGTCGGATGCGTAGAAAAGAGCGAGCCGGAGGCTCGGCCACGGAACATGAGGCGAGCGTGTTGACGTTCGAAGGCGCTCATTTCCGGGCCGTTATGCCGTCTTTCCAGTGCGGCGATCATGAGTTCCTTACTCCTAAGGGTAGCGCCGATGGCGTCGGCCCAGTATTCGCGTTTGCGCGAGAGGCGCAGCACGAAGAGTTCCGACAGCCAGGTTAGGGTCCAACGACCCCAACGCTGAAGGGTATTGGAGAAGCCAAGATACCAGACCAGCGAGCTCTGGAATGATCGGGCCAATCCCATGCGGCGCATATCATTGTTGGCGATATGCCCCAATTCGTGGCCGATAATCGCATTCACTTCGGCCTCACTCAGGGAATCGATCAGTGGCTGGCCGATCACGACAAGGGCGCTGTTGGCATGAGCGCCGATAGCATAGGCCTTCCATTCATACAGCTTGCTGCTCAGGGTCTCCTGCAGGACCTTCAGTCCACGCTGCGCATCCTTCTCAAGGATGGCGCGCGCCGCGTCGGCAGATGGCGGAAAGGCTTCCATCTCCCTCGCGATTTTAAGAAGATTGGCACCCTTCAGGGAAAGATTGGCACCCTTCAGGGATGCCATTTGGCAGACAGTTGCCAGTGTCCGGCGGTGCCGCGGCGCCTTGTAGCGTACGAACATGATGACCGCCGTCATGAAGCCGACCGCGTCTTCGGCAAAAAACGACGGCGACTTCGGATCACGCGGGAACATTTGCTGCGCGATGGAGCGCGCATCTGCCTCCCGGCGCACCCGACTGACGGGATCAAAGCGATGGACGGGCTTGCCTGAACCTTCGTCCAGGGGAGCGATCCAGTACACCGGCCCCAACCTGCTCCGCCGTTGCGAGGTGGCCTCGAACAGCTCTCCCTTGGGGTCCAACACAACGCAGCTGCCCTGATAGCGCAGCAGGTTGGGTATGATCGTGGTTTTGCCCTTTCCCGATCGTGTCGGGGCGATGGTCAGGAGATGACCGTCACCATCCCAATGGACAAAGCCGGCTGGGGTGGCCTCGGCGTCGTCGCTGAACGTTCCAAGCAGGAGGGACCGTGGACTGTCAAAATGCATCCCTGTTCCGAAGGTATGGCTGGAGATCCGACGAAGACGGCCATTTGGCCGAGCCGTAAAGCGGCGGCGGATCTATAAGCTGGCGCTCGCGCTCCCGGCGGTCGGCAAGATCACGCTTGGTCCGCTCGATAATGGGTCGTGGATCGCGGCCGGCACGGACTGCCGCTTCGACGGCATCGGCGACCTCGGGACCGTAGAGTTTCTCGGCCCGACTCCTCGCCGAGCGGGCCATCAGGTGTCGTCCCGCCTTGAGACCCCATTGTCCCCATTTTAGCGCGCTTGAGAAATCGCGTTCGAGATCACCGAACGGATCAAACTTATTAGTCACACTCTTGCCCCAGCTCAACTATGGCGAGAATAGCAACCTAGAAAATCAACGGGATTTCAACGCACAGGCGGTGAACGCTACCGCAAGGCAGCCAAATGCATAAGGGCGGAACCGCCATGCATCGAGGCTGCCATGAACACCGCTCACGCGTGAACACGCGCGGTGGGCATGAACAAGACGACAGCCGTATCCACGGCTGACGCAAACCGGTCACAGCCTCCGAAACCGGAGGCGTCAGCTGTAAATGCGTGTTGAAGCGACCGAACGGGGAGCGGGAAAAACACAAACAGAGATCTTGTCATGCAGATGCGAAGCGTCCCATAGTCCGCGCAGCAAAGGGGGAGACATGCCGACCGTCTTTTTTTCATATTCGCACGCAGATGAGGGGCTGAGGGATCAACTCGAAAAGCAGTTGTCCATGCTCAAACGACAGGGCGTGATTGAGACCTGGCACGACCGCCGCATCGGCGCCGGCGAAGATATCCATCGTGCGATTGACGATCACATCAATACGGACGACATCATCCTGCTGCTCGTCAGCGCCGACTTCATAGCCTCGGATTACTGTTACGACATCGAAATGCAGCGTGCGATGGAGCGCCACCACAGCGGTGAAGCCATTGTCATTCCCGTCATTCTTCGGGCATGCGACTGGCACCACGCGCCGTTTGGAAAGCTGAATGCGGTTCCTCGGGACGGCAAACCGATCACACAATGGCCCGATATCGACGAGGCCTTCCTGCAAGTCGCCAAGGCCGTGCGCGAAGCAGCTGGGCGGGTAACCCGAACGGTCTCGGCTCCGCCTGCACGGGCCGCTGCGGCTGCTACGCCTGCGGCGTCGCCAGCTCCTCAATCCCTCGGCCCGCGGTCGAGCAATCTGCGGCTCGCGAAGAGCTTCACTCAAAGGGACAAGGACCAGTTCAAACACGACACGTTCGAATACATTGCCCGTTTTTTCGAGAACTCCCTTAAGGAGCTTGGCGAGCGAAACGCCGGTTTCGAGGGCGTTTTCCGACGGGTTGACGCGAACAGGTTCTTCGCCACCATCTACCGCGACGGCAAGGATGTGGCACGGGGCACCGTCTATCTGGGTGGGGAGACGTGGGGACGAGGCATCAATTACGTTCACGGTGAGACGACCAGCAGCAATAGCTCGAATGAGTCCCTGAACGTCGAGGCCGACGATCAGACGCTCTACTTGACAAGTATGGGCATGGCGTCGTTTGGGCGGGATCGCGATCAGAAACTTTCACAAGAAGGGGCCGCCGAACTGCTATGGGCGATCCTTATCGCCCCTCTTCAGGGGACGCGCTATTAAGGGAAAGCATATGCTGTCACCGAATGAATTCACGATCGGCACGCTGGGGAGCGCCGCGCCTCTCAGCCTTATCCTGCCACGAACGAAATACGAGGCGACCATGCTGGTCGGCCATGTCGACAAAGCGCCTGCGGCTGTCTTTCTTTCAGGAGAGTTTGCTTTCCGATACTTTCCGAGTACGGCAAACGACAGTTGGCGAGGCCTTATTATTCCGGGTGTCCGTGTAGAGGTGGACGAGACCAGTGTCTTCGATCCGGGCCAAACCTCGGCTCCCTTGGGCGCGGCTATCCGAACCGGTACGCGTCTTGCCATACGGGTAAAGAGCGAGCATTCCCTCGGCGGATCATCCGCCGTTACGCTTCACGACGAGCTGGCATCGGCCGGAGATCTTGGCGCGGGGTTCACGAAGTGGCAGATCGTCATCGGGGAGGGTCCGACGAAGCGGGTGCTCTGGCAAAAATCCGACGAGGGTGAAGCCGCTAAATCATCCGCCTGATTTCGGCGCCCAACGGCGCCAGGTCGCCGCTGAAGCTCCGGATCATGGCGTCCAGAAACCGCTTCGGCTCCAGCTTGCTCTCGTCGAGCTCGTACCCCGCATTGCGGGTGAGCATCGTCAGGAAGACCAGTTGGATGCGGCCGTTGCCTTCGCGAAATGGATGAATCGCGTTGATCTCCGCGAGAAACCAGCTTGCGCCTTCGGCGAAGGCATCCTTGCTTTCCGTCCTGGCAAGGTGGTCGCGAGCGGCCAGTTCGGCAAATAGGCGATTGGCTTCCCCTTCAATATATTCCGGATAGCAAAACCAGTTCTCACCCTTGCCGGTGCGGATAGTCCGTGTTTGCCCGGCCCATTCATAAACGTCCTGGAAGAAGTGTCGGTGTAACGCGCGATAGTGGGCGAAATCCAGATTGCCGTCCGGAAGCGCTTCCCGCGCACGGGAATCGAACATTAGTTGCTCGAACTCATCCAGCTCGTTCTGATCCTGAATATCCGCCCTGTTGCGCAGCACATGGGTGCCGGGATAGCACAGCGGATCTTCGACGGCATTGTAACGGACCACCCGTCAGCCCTTCTTAAAGGCCTTGACGATCTCGCTACGGTAGGCGTCACCCTTGAGGCCGCTCGCGGTCAGCTTCTCCGAAAGCGCCTTTGACGCGGCATTCATCTTCAAGCCTTCGACCTGGGCGAATTTCGCGGCCTTCTTGCCGCCAATGGGCTGCGTCACGAACTTGCCTGTCACGGCCGAGCGGGCTGTTTTCAAATCTTTTTTCATGACTCACCTTACCATCGTCGCGGAACGGTTGCCTACTTCTTTATGGCGTGCCGCAGGAACAGGTCCTGCCAACTGCCTTGGCCGGTATTCCGCCTCTCTCCTGTGCTTCCTGACGCAGAACACGGCTTGCCTGAGGGGAAGGCGAATTGCCGAGAAATCCGCCGGTCGCCGGCGGCTCACTCGATCGTCGATCGAAGGCTTGTTCTTACCCGTCATGGAATTTGTTCTGGAGCTTAGGATGGGTCTCGCCGTGTTTCCCGCCCTGGTCGATACCCGTACCCCTGCTGGCCGGATTGGTCGCCAAACTGGGCTAATCCGTGCCGCGCTCAATGGACCTTCCGCCGCAAGCGGTTTCCCGAGAACGCCATTGCCCGCGCCCCGTGGTGATCAGCCCTGACATTCGGCGACCGGCCGCAGAGGAAAACACCAATGGCGAATACCAACACACCTAAGGCTCCCACCCACGAAATCTTCCATGTCGGTGGAATTACGCCGGATGCTGGATAGTTTGAAGCCTGGCGATGTTGTGCTGGCGACGACGACCGACCGAGTTGCCCGCGATCCGTTGGACCTGCTGAATATTCTCGATGCGGTGAAGGCATCCGGTGCCGGCATGAGGCTTCTGGACGAGCCGTTCATCGACACCACGTCTGAAATGTCCGACCTGATTCTGTTCATCGTCGGCTGGGCGGCCCGGTGGCATCGCAAGAGAATACTAGAGAACACGGCGCATGGCCGTGAGCTGGCGCGTCAACGCGGGGTGAAATTCGGACGGAAGCCCAAACTTGGACCGCGTGAAAGGGAAGAGATTGCTGGCCGCCGGGCGCTCGGTGAGCCATGTTCGCAAATTGCAACGGCTTTTGGAGTAAGCGAGAGCACGATATCGCGGATGCCCAAATGGCTGAACTTAGGGTGATTTTTTGCAACCCATCCTCTTCCGCCACTTTAACAAAGGTCTATTTCACCGTCACGCGAGACGAGCCGTGCCGTCGTTGTCTCCTTCAACGTTTCGCTTCCCGCAAAAGACGCGTACATCCCATTTGACAACTTATTGTTTTAATGCACATATGCCCTAAGTTTCGGGGGTTTTTTGAGGGCGTTTGAATGAATCCCTTGCTTGGAATTGCGATTGCATTGGTTCCTGACCTCGTCAGATTGCTTGCTGGAGACAAAGCCGGGGCGTTTTCCGAGAAGGTAACCAATGCCGTCAAAACGGTGACCGCGACCAGCGATGACAAGGCGGCGCAGGCTAAAGTTGATGCTGATCCCGCGTTGAAGGCGCAACTCCAGAAGGAGCTTGCCGACATTGCGTTGAATGAGACTAAGGAACAGAACCGAGCCGAGGAAGCGAAGCGCGGTATCGAGCTTGAGACCTTGAAGGAAAAGTTTTCCGAAGCAGCACGCGAGCGAGAAGACTCCATGGCGCGTTTTCGGGAGGAAATGCAGAGCATCCAGGCTGCCAGGGCCTTCTATAGTGACATCGCGCGTTCGGGTAGCGCCGTTGCTTGGGTCAATCCGGCGCTTTCGGTTGTAATCACATTTGGTTTCCTGGCGATCGTATATCTGCTGCTGTTCAGCCCTCCCGCTGAGACAAAGGACAACCAAGTCTTCAACATTGCCCTCGGCGCACTTTCCACGGCCTTTGCCACTGTGATCGGTTTTCATTTCGGTTCATCTGCGGGATCGAAACAAAAGGACGTGAATACAGCAATCCTGGCTGAGCGAGCGGTTCAGAGGGAAGAAGGCCGAGGTCCGTCTGGATCGGCCGAAGGGGGTCATGCACGAGGAACTGCAGCGAGGGCCGGGGAAAGAGGTGCTGCAACCGCTTCAGGTCTGGGTGAGCTCTTCGATCGTAAGGCTGCAGGCATCATCGAGGAGCTTATGGCGGATTTTGCGATGACGGATTTTCAGGCTTGCGGAGTGTTGGGTAACGTCGGCCACGAATGCGATGGTTTTCGCCATTTTCAGGAAATCGGAGTACCGGCGCCAAACGGTGGTTGGGGCTGGTGCCAGTGGACAGGGCCGCGTCGCAGGGCATTTGAAGCATGGGCATCAGAGCGAAAATTTGCTTTCGACTCAGACGAAGCCAACTACGGCTTCTTGGCTCATGAGCTGAACTCTTCCGAGAAGAACGCTCTGGTTTCTCTCAAGAAGGCTGGCAGCTTGGAAGAGGCAACAAAGATTTTCATGGAAAGTTTTGAGCGGCCCGGTGTTCCTCATCTGTCCAATCGTCTGATTTGGGCAAAACGGGCGATGAAAGCCTACCGGGGGGCGTAAATGGGTATCGTTTCTGGCGCCGATGTTCTTTTCAAGCTCGCCCTTGCTGCGATTGCTGCTTATGTCAGCTACCAGTTTAGTGCGTTTAAGCAACAAAATGAGGATGTGAAGCTAGTCGTCGAGCTGGCATTTGCCAGCGAACCTCGTACTGCCACGGCTGGTGTTGTCCTGGCGGGCAAGTATGCCGAGTTGGAGCGTATCCCGCCGGAGCTTTACGCTTCGATTGTTGCTTCAGCAAATGTCGGCAACAATGCCAATCTCCGCGAAACCGCAAATGTGGGTGCCGATTCTCTTGCACAAAGAAATGAGGCAGTTGCAAAGCAGGTTACGCAGGCTCTCGACGCTCTGCCCATCCGTGTGTATTTCCACATTAGCCGAGAAGTCGACCGGGCCAAAGCAAAGGAAATCGAGACACTCCTGGAGGACTCGGGGCCTTCGTTCAGTTCACAACCAGTTATTGTTCCCGGAATCCAGTTTATCGACGCACCGAAACCACAAACTGAAGTGCGTTGCTTTAAGAAAGAAGAATGTGATCTCCTGGGCAACAGACTGCTAGAATTCCTCAAAACGAACAAGGTGCCCGCAGCGCTCAAGAACCTTAGCGCGACCTACCAGAACTCAACTCGCATCCGTCCGAATCATTTCGAGGTGTGGTTTGGCCCCCTCTCTTAGCCGAGTTACGGCCATCTTAAAGTGGCAGCAGCCGAGTTTTTGCCGTTTACGAACGCGGCAGAGTTGAGATGGGGGATATGAAACAACCAAAACAAAGGCAAGGACAGTTGGAGCGTGTATTGCATAGTCTGCAGCAGAGTGCTCCCGCGAGATCCCAACAAGAAGCCTGGGACACCATCTCGGATGTCCTGCAGCAGGTGGACGCTGTCGATAGCTCCGGAACGTCCTGGACGATTCCTGCGTTGAATGCTTCCAGCTCCCGTCCCTATGGAGACGGAGGCACGGCTCTTCGGCTGATTGGGCACCACATCTACATCAACTCCAATGGTGCCTACCGGATTGTTGATCTGAGCAGCGGTGAGCTGCTTCCCATTTTCGACAAAGCGAATGCGGCTGGCACCCGCTTTGCCGAGGTCCCAAGCTATAGGATGCCGCTCTGAAATGCCATCTTAGACGCAGCCTACCGTCAGTTGATGGCCAAGTTTACTTTCCTAAAGCCTGCGAAGTTGCCTGATGGGTCATATTCGACCTTGAAGACGCCTTGGCACTTCATGGGCGCTGGAGCCCCATTGTCGCTGGTAAATCCGCGCGTGGCTGCCAAGGTTTCCTTTAGCAAGCCTGTGATCGCTGTGATGTTCTCATTGGCTTTGCTGTCTACATCGGTGCTGAGGCTGGTGAGGTTCCAGCCATCATTGAGGGTGGGTGTTGCCTTGACTGCGCCCATACCGGCAGAAATCGTTATGGCATATTCCTCTGTTTTGTCGGGCAGATAGAATGGCCTCACATCGCATGTGACAGTCTTTTCCGTCCTGGTTTCGACAAGAGCTAGGTAGGGTGCAGGCCGCCAATACCGGATGCCTTGCTGATTGTGGGATGTAACGCGCTTGACCTGCACTCCGGCGCAGGAGGTCAGGGCCAGAGGGATGAGCATAAGGCACAGCAATGCACGCATAAAACGATTCCCCTCGAAATGGTGCAATGTGATTGAGGTGTGTATAGACGGGTACGCCCAACGTTCACGGCATTCACACGAGGGCTGCTTAAACCAGCCCGCGCTTTTTCTTCTCCCGGCGCATAATCTTGCCGAAAGCCTGTTCCCACCCATACGTATGAGGTAGCCGGTCGTATTCAGCGTCAGTGCCCCGGATAAGGTCCAGGCGCGACCTTTTAGAAACCTCCTGCCAATTATCATAGAGGACATAGAGGGCGTTTCCGTATTCCATGTTCTCAAAGACAACGAGATCATCAGCGTAGCGGGCGCCAATGTAGCTGCCGAAGGCACCGTTTCCACGCAGGAAGGCATTGGGCTTAAGGAGAGAGAAGAGCTTGACCCTCTCTGCGACCACGCCAGTCTTGCGGGCATCTTGTTTGCGCCCTGCGGTCAGTCGGCGAACGATTTCATCGTTAGAGCCGGGCGGGAAAATCTCCCAATCCAGCGATAGGGTCGAAATAATCTCTTCGGGTGAGGCATCCGCACTGTATATTCCCACAGACTCACAATTCTCCTGGAGGAGATTTAGCATGAAGAAGAGTTCTTCTTCATAGCCGTTCTGGGTGCGAAGAAGAGGCTGGTTGATCGCGAGCTGGTAAATCCCGCCGCCGCCAGCGCCGGTCGCCATCTTCAGGAGCTTGGTCGAAATCGTATAAAATCGAGGCTCGTGGAATTCGCGACGATAAACTTCCCTCTCATGAAAATGCAGATGCGTCCCGTACGTGGCTGCGTCGCCGAAGTTCGGTGTTTCCCAGTAAAATGTCTTCTTGATCTTCGGGAGGTCGGTGCGCTTTACCTCCCAGCCATCAACATTGCGCGTGGAATACATTCCCATATCTCTGGGAGGCAGTAGCTCCGATGGTTCATCCAATTCGCTAGGTGGAGCTAGATGGCTGAACCGGCCGGCTACATCCGCGGCTGAAAGTGTCTTTACCGTACCAACTATGAAGGCATCGGTAGTAAGCTGCTGAATCTTTGAAATTATTTCCTCAGGCACTTTCCTGAGATTTCTCTTCCAAGGTACGTCTCTGAACTGCATTACACCCTCCGCGCGACTCTAGGTCGTACATTCGCATGTCGTGGGACAGCGTCAAGGCGTTTGTGGCTGAAGTTACCTGCATCTGGCAGTCGGTGACAAAATCGTCATCAGCATGATGGCAAACTAGCCAACGGCGCTGTGTCTCTTCTCGTCGCGTTCTTCGCGGATGATATCGGCAGATTCGTTGACACTTTTTGGCGTTGTGGAGAGTCCTCTGTCTAAGTTCGGTGCTTTTCCAGATTGCCACATACTAGCAAGGGTTGAGTTTGTTCGCTAAGGTAAACCCATGAAAACACGATATGGATATGCAGGCATTCATGGGTTTGACCGCCAAACGGGGCTCAATATTCTCCTTGATGAGGTACATGTCGACCCATCTCAATGGTCTCTAGCGCCGCGTTACATGTCGTTTGCGCTCACCAATGCCTGTGAGCTTGCCTGCCCCTATTGCTACGCGTCTAAGATTCCGGCTCGACAACGGTTCGAGGATATCCTGCGTTGGGCCAAGGACCTTGATGCGGCAGGATGTTTTGGTGTCGGGTTTGGCGGCGGCGAGCCAACGCTGTATCCGAGGTTTGCCGAACTCTGTCGGGACGTTGCCCTGGAAACGAATCTCGCCGTCACCATGACGACGCACGGACACCGGTTCAGTGACGAACTCTCAGACAAACTCAGCGGCCACGTAAACTTTATCCGCCTATCGATGGATGGCGTTGGAGAAACGTATGAGCGCTTAAGAGGCCGTTCCTTTCCTTCTTTCCTGGAAAAGCTTGCGCTGGTCAGGTCAACGGCGCGCTTTGGCGTCAACTTTGTTGTCAACGACGAGACTATTGAGGACCTGCCGGAAGCGGCTGCTCTTGTCTTTGGTGAGGGGGCGGAGGAATTCCTGCTGCTTCCCCAAACCGGAACAGATGGCAAGCTCGCGATGGCACCGGAGACATTGCGGCGCCTCAAGAACTGGGTCAGCGATAACTACGAGCGCTGTCGTCTTGCAACTTCGGCGCATGGAGGTGAGGAGATCGATGCCCCGATGCTGATGACCAGCAAGCCTGAATATCAGACCTATGATTTCATGCACGTCGATGCGACGGGCACTCTCAAGATTTCGGCCTTTGCGGGCGAGGGGATCAGCCTCACGGTTGGCACATCGATTGTGGCTGCGATCCAAGAAACACGTAGCAAACAAAGTCAAATGGAGGAGTACGCTTAATGAAAATTTGGAACGGTTACGGCAGTGAGCATTCTGCCAATCTCGTAATCATCGGGAAATTCGCCGACGCATCTGCAGCACGCGACAATCTTGCCCTTTTTAATGAAGCGATAAAGGTGGCCCAGAGCGATTACGATTCCGGAAAATACAACAATGCGGCGCAGAAGAGGGAGTTTTCCGATGCAATGATGGATCTTTACCGTCGAACCCAGCTGTCACTGGGTTACACAGACCCTGAACAGCTTATCTATGAGTTCAACGCAAAGCAGGACGGCAACAAAGTCATCATTACGACCGAAGAAAATGACATTAATGCCGTGATCAAAATCCTGTTGCACGGCAATGCGAAAATCGAGGTCTATTCCGCGCATGATCACGATAGCATTTATGGCCGTCAGACGCGATCGTGATCGAAAAGCTCGCTGACGCCGCAGCTCAGTTCCGCCGGGCCATCCATTGGGTTGCAGGCTTTCCCAGCTGGAGCTTGTGGCGATGCTACGCTCCTGCCGGGATTTCACTGCTTAAAATGGGTGATCTTCCGACGCAACGTCCCAGTGCTCGAAGTCGCCCTCTAGATCAAGCTCCGGGTCCAGTTCTTCGAGACGGCGGGGGCCATCGTATCGACGGTCGAAGCGAGAAATGGGGTGGTTGAGATAATGTTCATCTAACACTTTGGTAAGCTTGAGTCGGGAATCTGAGCCACAACCTTGCGGACCTCTGCGCCGTCTTGTAGACAATGGTGTACTTGCGGGCGTCTTCTCTGGAAGCGCAAAATAACAGTGGCGCAGTTCCATAATACATATTATGCCACAATGTAATTGTATAACATAACGGATAGAGACAGACCGGCGCGAGTCCACCAAACTGGCGCCGCCAGCATAGAGGTATAGTAGAAGCCTCTCGTCGAGCATTTCCCCCGCCTTGAATGTCAGAAAAATATGCACTATTTTCTGACGCATGAGCAACTCTGTGACGTCGGTACCGGATCGGATCATGGGGCGCGCCCGCGCTGGCGGCCGCGGTGGCGTTTTCACGCCCAGTGATTTCCTGGACATCGCCGCACGAGCGGCAGTCGACCAGGCGCTTTCCCGTCTGGTCAAGGGTGGCAAGCTCCGGCGTTTGGCGCGAGGCCTCTACGACTTCCCGAAAGTCCATCCGCAACTTGGTCCCCTTTCGCCAGCCCCCGATGATGTCGCGCAGGCATTAGCGCGTGAGACTGGATCCCACGTACAGATTACGGGTGCGCGTGCAGCAAACGCGCTCGGTCTTTCGACGCAAGTTCCGGCAAAGAGCACCTATCTAACCGATGGTCCCTCGCGGCGTGTCGCATTGGGCAAGCGCGTGGTTGATCTGCGTCACGCCTCGCCCAAGCATCTCATCGCTCCGGGAAGCGCTGCAGGGACGGTCGTTCAGGCCCTTCGTCACGTGGGGGCGGTACGTGCCTGTGACGTTGCGCAGATCGCGGCGCGTCGTCTGTCGGCCAGCGACAAGAAGACACTCGCATCCACTGCTGTCCAAGCGCCTGCCTGGATGCGGCCGACGCTCGTCTCGATCGCCAACGCAGCGTCGGGTGAGGTCGATGGATAAGGTCGCTCTTCTTTCAGATCGCGATCGGGCGGCCCTGTTTGGCGAAACGGGTGCTGGCCGAGGCGTCGCCAATACGATCATCGAAAAGGACTTCTGGGTCTGCTGGACATTGAAGCGGCTTTTCGGACTGCAGGAGAAAGACGCGGCCACCCTTGTCTTCAAGGGTGGCACCTCCCTCTCCAAGGCGTTTGGTGCGATACGCCGGTTTTCCGAAGATATCGATCTCTCTTTCGATCGAGCGGATCTCGGTTACACGGGTGACCGCGATCCCGAGAAAGAAGGCATCAGCAAGAAACAGGCGAACAAACTCATTGAAGCCCTTGTGAGCGATATCGAGGAGCATATTGCCGAGAAGCTGCTTCCGGCTCTTCGGTCGGCGATCGTCGAGCAACTCGGGGAGCCGACGAAAGGCGAGTGGTCGCTGGAGATAGATGCCACCGACGCGCAGACGGTGAACTTCCACTATCCCAACGCGCTCGCCGCGACCGAATACGAGAGCATGGGATACATCACACCACGGGTGAAGCTCGAACTTGGCGCCCGCGGAGACCCTTGGCCGATAGAGAAACGGATAATCCGACCCTATGCGGCGGACGACTATCCCGGCTTCTTCGATAACCCCGACACCACCGTCATCGTCCTCTCTGCCCACCGCACCTTCTGGGAGAAGGCGACTGCGTTGCATGCCGAGGCGCACCGCCCTGCAGAGTCCCCCACGCCACAATATTTCTCGCGGCACTATTACGATCTCGCCATGCTGCTTGCCACGCACGAAGGCAAAGCCGCCGCGACCGATTTCGAGCTTCTCGCGCAGGTGGCCAAGCACAAGGCTACCTTCTTCCGTTCCGGCTGGGCTAGTTACGACACCGCCCGTCCTGGTACGCTACGGCTCCTGCCGGACAAAAACCGGATCAAGGACCTCCGCGCCGACTACAGGGCGATGGCCCCCATGATGTTCGATGACAGGCCGCCATCGTTCGACGAGATACTTACGACAATCGCGGCACTCGAAGAAACAACAAACAAATAGGCGATCCGCTGGGGAGGAAAGGTCCGTCGGACGCTAATTTTCACAGACTCCCGTAGCGGGTAAGGACCGGCCGAACAACCGGTCGTTCGCGGGATAAAGGCGCGTGCAGTCGAGCATCCTCAAGTGATCGAAGCTGTGTCGAGAAAGAATAAGGCGGCGACGCAAGTCGCGAAACTTTGATGAAGGTGACGGTCAAATTGATCTGACGTTTTCCGCCTTCGACTTTCCGGTCTTGCGGTCCTGGCCCAGCTCGTAGCTGACCTTCTGTCCGTCTCGAAGAAGCGCGGAGCCCTGCACCGCCGACACATGGACGAACACATCTGCCGCACCATTGTCAGGCGTGATGAAGCCGAAGCCCTTATCCTGGTTGAAAAACTTTGCCGTACCGGCTGCCATGAAATCCTAATCAGCCGCCGCTCGAAATGCGCAATGACGCCGAACACGTGGAAGATCAACTCACCGGCGGCCGAGGATGTGCCGATCTTCTCCTCGAGACTGAGAAGGTCGATCTGTCGCTCTCGCAGTATCTTCATCGTTTCCAAAAGCTCCGCCAGTGACCGTCCGAGCCGATCGAGCCGCACGACGGCGTGTCGCCGGGGCGGGTCAGCAGCTCGGCTAGGCCGGGACGGTCCATGCTCTTGCCTGATCTGATGTCGGTGAAAACCCTGGTGGCGCCGGCCTGTTCGAGCCGCATCGTCTGGCCAGCGACATCCTGATCACCGGTCAATACGCGCGCGTAGCCGAGAATTGCTCCCATATTCCTGTCTCGCTGAGGCAGGTCGGCAAGCACCCGCGGAGTGCGGCCGCAGGATGTCGACGGACATGATCCGCGTCGTAGTTTCGCATGGGCCCATGGTCCCCAGCGGTGGCGGCCGCCTTGCTGAGGTGCTGAGACGGGTCGCAAGCTGAAACTTAGGGATTGCACTAGGCCGCATGGTCTCGCGGTAACAGCGGATCACCAGCATTCGGCTGATCAACTAGTGCGTGGCCACGCCCTGATCCTTGGTGTCCGTCAGCGTGGGGCGGACGTCAACGAAGCCAATTTCGAACAATCGCGACCTCTCAGCGGCTTTATGGGCAAGGCTCTGCCATGCATCACGTATCGTGCGCGCGGCCCCGACGAAGACCTGATCGGCTCCGGCATTCTCCATTTCGACGAGCAGGGTTCCGAGCCTGCCGATGCAGTCGTCGATGTGACCTCGAAGTTGCGAGACCTGGTCGAGAGTGACCGCTGGGTGCGCTAGCATCCTGGGCACCATTGCCGCCGCGCGTCTTGCCAGGTCCCCTTCGCCCAAGAGAGTGTCTTGCCAGTCGTAAGTCATCATGGCTGCTCCTCGTCCGTGAGGAAGCATCGCCGCTTGGTAAACCCTAGTCAAGACGGACCCAGCATGACCCAGAGCGCGGCATAGCTGCCTGGGCGCGTCGTCTTTGAATACCTTGTCTCGAAGGACGAGCCGATCGGCCGATCGAATTCTTCAGCGCTTCCACGAGGGCGTGCATCCGCCGCGTCTTGCGGGCACACTCGCAGCCGCTCGCACGATACAAGACGAGGAGCGGCTCGAACGGGTATGGGAACGCTGCCCTGCGGCTCTTTGGCGACGCCCGTGCAGCAAACCGCGCACGGGTCAGACTTCCCCTATCAAAGGAGGCGAGCGGCCGGGTGCCTCCGTCAACAACGCTCAGTTCACCGAACGAGCGCGAGAGCGGCGCCTAGCAGTTACTTTTTATCAGCGAGTTTCCGGCATCTTCGCGAGCGAGGCAAACGTGTGACGAGTTCGGTCTGGTGAGGAACTGGTAAGAGACGCGACGCTTGGTTCTTGAGCGAGACGGATACCAGTGCGTCTCGTGTTCCACGAAGCTGAGTTCGAGCAACGCCGATGTCCATCATCTCCTTCCGAGATCGATGGGCGGCTCCGACGCGCTCTCGAACCTTGTCACCCCGCCTCCGATCCTTGCCTTCACTGCGACTGCGGGACAGGCCATGCAGAAGCGAATCCTTTCGTCGCTAGGCATCGAGGACGCGACAGTGTTCGTCCGCGGCGTCGACCGTCCAAACATAGCGCTGATCCGGTGGAGCGCTCCGGCCTCAGCTCGTCACCGCGAGATCACCAAACTGCTACGGCTTCCAATGTTTGCCAGTCGCAAGGCGATGATCTTCGTACCGACCGCGCGGATCGGGCAGGAATTGCAGAGTAATCTCAGCAGCGATGGCCTGGACATTCCCTTCTATCATTCGAAACTTGGAACTGAGTGGGATCGGCAGGAACTGCTGAAGAGGTTTCAAGGAGAAAGCCGTCCGCTCGTCAACCACATCATCTGCACCAGCGCGTTCGGCATGGGTTTAGATGTTCCAGACGTCCGTTTGGTGATCCATTGGCAGCAGCCAGCATCGGTGGAGGACTATCTGCAGGAGTTCGGCCGAGCTGGTCGCGACGGCAAGCAGTCCGTCGCCGTTACGTTCACTGAAACCGGTCGCCGTGCCGGCCGTGATGTCGGACTTCTTCGGTTCATGGCCGAAAAGACCGCGAGTGGTTCGGGACTCGACGAGGTCACGGCGCGGGCGATGTTGCTGCGGCGGTTCTCTCAAATAGACGACCTCGCCGCCCTGCTTGGGTCGAAGGACTGCTTCCGCAAGGTGCTCGTCGAGTATTTCGAGGGCCCGAAAGTGACCGCGCGCCAAGGACTTGGACGGGGCATTTTAACCTCGGTTTTTGCCAAAGAGAGCAAGCCTCAGCGCTTCAGATATTGCTGCGATCGGTGCGCGGGCCTCAACCCCCGCCAGGAATCGCTGCCGGATCATCTGACGTCAGTCTTTGGCTAGGCGAGTTCGTCGCGATCATCGTCGCTCCTCCGGAGGACGCTGCGTCTAGGATTTGCTGTAAAGTCTCTCCGGCCCCAAAAAGACGTCCGCACCGAGGAGCCGGCGGTTCGATCGAACGGATCAGTCCGAGAGCTCCCGTTGCCTGGAATGCCGAAGAGGGCCGCAGCAAGTAGGCTCCTCTGTTTCCCGAGCTCAACACCATGGTCCTTTCAGTGGTAGACGAGTCCGCGGTGCTGGTTCTTGAAGGCCATTGCTGCAGACGACCCCGAACGGGCCAACGAATTCTCGCGCAGGGAAGGCGAGCGGTGACGTGCAGCGGCCGGCCCTTGCGCATTTCGTCTGATCTGGAAGCGCGGAGTTCAAGAGCTTTGTAGCGGAAGGCCCGCGTATTCTGGCCCAAGACTGCTATGTGCCATTGTCTCGACTCGGCGCCTTCCTTTGTTCAGTTTGGGCGCAAAAGCCGGACGAGAATGCCTTTTTGTGCTTTGCCGGATCGGTCCAGCTCGAACTTTGCCGTCGCTTCGACGAGATCGCTCAGCCGAGCAAAACCATAGTTCCGGCAGTCGAAATCCGGCTTTTGTTTTGCCACGTGACTGCCGACGGCGGCGAGATTGGCCCAGCCGGTCTCATCGGAAACGGCAACCACGGCGTTCCGGAGCATGGAGAGCAGCGTCTTATCCCTGGCGTTTTTCGTCGCCTTTGCCTTCGCCTCTTGCTGCGCAGCAGGGGTTGCCAGCACTTCTTCTCCCGGCGCTTTCAGCACGTCGAAGTAGACGAACTTGTCGCAGGCCGTGATGAACGGGCGAGGCGTCTTCCGCTCGCCAAACCCGTATACCGTTACGCCCTGTTCGCGGATCCGTGCCGCGAGCCTTGCGAAATCGCTGTCGCTCGACACAACGCAAAAACCAGAGAAGCGGCCCGTATAGAGCAGGTCCATCGCATCGATGATCATCGCACCATCGGTAGCGTTCTTGCCGGATGTATAGGAGAACTGCTGGACCGGCTGGAGCGAATGCTCAAGCAGGCATTCCTTCCAGCCATTGAGATCGGGTTTGGTCCAATCGCCATAGACACGCTTGACGCTGGCAGTGCCGTAGTTGGCGATTTCAGCGAGCAGGCCGGCAATGATCTTCGGCGAGGCGTTGTCGCCGTCGATCAGGAGCGCGAGCGTCGAAGGAATGTCGTTTGCCATGGGGTGTTTTTCGCTTTCGTCCGCGAAAGTTGCAGGTCTCGTATCCTGATCACGCGTCTTCTATTCGGCCGCGACGATCTCGAGCCTGGTCGCCCCGACCTTATCAAGATCGTGGAGCCGGACTCCGGGGCAGACCTTCCGCGCGATGTCTGTAAGGTGCCGGTGGTGCGTCAGGTAGATGACCTGGCCACGCTGCGCCATCTCCGCAAACAGCTTGAAAGCTTCCTCCGCGCGGAAGTCGTCGAACGTTTCCATGATATCGTCGGCGATGAACGGCACCGACACCCGATTGCCGACGAATTCGTGATATCCGGCCACCCGGAGGGCTAGGTACAACTGGAAGCGAGCGCCCTTGGACAGTTCGTCTGCAGCCTTCGAACCGCCAGCCGCCGTTACCGCGATCAGGACGTCTCCATCCTTGCCAGGCTGGGCGGCGACGCCTTGGTAGGCTCCGCGGCTTATCGTCCTAAAGGCTGCCGACGCCCGAGCCATCATGCCGCTGCGATGACGATCCCTGTATAGCCGGAGACCGTGCTCCGCCGCCGCAATTCCCGCGCGCAGCTCCATGTAACGGCGAGCGCCGTCCTCTATTTCCAGAATGGTCGTTCGCCGCTGCTCCTCGATCTGCGCGACCATTGAATCGCCCCCGATGGCATCGATGGCGTCCTGCGCCCTAGAACGGTCTCTGAACACTTCGCTGCACCTGAGGTCCTGATCCTCCAGGACTGGCGTAAGCCGGGCAAGCTCCTCTTCGAGTTCCATCTTGTCTGCGACGCCGACCAGTGTCTCGACGCCTGCGATGTCGCTCGCGCCGCTGCTTTCGATAAGCTCCTGCTCCAGCTCAAAGATCGATCGCGACAGTTCCCGACGCCTGCCTGCGAGGTCGCAATATGCCTCAACCTCGTCCAGCGTATCTACTCCGAAGAACTCGATCATCTTGCGCGCCCGTGCTTCCAGAAGCTGCTGCTCCAGCCTCAGGCCGTGTTCCTCCTTCCGGGCTGTATCGAGATCGCGCTCCAGTTTTTCGAGGCGCTCCTGATTAAGTCCCGCCCCTCGGACCTTCTCGACCACCGCTTGGGCGAGCTCGCCCGGTGATCCGTCGGGCGGGATCGAGAGCATGCTGCAGAGCTCAAGCACCCTCGCCTGAAACTGCGCTTTGTCCTTCTCCATCTTTTGAATGCGGTCGATCAATGTGTCCTTGGTCTCTATGGCTGATGCAAGCTTTTCCAGCGTCGATAGGATCTCCGTGACCGCGTCGACGCTGGGAAGGCCATTCAGCTCGCCAAGCCAGCATGCTTCGCAGGTCGTCTTCCAGGCCAGCGCCCATTCTTCCGCCGCCCCCTCCGCCACGTGGAGCGTGTTTCGGCGCTCCAGGACATCCTTCCTGAGACGCTCCATCCGTCTCGCATGAGACAGCGCTTCGTTGTACGCTTGCAGCGCTTCGTCTGCAGCGGACGCCAGTCCCGCTAGATCGGCGTCCGGATGGAAGCGCACTTCGGCACCACTCAGCGCCTGCGTTAGCAAACGTCTCGCTTGAGCTAGTCGATCCCGGACATCGGCCATGTCCTGCTCGACGGCGGCAAGATCATCCCGCGCCTTGAGAGCCGCATCTCGATTACAAAGCCATTCTTCCAATTCCTGCGGATCGGCGGCGAGCCGAAGGTCGGGAGAGATCGTGCTCACCTTCTCAGCGACCTCTGATCTGAGCTTCTCGAGTTCGCCCTCGGCGCGCTTATGGGACTCAAGAACCGTTTGGATGTCCGATCGCACTGTTGCGCGGCGCTGCAGAAGCTGCTTGAGCTTACCTAGCTCCGCATAATGCAGCAGGCGTTGAGAGAGAAGACGATCGTCGGCCATCATCGCTGCCTCGAACAGGTCCGCCGACGCGGCGTCCATCGTCTGACGATGTTCCACCCACGCCCTGTCACGGGACATGCGACTTGCCGTGGCGGTAGCCTCATCGATATCCCCGGCCTGACTACGCAGCGCTTCTATCTCGGCCTCTAACCGCCGCGCCTCGGGCTCGAGCCGCTCCAGGTCCGCGCGCGCGGACCTCAAGTCTTCTTCGCTGCTCTTGAACAGCTTCTTCCAGCTTGCGATTGTCGCGGCCGAAGGGCACGCCATCGTACCGAGTTCGGAAACGGCGCCGCGCCAGGGAAGAAGACGGGACATCGCTTCCGACAACGCACCGGAAGCGGCGTCGCGCCGCCGAGCGAGCGACCGAAGCACGAGCTCATCTTCCGCCCGGGGCTGCGCCTTCAAAGTCGCGGCAAGCAGGTCGAACGCCTTCGTCCTTTCCGCTGACTGGAGCGCATCGGCCTCCCGAAAGCCGACGCTTTCCTCCGCCAGGCCGTGCTCCGCCTTCGCGAGTTCGTCCGCGGCCCCGGCCTTCCGAGCGTCTACGCCGGACTTCGAGGCGATCAGCGCTCTGAGTGTTCCGACGGTAGCAGCGTCGAGGATAAGCCTGCTCGGCGAGGCTTCACCCGGTCGTCCTAAAAGCAGAAGGATGCTTTCGATCGAAAGCTCGGCTGCGCGCGCCGAAAGCTTTGGTATGTCCTTCTCGGCCGTGAGGTATCTGGCCTTGAGCTCAGAAAATTCCTCCATACTGGCGGCCAGCTTGAGCGCGACGGGATCGGCTTCGAGGCTCGCGATCTCCTCTTGCAACGAGGTCGACGAACGGGAAAGGTCCTCCAGCTTGACGCGGTGTTCGATCTCCTTGCTCTTTAGCTGAGGTAGTTCCTGTCGCCAGGATTCCGGCGGCTCCGGAACCACCTCCAGGTCGGCCAGCTTCTGCCGTAGCCCCGACAGCCGTCCCATGGGAGGAATGGCCTGCAGAATGCGCCTAATTTCATCGATCCGCTTCTGCGTTTGCGTCCTTTCCGCGATGGCGCTGTCGTAAAGCCGGCTGAATCGATCCCTCTCGGCCACCAGCCGCTGGAAGTCGCTCGCCTGCAGATCGATTGCCTCCCGCTGCTGCTTTAGATCCTGCAGCCTCGCCTTTAGGTCGCCCAGGGCGCCGCTGCGTGCACGGTACCTGTAGAAGGCGTCGGTCTCGCCGCGGATTTCCATGAGCTGGCGGCTGAGGTCCGACAGCCCTGCGCTTGCGGAGAAAAGCAGCTCGCCGAGGTCGCCTTTGCTTGCAAGAATGCTTTGCCCGCCTCTCTCAAGCGTGTCGTCGTCAAGAGAGAACATCGTCGTGAAGGCGTTCCGGTCGATGCCACCAAGATCGGCCCTGATCAGAGCGTCGGACAGAATCCGCTCTTCGTCGTCAAGGAGGCTGTTCTGCGGACGCTTGATTCGGACGAATTCTCGATCCTCTCCGGCGACGCGGATGTTCGCGCCTATCCGCATCGACGCATACGGATGCAGGAAGCCGTATTTGCTCGTGGTGCCGATGCCGAAGATCAGGTCCAGGATGGCGTCGGAGGTCGTCGACTTTCCGGCTTCGTTCGGCCCATAGATGATATGAAGATCGGGCGAGCCGACGGGACAAGATCCGAAATCGATGACGCCATCCGTGAATTTGCCATAACGCGTCAGGTCAAGCCGGTTGATGCGCATCAGTCAACCTTCTCCCGGCGAAGACGCGCCAAGACTTCGGCGGACCCGTCCCTGGCAACGTCGGCGAGATTCTCCTCGAACGATACCTCGTCGGAGCCGAACATCTCGCGAAGCTCGGCTGGAAGCTGCGCGCGCAGTTCCTCGGCGATGGCTCTGAGCTCCTGCCGGTAGCCTTCCGACCGAGTCACTTCGTCTTCCATGATGGCAGCCAACTCCCCTGCCGCTCCCGACCGACTGTTGACGCTGCCAGGAGGCAGGCAGACGGATTGCACCTTGTCGATCCAGAGGTTTCCGATGAGCGTCCCGCGGGTCTCCAGCTCGGTGCGGACGAGGTCGAGATCGCGACGCAGCCGCCAAGCCAGGTCGCTGGTTCCGGTTATCTGGACGCGTGCCACTAGGTGTTCCGCGGTGACGGACGCACGCAGTTTGTGGAGGCCAGACGAGACTTCGCCGATCATGCCCTTCCAGTCGGTTGCCCCCGACACGTCAACGGCAAGGCGCTCAAATTGCGCTACCGCCGTCGGTCGTTCCTCGACCACGATCGACCGGTCGTCCCTGATCGTGACCAGCGAGATCGACTTAGGCCCGTCTTCATTGATGTCCCTCCCCTGAGGCATGCCCGGCATAACGATGACCGAGGCGGCGTCTTCGACCACCGACCGCTTGTGGATGTGACCGAGAGCCCAGTAGCGGAAGCCGCTCTGCTGTAGGTCCGCGACACTGCACGGAGCATAGAGGTCATGCTTCTCCGATCCGCCGAGGCTGGTATGCATAATGCCGATGTTGACCGCGTCCGGGACTGGAAGCGCGTAGTGCCGAAGCAGGCTCTGCGGGGCGTGCGGCTTCGCGAAGCTGAGGCCATGGATCGCAATGGGAGAGTAGCCGGCACCGTCGATCACCACCGCTTCGGCGCTCGCCCCGAACACCTTCACCGTGTCCGGCATCACAAGCTCCGTCGTGATCTTCGACAGGGCGTCGTGATTGCCGCGGATGATGAAGGTTCGAATGCCCGCCTCATGAAGACGGCGAAGCTGCTCGGCGATGAACCGGGCCGTTTTCATCGACGTCTGATCGCCATCGTAAAGATCGCCAGCAAGAACAAGCGCGTCCACCTGCTCTTCCAGGCAAAGATCGACCACGCGGATGAAGGCCCGCCTCGTTGCCAGACCGAGCAGTTCGGAGAGTTCCGGATTGCGCAGAGCGAGCGTCTTCAGAGGCGAGTCGAGATGAACGTCGGCGGTATGCAGGAAGCGATAGGCCAATTGGATACCTCAAGCATTGACCCGTCTTCATATGGCAACAACCGAGTCGGCGCGATAGCGAATTCGCGTTTTGTTCTGTTCTCCACACCTTTGTCCGGCGGGTTTTTACGTTTTCGCCGGGTCGATCGCGTCATCGGCTCAGCCGGTGCGAAGGCTGACAAAAAGCCGGCGACTTGGCAAATTATTACAAAATTATTACAATAGATAACCAGCTTATTACAATAGATAACCAGCGCCGTGAAAATAAATCGGCTTTCAATGGAGTTTGGGGGTGTTGCCGCCGATCATTGTGACTATAAGAAACAATTGTTGGTGGATACATCTGTTTCCACCACGTAAAACTACATTAGAAACGGCTTATCTCTGCGTAGGTTGTTCAAACGAAGAAGGATTTACTATGAACGAGGCCACGAAAACTGATGCCGCCAAGACTGTTGTAATGGAGACCTTTGCGCAAGGCCTGTCGGTTGGGCTGACGCGCCCGGAATGCACGGATGGTGGTCATGATGTGGGTGGCGGCGGCGGTATCGGCGGCGGCTGGAGCCGTGGCGGGGTCAAGCCCGCTAACGCCTGATCGACGTGCCAATCCAAGGGGCGCTGCGCGCCCCTTGTTCGTTGCCAGAGTTGAGGAAACCAGGGATATGCCAGCTTTTGACGCCGCGCCAATTGTTACCCTAGATGAGAACGCAGTCAGGGAGTTTTGTGAAACCACTCTCCTGGAAAACGACTCGCCGATACCTCTTGTGGCGACGAGCGACGCCAATCTGGTTGCTAGATTGAGCGCCCTGGCGGGAGAGGTCTTTTTTGAGGAGATCAGGCGGATTAGAACGGAGATATCCAATGCCGACGTTGGCATAGCTGCCATAGACGTTCCCGTCATTTACGAGGACGTGACCAAGGATGCCATAACCGGTGCCCTGGTCGCTTTGTCCATTTCGCAACACATCATGCCGAGTGTCCTCGACCGAGAGAACAGAACCCCGTTCTCCATGTTCAACGCGTCAGAAGAGAACAATGCCGCTCTGAATGAGCTCGGCATCAAAAACATATCTCCAGTTGACGTTCTGGAATTTCATTCAGACGGAACGATCCGGGGCAATACGCTGGCTGTGCCGGATCACATAGCGCTCTACAACGTCTTCATCAATTACGCGAAAAGAGGAAATTTCTATTGGGTCCCCTCCACGTCTATTCCCTCCATGCACGGTTATGTCAGCAACCTCGGCTGCAACAATGATTATCTTTTCGACCTGACCCCATCGGTCTACAGCAACAGCGAATCCGGGGTAAAATTCATATCTCCACACCGTGCAAGAACCTCGGTTTTCCAAGAGGACGAGTATGGGCGTGTCGTGACTTTCATGAATGGCACTTTCCTTGGACGGGAATCGGACACTGGGGGAAGCGCAACTCGTCGCTTGGCAGAATTTCAGCAAGCAATCGCAAACAACCCTTTTCGCTATGCTGTGCCTCAGGAATCGCGGAGAATGATCATTCTCAACAACGCCGCCGGTTTCCACGCGCGCGATGTTTTCGAAGAGCCATTCAAAGAGGCGTCGGTCACCCGATGCTATCTGCGGAGCGCTTCCCTATCCGGGCGGGTTATGGGAGAAATCCTCGCAAACTAGGCGAAGCGATTGATGCTTGATAGGGTATTTAAGAAGTTCGAAAACCTCATCTCGATTCGAGAGCATGATTTGTACTTGCCCGTCGATGCGGGCGCCTTTCAGGTTCTGCTGCGCTTCCTGAGACCGTTTCGTTGGACGATTGCCGCATCCGTTGCCAGCGGAATGCTCCTGACAACGTTTGATCTTGCCCGGCTTTGGGCGATTGCACACCTTGTCGACGTCGTCACTTACTCCGGGGATCTTCGGCTATCGGCCGAAACCCTGCTGACCTTCGCCCTCCTCGTTCTTGCCTACGCCCTGCTCGATCCGGCTGTCTGGTTCGTGAACTACGCTCTGCGTATGCAGGCGCTGAAAAGTCAAACGAAGGCCTCTTCTTTGTGGCAGTCTCACCGGGCAGCGGGACGCCACGAGATGATGTACTTCAACAGCGTCCATGCCGGCCAGGTTGCCGGACGCATCGCCCAAGTTTCAACTGCGGTACAATCAGGCGCGGAGCTGTTGGCCGGGCGATTTCCGATTGGCCTGATACGGTTTATCGGGTCGGCCGCCCTGATCCTTTACCTGGCGCCGATCTTCGTCGTGCCCGTTCTGGCGTGGATCGCATTGAATGGTGTCTTCGCTGTGTGGCTTGCACCGAAGGTAAATTCGCAGGCGCGAAAGATCTCGGAGACAGCGAGCATCGTCAATGGTTCCATCACAGAGTTCTTCTCGAACATTCGCGCGATAAAAACCTCCTTTGCCCACGAAGAGGAAAATGCCCTAGTTCTGGGCGCGATCGAACGGCAGAACAGCAACAGCCTGAGGATCAATCGGCTGACTACGTTCACCGGCCTTTCCATCCGCCTCCTGAATACGGGACTCATGGCGGCGGTCCTGTTGTTGGGTCTCTACGGCCTGAATGCCCAGAGTGTTACGCCGGGCGAGTTCGTTGCTGCGGTGACGCTGGCGGGTGGCATGGCAGCGGATGCCGGATGGTTCGTGTCGATTTGGGAGGGTTTGACACAGACCCTCGGAACGATCGGCGACGCTCGATCGACCATAAGCGCCGGATCGCAGACGTCCGCGCCTTGCGGCTCCGATGCGCCAATTGCCAAAGTTCCTCTCATCAAATTCGACCAAGTCGGCTTTGGCTACGACCCTGCGCGAGCTATTCTCAGGAACGTTACGCTTGAGATTCAACCAGGCGAGCGGGTTGGCATTGTCGGTCCGTCGGGTGCCGGCAAGTCTACACTCATTGATTTGTTGCTTCGTCTCTACGATGTGACGGCGGGCGTGATCACCTTTGACGGGGTCGACATCAAGTCCCTTCCCGTCGGAACCCTGAGAAGGAACTTCGCCGTCGTTTCCCAAAGCGATGCGCTGTTTCACCGATCCATTCGAGATAACATCGCGTTTGCCGCCGAACGCACCGACGACGAACAAATCGTTAGTGCGGCGAGAATGGCGGACGCGCACGCATTCATCGAGAGTTTGAATCTCGAAAACGGCTACGACACTATAGTTGGTGACCGTGGCGCAAAGCTGTCCGGGGGACAACAACAACGGATCTTGTTGGCACGTGCTTTTCTGCGAAGGCGGCCAGTCCTAATCCTCGACGAAGCCACGTCCGCTCTCGATTCAAAAAGCGAAAGCGTCGTTCAGGACGCGATCGCTTCCTACTCTAGGGAAGCAACCGTGATCGCGATTGCTCATCGTCTTTCCACAGTGCGTGGCTTTGACAAAATTGTTCTTTTGGAGGCAGGGCGTGTCTCGGCAATCGGTAGCCACGAGAGTCTGCTCGAGTCCAGCACTCTCTATCGTGAGCTCTGGGACAGGCAAGTAGCTGGGAGCGACTGAGCCCGTTTGTTGGAATGCTGACGCGAGCGCCCGTGCGAAAGGCAGATCCTCGTGACGCGTGCCTTTACGTTGGCGTTCGTCATCCCAGCATGGATCAAGATGCCTCTCGAATGCCGCCGGATATGTGAGTTTCGCGGCGCAACAGGGAAACATCACGCACCTGCGTCAGGACGACTTCTGGATGAGCCGTTCTGTCATGGCCCTGGCTGATATCTCCCACTTGAGACCTGAGGCGACAAATGGCTGACATCCCCGCACGTTGTTTTGTTGTGTCCGTTGTACTCCTGCGCGTCGTCGACGCTCAGCCGGAGGTCCTGCTTCTTCGCAGGAATCACACGCTGGTCGGCGAGTGGTGCCAAGTTGCAGGAGCCATCGAGGATGGCGAGAAGGCATGGGAGGCTGCTCTCCGCGAGGTGAAGGAAGAGATCGGACTGGCATGCAATAGATTGTACTCTGCCGACATTTGCGAGCAGTTTTATGAAGCTGACTGCGACGCGATCACCTTGCTGCCGGTCTTCGTCGGCTTTGTGGATTCCTAGGCGATCGTTGTCATCAACCACGAGCACAGCGAGTTTCGCTGGGTTTCGTTCGAGGAAGCATTGACCATGGTTCCGTTTGCGGGGCAGCGCCATGTACTCAGGCACGTGAAGGTGGAATTCGTCGAGCGCGAGCCGGTCCGGCATCTGCTCATAACAGCGGCGGGTATCTAGTCTCTCTAGATCAGGGGACGTCGAGACCCTGTGCAGCCGTTTTGAGATGCAATAGGCAAAGACTGCTTCGAGCCCGCTGCGGTCCTTGACGTCCAACGCAGCGAATGGCGCGATTGCGTGTGTCGTGCAGACGTTCACCTTCGAGTGGCCGGCTCGATTTAACTTGCGTCGTATCGTTGGCGCGCCTTCTCGATCACATCCCGATTTGAATCTGCCCAGGTTACCAAGGCCATAACCGGCGCGAGGAGCGTTCTTCCGACAGCGGTCAGTTCGTAATCCACGCGCGGCGGGATTGTCGGAAAAAGGGTTCGACTGATCAAACCGTCCCGCTCCAACTGACGAAGCGTGATCGTGAGCATCCGCTGCGAGATGCCGTCGATCTGCCGTCGCAATTCATTGAAGCGGACCGGCCCATCCCTGAGCGCCACGAAGATGTACAGACTCCACTTATCGGCGATGCGATCGAGGATTTCCCGCACGACACGGCAGTCGGCGTCTTTGCTGGGGGTAGGAAAATCCATGTTACTGAGTGTCATGAAAGTGCCTTCTTGCGGATTGCTCGTCGGGAACATTAATAGTGTTGGTCACAAATTGATACCACCCTATTCTCCCAAGGAGCAAACATGACCAACATCCTCCTCATCACCTCGAGCCCACGCGGACCTCAAAGCCTTTCCACCCGATTTGCCCGTGACATTGCTGAGAGTCTCAGCGCTCGATCTGGCGGCGCAATAATCGAACGCGATCTTGGCGCAGTACCGCTGCCGCATGTCACGGCGGCCTACATCGATGGCCGTATTGCGCCGCCCGAGGCACGCACCCCCGAACAGATCGAAGCCGTCGATCTCGCCCAAAGCCTCGTCGACGAGATTCAAGCCGCCGATGTGATCGTCATTGGCTGGGGCATGATCAACTTCGGCCCGCCGACGCAGCTCAAGGCCTGGTTCGATTATATCACCTGGCCCGGCGTTACCTTCCGCTACGACGCAACTGGCCCGATGGGACTGCTACCTAGCAAGAAAGTTTATCTCGTGACGGCAACCGGCGGCGTCTTTTCGGAAGGCAGGAATGCCCCATTCGATTTCCAGACCGGCTACCTCACTCACCTTCTCGGTTTCATCGGACTGAGGGATATCGAAGTGATCCGGGTGGAAGGAACGCTCATGAGCCCGGACCGAGCCATGGCTGCCATTGCCTCCACCGAAGCAACGATCCGAGCTGCGCTGGAACGCGCCGCCTGATTGTTTCCGGAGGCGTCAAGATGAAGATTGCACTTTTCGGGTCAACAGGACCCACCGGAAAATACATCATCGAAGAAGGTCTTCGGCGGGGATACGAACTCTCTGCCTACACCCGCGAGGCGGCCAAGCTGTCGGACTATGCCAGCAAGATTGAGATCATCACCGGCGACCTCAAGAATCGGGAGGCGATCAGGAGAACCATCACCGGTTCCGATGCCGTGATCAGCGCCCTTGGCCCGAACGGTGCCAAGACGCAAGAGCCACGGCCCGTCATGAATGGTCTGCGCAACGTGATTTCGGTCATGGACGAGCTGAATATCCGGCGACTTATTCAGGTCTCGACCGCAAGCTACCGCGATCCAAAAGATGGCTTCGACTTGAAATCGAAGGCTTTGGTGATGCTGTTCAAGGTGATCGCACGGAGTTCCTACGACGACATCAAGGCGACCGGCGAATTGATTGCAGGCTCCGGCCTCGACTGGACTCTGGTGCGCATTCCGTTCCTGAAGGAAGGTCCCGTCGACGGCGGCTTAGCGGTTGGTTCCTACGGAAGGACAAAGCTCGGCATGAAGCTGTCCAGGGGACATCTGGCGAAGTTTCTTTTTGATCAAGTCTCGAATAGAGAGTTTGTGCGGGCCGCTCCTGGCATTGCCGACCATTCGTAAACCGACATGGAAGCTGATCGTGTGCTGGCAACATGAACATCGATGCTGACGATGGCGACGCGCTTCAGGTCCACCGCTTCCTGTCGCCTGATCTGCCTCATCATTGGGAACGGCTCGATGCGTGCGAGGGAGCCAGCGTCCAAGTCCAAGCCGAAGCCCGCGAGACAAGTGTCTCGTTTAACCACCGCCGACGCTAAGAGCCCTTTGGATACATATCTCGTGCTCTCCGGACCAATCTGCTGGATGACAAGAAGCGGGTAGCTTATTTAGTGTTGTTGCACTCCATCCTCCTCGCTTCCCGTAAGAGAATGCTGCCTTGAATAGAAAATCGCCAGTCTATCTCAACGCCCTTCGTGCTTTTGAAGCGAGTGCGCGCCACGGGAGTTTTTCGGGCGCAGGCGAAGAGCTCAATGTCACCGCCGCTGCCGTAGGGCAGATGGTGCGTGGACTTGAAGAATGGCTGGGCATGCCGCTGTTTAATCGCAGCACCACCGGCAAAGCCCGCCTCACCCTGACGGAAAACGCGGAGCGCGCGTTGCCGGACATCCGTGCAGGCTTGGACCGGCTGGGCATGGGCCTGGATCGGCTTCGCGAGTCCGCGACCGGCGGCATCCTCAACGTGACCGTCAGCCCCGCTTTCGCCGCCAAATGGCTGCTACCGCGCATCGATCGCTTTCAAACCAGATGTCCGGACACCGACATTCGGCTCGAGACGAGTTTGAGGCTCGTCGACTACAAGGCCCATGGCATCGATGTCGGCGTGCGGTATGGCGACGGCACCTGGCCGGGCCTTGTTTCGGAAAAACTGATGGAAGAGGAGATCTTCCCGGTCTGCTCCCCCAGTTTCACCGATTCGAGCAGTTTTGCCGAACCGGCCGATCTGACGCGGACCACACTCATCCACGACCTCTCCGTCGATCCAGCAATTGGTTTCATCACCTGGGACATGTGGCTGCGCGCAGCCGGGGTGCGCGAGGGCCAGGCACAAAGGGGCATGAGAATCGACAATTCGGCGGCGGTGCTCCAGGCCGCGATCGAAGGGCGCGGCGTGGCGCTGGCCCGCAGCATCCTGGCGCACGACGATCTGGCGGCGGGTCGGCTGCAGCGGCTCTTTCCCGAGATTCAGGTCTCGTCGCGACTGGCTTATTATGTGGTCTATCGGGAAGAATATTCGTCGCTTCCCAAGCTTCGGACCTTCCGGGATTGGCTGATGGAAGAGGCGCTCCAAGCCTGACAGGGCTCGAGCGATTCTGCCATGCAGCAGGCGACATAGGCCAGGACGGCAAAGACTTTCTTCGCCGCACCCAAGAAACTCTCATTTGTCAGAACGTCCCTCAAGCGGCACTCAATCACCGTAACTGGCGCTTCGATAACCATCCCGGACGCGCTCGTTAGGGATGATCCGCCGGCAATCCGGCGCATCGAACACGAAGCTACGCTCAAGAGGACGATCATGGCCTATCTGGAAATCACGCTGCAGATTGCCCCCGAAAACCGCCGTGCTGCGGTAGGCGTCTATCAAAAGTACAAGCAGCCGTTCCTCTCCCAGATCGCCGGCGCAATATCCAAGGAGCTTCTCGTGCGGGACGATGACGTCCAGGTGCTCCACGGCTTCAACAGCGTCGAGGACGCAAAAGCCTATCTCGAGAGCGCGCTGTTCACCGAGAATGTTTTGGCCGGGCTCAAGCCGCTTTTGGCAGTTGCACCGGAAATCCGCATCTACGCCGTGGCCTAAGCTACAGGGGAAGGACCGGACCGCCGGTCCCTGGTCTTCACGATGAGCACATCCGCGTCACAAACCATTCTGATCGTTGGCGGCGGGCTAGCTGGCCTGACCGCCGCTCGTCTCCTCCATCGAGCCGGTGTCGAATTCAAGCTTCTTGAGGCCCGCGAACGCCTGGGCGGCCGAATTCTGTCGGTCGACGCCACCGGTGAACCATCGGGTGACGGCTTCGATCTTGGTGCGTCGTGGTTCTGGCCCGACATGCAGCCAGCGCTCAGCGACTTCGTCCATCATCTCGGGCTTCACTACTTCGAGCAGAACGGCGACGGCGACGTGATCATTCATCGGATGTCCCGCGAAGCTCCTCAGCGCTATCGCGGGATGCGACAGGAACCACAGTCAATGCGGCTCGTCGGTGGCACGAGTGCGATCATAACGGCGCTTGCCGACAGCCTGCCCGCACAAAGCATTCAACTCAGTGCGCGGGTGACGCATTTCTCGCTCGAGGGCCAAGACGTCGTTGTGCGGTACGTCGACGCGAGCGGAACATCCCATAAGCACCGGGCGTCGCATGTTCTGTTCGCACTGCCGCCGCGTCTGCTCGAGGCAAAAGTCTTGTTTTCGCCCGCGCTCGACTTCGCGACATCCGAGCGATGGCGGCGGACCCCGACCTGGATGGCGCCACATGCAAAGTTCTTCGCGCTCTACGATCGCCCGTTCTGGCGCGACGCCGGCCTTTCGGGCACGGCGCAAAGCATGGTGGGGCCGTTGGTCGAGATCCACGATGCGACAACCGCCTCCGGCCGAGCCGCCCTGTTTGGCTTCATCGGCATTCCGGCCGATGGGCGCGCAGCCGCTGGACGCGATGCGATCGTGTCGGCTACGGTTCAACAGCTCGCTCATTTGTTCGGGCCAGAGGCCGCTACACTGCGGGCGACGTTGTTCAAGGACTGGTCGGACGACCCGATGACCGCGACGGCCGATGACAGGCAAGCGGGTGGCCATATAAGTCCCGACTCACGGCCATGGGTCAATGGAAAATGGCGGGACTACATTTCATTGGCGGGCAGCGAAACCAGCCTCAGTGAACCCGGCTATCTGGCCGGCGCAGTCGAAGCTGCCACCCGAACCGCGAACGAAATCATCAGCAAGCTGAACAGGTCCGAAGGGCGCCCGTTCGCCGCCCGATCCGAAGACACCCGGACATAGGGATTGAAGCATCATGAAGACCACCTATCGAGCCATGCAGGTGACGACGGCGGGCAACCTTGAGCTGGTTGAGCGGCAAACGCCTGAACCAAACGCGGGTGAAGTGCTGATTGCCATCGAGGCCTGCGGCATCTGTGGCGCGGATGCGAGTGACATAGATAGGGCCGATCCGACGCTGCAGCCGCCGCGCGTTCCCGGCCACGAAGTGGTCGGCCGCGTGGTTGCCGTTGGTGCAAACGCGCCGTCGACCTGGAAGATCGGACAGCGCGTCGGCGTCGGCCGTCTCGGAGGCCACTGCAACGAATGCAGCGAATGCCGCCGCGGCCGTTTCAATCTCTGCCGCAATCAGCCGGTTGTCGGATCCTCCTGCGACGGCGGCTATGCCGAGATGATGATCGCGCGCGCCACCGGCCTCGTCTCCATTCCGGACGAACTCTCGTCCGCGGAGGCCGCACCGATCCTCTGCGCCGGCATTGCCACATTCAATGCGCTGAAGAAGTCGGGCGCCGAGGCAGGCGACACGGTCGCCATTCTCGGCATTGGCGGCCTCGGCCATATGGCCCTGCAATATGCCCGCAAGATGGGATTTCGTGTCGTGGCGGTCGGCCGTGGTGAGGACATCGCCGAGGAAGCGACAAGGCTCGGAGCGCATCGCTACATCGACACGATCAGGGAAAACCCAGCGGATGCAATCAACGCGATGGGCGGCGCTAAAGCGATCCTGACCACGACCGCCAATCCGATGGCCGTCACCGCTCTGATGCCCGCGCTTGCGCCGGGAGGTCGACTGATCGTGCTCGGCGTCGGCAAGGATCCGCTGCCGGTATCGACCGGCTACCTAGTGGGGGCCGAACGCGCTGTGATCGGCTCGATCACCGGCTCTCCGTTCGAGAACGAGAAGACGTTGGACTTCAGCGTGCTCACGGGCGTGCGGCCGCGGATCGAAACCATGCCGCTGGAACGCGCCCAGGAAGCTGTTCAAAAGATGAGATCCGGCGAGGCGAACTTCCGGGTCGTGCTGACGATGGGAGACCAGACCAATGCGTATCAATGAAGACCTGACCAAACCCGTGATCGTTCACTCGGCAAAACTCGACTGGATTCCGAGCCCGTCGGCCGGCGTTGATCGCCGGATGCTCTACCGCATCGGCGGCGAAGTGGCGCGCGCCACCTCGATCGTGCGCTACGCGCCCGGAAGTGCCTTCCCCCGCCATGTCCATTCCGGCGGCGAGGAAGTTCTCGTACTCGAAGGCACCTTCCAGGACGAGCACGGCGACTATCCAGCAGGGACCTATTTTCGCAATCCACCCGGCACCTCGCATGTTCCCGCGTCGAAAGACGGCTGCACGATCTTCGTGCGTCTCTGGCAGTTTCGCGAGGGTGACGAAACGCAAATCGTCCGCCAGCCCGGCGAGGGTGAGGCCGCTGCACTGCGTGAAGGGGTCGAAGCCGCGCGTATTTTGTTCGACGACGGACAGGAACGCGTTTCGATCGAAAGCTGGCGCCCGGGTTCCACTGTCACTGTGGGAAACCCGCGCGGCCTGGAGATTCTCGTCCTTGCCGGCAATCTGACGGTTCGGGGCGAGACATTGGAGCCCCAGAGCTGGCTTCGATTGCCTCAACGGGAGCGGTTCGAGGCGGTGACAGGGCCGGCGGGTGCCGAGATCTGGATCAAGGATGCGCCGCTCCAGCACCCCGACGTGCTGCAGATGCCAGCCTGATCCACTTGCATTTCCAGGAAGGTGAAAGGACGCTCGAATTATGGGGATTGTCGACCCGACGCTCCGCAACGGGACAGTTGTGCCGGAATCGCATGAAATCGCCGCGAGGAATGTTTGGGTGTTGACGGCAGCCCAGTCTCTCGGTGGAGCAAACTCGCCGATCATCATCTCGCTGGGCGGGCTCGTCGGTCAACAACTGGCGTCCGATCCTCAAGCCGCCACCTTGCCGGTCAGCCTGCTGAACCTCGGACTTGCGGTGGGCACCCTGCCTGCTGCGGCCATGATGCGCCGCTTCGTCCGTCGGACCGGCTATGTCGTGGGTGCCACGCTCGGCGTCGCCGCCGGGCTCATCGCAACCACGGGAATAGTCCAGGCGAGCTTCCTCGTCTTCTGTATCGGCACCTTCCTTGCGGGCTTCTACACGGCTTACGTACAGAGCTACCGTTTCGCC
The DNA here is from genome assembly GCF_000427465.1 of Sinorhizobium arboris LMG 14919. NCBI lineage: Bacteria > Pseudomonadati > Pseudomonadota > Alphaproteobacteria > Hyphomicrobiales > Rhizobiaceae > Sinorhizobium > Sinorhizobium arboris. The sequence goes on along the minus strand of NZ_KE386497.1, from coordinate 706,092 downwards.
GTGACGGACGGCCTTGAAGGAGCTGACCGCGACCGAGCTATTTCCCGCGTGATGGTGGGCGGCCTTATCGCGGCGATCATCGGCCCGCAACTGGTCATCTGGACGCGCGAGGCACTCCCCGCACACGCCTTCGCAGGGAGTTTCTTAAGCCAGGCAGCTCTTGCCGCGCTCGCGATCCCGATCCTGCTCTGCCTGCGCCGACCGCGGCCTTCTGCAAACAGTCATTCGGAGATCGCCGGCGGGCGGACGCTTTGGGAAATTCTTCGCTCGCCCCGTTACCTCCTGGCGGTCGCTACCGGCGTCGTCTCCTACGGGCTCATGACCTTCGTCATGACGGCCGCACCGATGGTCGGACATGGCCATTCGGTCGACTCGGCCGCGCTCGGAATCCAGTGGCACGTGCTGTCCATGTTCGGGCCGAGCTTTATGACCGGTCGGCTGATGGCGCGCTTCGGCAAGGAGCGGGTTGCCGCGGTAGGCCTTATTCTGATCGGGGCATCGGCGCTGATCGCGCTCGGCGGTCTGGATTTCGCGCATTTCTGGGGCGCGCTGATCCTCTTGGGCGTCGGCTGGAATTTCGGCTTCATCGGCGCAACCGCGATGGTCGCAGACTGCCACTCGCCGGCCGAGCGCAGCAAGGCTCAGGGCGCGAACGACTTCCTGGTCTTTGGCACGGTTGCCTGCGCATCCTTCTTCGCCGGATCGCTATTGCACGGTTCCGGGTGGACGACGGTCAACTGGCTTGTGCTCCCGGCCGCGGCTTTCATCCTCGTTCCCCTTGTGTGGCGGGCAGCCACTTTGCCGAGAACCGCATGAGGAGAAGCGGCCAGATAGCCGGTCATCTGCGGGCGCTTACGGATAGTTTGTTCGAGCCACCGTGGACGCATTTCGAAGGTGCTGGAAGGTCTTCGGACCTGCTGTCTCCACCGATATGGCGCACCAGCCGTCTGACTTTCTGAAAACTCAATACTCATCGAAGCGAGGTTGCTCACGCATGCTGCGCATTGCCCGAGTTGGCGTAACCATCTTGATGGCCGCTTCTTTCCTAATGCTCTCGTCGCGGACTGAGGCCAGATCCGCTTGCTCGCAAGACAAGCGCATGACCATAGAGTTGCCCGATCCGGTATCGGGCAGGCGATATGAGATCTATGTCAGCCTGCCAGCTGGCTACTCGGTGGATACTCTAACGAGCTATCCGCTCATAATAATCGCCGATGGCGGCCGTGCTTTTCCGAAGCTGAGCTGCGACGCCCGAATGCTACAAGAGAACAAGGCCATCGGCCCAGTGGTCGTCGTGGGTCTCTCCTACGCACTCGGTGAAAACTTAGAGGACAGCCGGCAGCGGGATTACACGCCCTCGCCTCTTTCCGGGAGCGGCAAGGTGTATGGAGGGGCTGCTGGCTATCAGCGATATGTGCGGGGTGTTGTCATCCGCTATGTCGAGGAGCATTACCGCATCGCGCCCGACAAGCGCATCTTCTGGGGCCATTCTTATGGAGGACTGTTGGGCGCTCACATTCTTTTCACAGAGCCGTCCCTCTTTCAGACCTACATTCTCGGCAGCCCCTCCTTCTGGTTTGGCGACGAGGCGATTTTCGGCCTCGAAGCAGGTATCGCTCAGCGCCAACGCCAGCTTAATGCGACGGTACTCCTCTACGCCGGCGGCCTTGAGACATCCCGCTACGACCCTGCACGCAAGGGAAAAACCCGCGACATGATTGCCGGCATGCAGAAGTTTGAGGAGCGGCTTCGCTCACGTCGGTACAAGGGTCTCGAAATCGTCTCGACCGTGATCCCTGGAAAGGATCACATCAGCTCCGTGAGGCCGGGATTTGCCTGGGGGCTCAGGGCCACGCTCGCAGACTAGCTTTGCCATCAGGGCAGCGGCGAACGTCCCATCTCGCTCGCGAGCTTCAGAAAGCCGTCGATGTAGGAGATCGCCTCCTCGCCTCGTCGCACGCCGAGATTGATGCTCTTCTCAATGCCGGCCTCGCCGAGCCGCAGGGCCCGGATTGGCAAACCGGCGGCATCCTCATTGAGCAGCCAGTCCGGGAGCACCGTCACGCCCCTGCCCGCGCAAACGAGTTGCAGCATGAGGTCGATGGTTTCGGCGGTGCGATGCTGGCGTGGCCGACAATGTGCGGGGACGAGAAACTGTGTGTAGATGTCCAGGCGTTCCAGAGTGACCGGCACGGTGATCAGTTCCTCGTCGATGAGATCCTGAGGCTGCACGCTCGCTCGACTGGCGAGGGGATGCGACTCATGCACCATCAGGACAAGCTCGTAGTCGAAGACCGGCGTGAAGATGAGGTCCGTCGCTTCCACTGGATCCGGGGTGATGAGGAGGTCGATCTCATAGCCCAGAAGCGCTTCGACACCATCGAAGCGAAAGGCTGTCCGAACGTCGAAGTCGACATCCGGCCAACGGGTCAAATAGGGTGTAGCAATGCGCGACAGCCAGCGTTGGCAGGGATGGCATTCCATGCCGACGCGCAGCGCTCCCCGCCGGCCGACAGCGAAGTCGTTCAGCACCCGCTCCGCGTGCTCCATCTGCGGCAGGACCCGCTCGGCAACGCTAAGCAGATACTCGCCGGTCTGCGTCAGGCGCAGGCCGCGGCCGGTTTTCATCCAGATCTTGATCCCGTGCCGTTCTTCAAACTTCGCAACGGTATGGCTGAGCGCCGATTGCGTGACGTTCAGTTTCTCGGCGGCGGCCGTGACGCTGCCGCGACGGCTGACCTCCCGCAGAATTGCCAGATGTTGTCGATCGATCATTATGACCCAGCCTCATGAATGGATGAAAACATACCATTTCCGCTCATAATGCAGCGCCGCTAAGCTTTTCGTCAACAAGCAGGCTGGAGAGCCTGGACGGACGAAAGGATATCGCAGTGACGAAGCTCGCAACTGCCCACCATCGGCAAGCCGACGATGCCCCGGACTCTTCGATCTTCGACGAGGTCATCGACCGCAAGAACAGCAATTCGATGAAGTGGGCCTATGCCGAAAAACTGCTGTCGCCCGACGAAGCAGCCGCCGATCCCTTGCCGATGTGGGTCGCCGATACCGACTTCAAGGCGCCGCAAGCCGTCATCGATGCGCTTCACGAGGCCGTAGATCACGGTGTGTTCGGTTATCCGGGCGGCGCAACATCATCCTACCTCGATGCTGTCGTCGGCTGGCAGCAGCGGCGTTTCGGCTGGGACGTTGCCAAGGAGTGGATCCTCCAGACCTCGGGCATCATCACGACGCTGAAGACGGCGGTGCAGGCTTTTTCCGCGCCGGGTGACAGCGTCCTGATCCAGCCGCCGGTCTATGCACATTTCCACAACGACGTGCTGCTGAACGGCCGGCACCTCGCCTGCGCGCCTCTGGAATTCACAGGCGACGGTTACCTGTTCAACGAGAAGGCCTTTGAGGAGGCCATTCGTCCCAACACGAAGATCTTTATCCTCAGCCACCCGCATAATCCGACCGGCAATGTCTGGTCGGAGGACGAGTTGCGGACAATGGGCGAAATCTGCGCCCGCCACGGCGTGCTCGTGATTTCCGACGAGATCCACGAGGATCTGATCCTCAATCCGCAGAAGAAGCACATCCCCTTCGCGTCGCTCGGCGAAGAATTCGCTCAGAACAGCATCACCTGCACCGCGCCTAGCAAGACCTTCAATTTGCCCGGTCTGCAGAGCGCCAATGTCTTCGTGCCGAACAAGAAGCTCAGGGAGGAGTTGCGCCGCCAGTATGAGCGCAACGTCTTCGAACTGGTCAACGTGCTGGGGATGGTCGCGGCAGAAGCGGCATATGCGCATGGCGAGCCGTGGCTCGAGGAGATGCTCGATTATCTCAGGGCAAATCACGCGCATTTTGCCAGGACGGTCAACGAAGCCGATCCGCGCCTGAAGGTCCTGCCGACGGACTCCCTCTATCTCGCATGGATGGACTGCCGCGCTCTCGGCATGGATGCCGAAGCGCTCAACAAGTTCATGCTGACCAAGGCCCGCGTCTGGCTCGACAAGGGACAGAAGTTCGGGATCGAAGGCCATGGCTTCATGCGCGTGAATCTCGGCTGCCCGCGCGCGACAGTCGATGAGGCAATCCGGCGCATCACCTCCGCCGTCGCAGAAATCTAAGAGGAGGAACCGATGTCACAGACGATCCGGGGCCGCCTGGCTGAACTCAATCTCGAGCTGCCGGCGGCGGCCAAATCAGTCGCCAATTATCTGCCGGTCATGGCGAGCGGAAACCTCGTCCTGACCTCCGGCCAGCTGCCGCTCGCCGACGGCAAGTTGACCGCCACGGGGCTGCTTGGACGGGATCTCGACGTCGCCGCGGGAGCGCTCGCTGCCAGGCAATGCGCCTTGAACATTCTTGCTCAGGCCGAAGCTCATCTCGGCAGCCTCGAGAGGATTGCAAGGGTCGTCAAGATCACGGTCTTCGTGGCCTCGGCTCAGGAGTTCACGGAGCAACACCTCGTCGCCAACGGCGCTTCGGACCTGCTGGTCGCAGCCCTTGGCGACAACGGCAAGCATGCTCGTTCCGCCGTTGGGGTGGCGGCGCTGCCGATGAATGCACCGGTCGAGATCGAAGCGATCATCGAGATCGCTCACTAATCGTGACTGTCGGCGGCGTCGCCGACGGTCACGTCTATTCGGGAACTCAACCGATCCGGTTGGCGGGAAAAGGCAAAAGCCACCGCCGCCGGATCACAAACAGGGAGAATGCATATGAAATTGACGATTGCACTTGCCGCCGTGGCGGCGGCGACGCTGACATCAGGCATCGCGACGGCCGGAACGATGGCCGACATACAGGCGCGCGGCAAGCTGAACTGTGGTGTTACCGGCGGTCAGGCCGGTTTCTCGGCGCCCGACGCCTCCGGCGTGTGGCATGGCATGGATGTCGACTACTGCCGGGCGATCGCCGCAGCGGTGTTGAAGGATCCGAACGCGGTCAATTTCATTCCGACGACGGGGCAAACGCGTTTCACCGCGCTTGCCTCCGGTGAAATCGACATTCTCTCGCGCACCACGACGTGGACCTTCTCTCGTGACGTCGACCTCAAATTCACCTTCGCCGGCGTAAACTACTATGACGGCCAGGCGTTCATGGTGCCGAAATCGCTCGGCATCAAGAGCGCAAAGGATCTCGATGGCGCTACGGTCTGCATTCAGACCGGCACGACCACCGAGCTCAATCTCGCGGAATATTTCCGCAAGAACAACATGAAGTACGAACCGGTGCCGGTCGAAAACAATGCCGACGTCCAGCAGAAATATCTCGCCGGCGGCTGTGACGTCTATACGTCCGACGGCTCCGACCTCGCTTCCACCCGTTCGAGCTTCAAGAACCCTGAGCATCACATCATCCTTCCGGAAGTGATCTCGAAGGAACCTTTGGGTCCGCTGGTGCGCCAGGGCGACGATCAGTGGGCAGACGTCGCGCGCTGGACCCTGAACGCGTTGATATCAGCCGAAGAACTCGGAATCACCGCTGAGAACGTCGAGAAACTTTCCGCCGGCTCCGACAATCCGGACGTCAATCGCCTGCTGGGCAAGGAAGACAAGCTGGGCGAGATGCTGGGCCTCGACGCCGAGTGGGCAAAGCGTGCAATCGCAGCCGAGGGCAACTACGGAGAGATCTTTGCGAGGAACCTCGGCGACAAGACGCCGATTGCACTGCCTCGCGGCCTCAATGCGGTCTGGACTGACGGCGGACTGATGTACGGTCTGCCGCTTCGCTGAGGTGACCATCGGGCGCGGGCCAGTCCCGCGCCTTTCCTTTTCGTCCCGTTCACCTCTACCGCATCCGATTTCGTGCCGAAGGTCGCCGAGCGGCTCTTCAGGGAGATTACGCATGGCCACGAATAGCGGCGCTCCGCGCCAACCGCTTCGCCTCAACATGCTCTTCAACGATGCCCGCTACAGAGGCCGGACAGTCCAGGTCATAGCATTTTGCATCCTCGTTCTTTCCGCAGCCTGGCTCGTCGACAACACGATCCGCAATCTCGCGGCTCTCGGAAAAGACTTCTCGTTCAGCTTTCTGTGGAGCAAGGCCGGGTACGACATCGCACCGCATGCTATTGACTATTCGAGTACGAGCACCCATGGCCGCGCGGCCCTGGTCGGCCTCCTCAACACGCTGATCGTTGCAGCGATGGCTTGCGTCATGGCCACATTTCTCGGCGTGCTCGCCGGCGTTCTCCGGCTTTCCGACAATTGGATCGTTGCCCGGCTGATGACGGTCTATGTCGAGTGCTTCCGCAACATCCCGACGCTCCTCTGGATCATCGTCGTGGCTGCGGTCATGTCGGAGGCCATGCCGGCGCCGAACGCGTTTCGCGGCGAAAGCCCGACGGCCTCCATGCTGTTATGGGACAGTATTGCCGTTACCAATCGCGGCATCTATCTGCCCGTGCCGGATTTCTCACGAAGCCTCGGCCAAGCGCCCGGTGCCCTTGGATCCTTCGACCTCAACTACGCGGCAATCCTCGCCGTGCTCGCGCTTTCGCTTCTGGCACGTTGGGCTTTGTTGAAGCACGCGCAGCAGATCCAGAGTGCGACCGGCGAGCGACCCGTGACCTGGTGGAAGAGCTTGTGCATCTTGATCGCGCCAGTCGTAGTGCTGCTTTATGCGATCGGCTTTCACCTCGACTATCCCGCGCTGAAGGGCCTGAACTTCACAGGCGGTCTGCAGTTGCGCAATTCCTTCATCGCGCTCTGGATCGGTCTCAGTGTCTATACCGGCGCGTTCATCGCCGAAAATGTCCGCTCCGGCATTCTGGCGATCTCCCGCGGGCAATCGGAAGCCGCGCACGCTCTGGGGCTCTCGTCCGGCCGCACCATGCGTCTGGTGATCCTGCCGCAGGCACTCAGGATCATCGTTCCGCCGCTGATATCGCAATATCTCAACATCACCAAGAACACCTCGCTGGGCCTCGCCGTCGGCTACATGGACCTGCGCTCCACGCTCGGCGGCATCACCATCAACCAGACCGGCCGCGAGCTCGAGGGCATGCTCATGATGATGCTGATCTATGTCGCGATCAGCCTCACGATCTCCGGCGCCATGAACATCTACAACAATCGCGTCAGGCTGAAGGAGCGTTGAGATGAACATCCACAATGCCTCCTGGGTCCGCCAGGACATAATAGCCGCATCGCCACGACCGGCCGCCCAGGGCGGCGTCGCTGAATGGGCCAGAAAAAACCTCTTCAACGGCTGGCTCAGCACGCTTTTGACCGTCGCGTCCGTGACTATAGTCGTGTGGATGGCAATGGCGCTTGCGCCCTGGCTTTCAAACTCCATCTGGCGGGCGAACTCGCTTGCCGAATGTCGCCAGATCCTCGATGGCGCGTCCGGCGCCTGCTGGGGCGTCATTCGGGACCGCTGGCCGCAGCTTCTCTTCGGCTTCTATCCGCCGCACCTCTATTGGCGGCCCGTTCTGACATTCGCGCTGCTGATCGCAGCGCTCGCGCCGATCTTGTTCCGCGCAATTCCGCAACGGGCCCTCTGGTTCAGCGCCGTCTATCCCGGCTTCGCCTATTGGCTGATCTGGGGCGGCAGCCTGTGGTTCCCGGTCGCGGTCTATTGCGGCGTCGTGGTCGCAGCCGGGCTCCTCTATCTGACGGCCCGGGTTAGCCGTGGTCTCGCTGTCGCGAGTGCAACCGTTGGCGCGGCTCTATGGTGGACCTATGCGGTGCAGCTTGTCTCGGCACTTGCAGACGACGTGTTGCCGATCGCGCTTACTCCTGTCGCCTCGCGGGAGATCGGAGGATTCCTGCTCTCGATCATCATCGGGGTGACAGGTATTGCCCTGTCATTGCCGCTCGGGATTTTGCTCGCGCTCGGTCGTCGGTCGAGCCTGCCCCTCATTCATCTCCTGAGCGTCACCTTCATTGAGTTCATTCGCGGTGTTCCCCTGATCACGCTGCTGTTCACCGCCTCTCTGCTGCTCAACTATTTCCTGCCGCCGGGAACGAATTTCGACCTCATCCTGCGGGTGGTCATCATGGTGACGCTGTTTGCCAGCGCCTACATGGCCGAAGTCATTCGCGGCGGTCTCGCCGCTCTGCCACGCGGCCAATACGAGGCAGCGGAGGCTTTGGGACTCGACTACTGGAAGGCGCAGCGTCTGGTGATTCTGCCGCAGGCCCTGAAGATCTCCATTCCCGGGATCGTCAATTCCTTTATCGGTCTCTTCAAGGACACGACGCTCGTCATGTTCATCGGCTTGCTCGATCCAATCGCCCTTGCCGCGGCCATCCGCGCCAACACCGATTGGCAGGGAATCTATTGGGAACTCTTCATCTTCATCGGGGCGGTGTTTTTCGTCTTCTGCTTCGGCATGTCGCGTTACTCGATCCATCTCGAGCGCCGACTGAAGACCGACCACCGTTAGGAGGAATTCGCATGACCAAGACACTGATGAGCCAGGCATCCTCGCAGAACTACCGGTTCATGCTTCAAGACGTCGCCGTCGAGATCACAGGAATGAACAAGTGGTACGGTGAGTTCCACGTGCTGCGCGACATCAATCTCAAGGTGCGGCGCGGCGAACGCATCGTTATCTGCGGTCCCTCCGGCTCGGGTAAGTCGACGATGATCCGCTGCATCAACCGCCTCGAGGAACATCAATCCGGCAAGATCGTCGTTGACGGCATCGAACTGACCAGCGACCTTAAGAAGATCGACGAAGTGCGCCGCGAAGTCGGCATGGTGTTCCAGCACTTCAATCTCTTTCCGCACCTGACAATCCTGCAGAACTGCATGCTCGCCCCGGTCTGGGTCCGCAAGGTGCCGGAAAAGCAAGCGAGGGAACTGGCCATGCATTTCCTCGAGAAGGTGAAAATACCGGATCAAGCGCAGAAATATCCGGGCCAGCTTTCGGGCGGCCAGCAGCAGCGGGTGGCGATCGCGCGCTCGCTCTGCATGAAGCCGAAGATCATGCTGTTCGACGAGCCGACCTCGGCGCTCGATCCGGAGATGATCAAGGAGGTGCTCGACACGATGATCGCATTGGCCGAAGACGGCATGACGATGCTCTGCGTGACGCATGAGATGGGATTTGCCCAGGCCGTCGCCGACCGGGTGATCTTCATGGATCAAGGCCAGATCGTGGAGCAAAACGAACCGAAGGCATTCTTCAGTGCTCCGGCGTCCGAGCGCACGCGAAAGTTTCTTGGCCAAATCCTTGGGCGCTGAATTAGGGATCCGCGGGAATTTGCCGAGCATTATGAACTGTACTCATGCATCCATGAAAAAATGCCGCTTATTGGCATAGAAATCCCGTGATATCCCTCCCGGCTTACGTCCTGATCCGTCTTGGCGCCGTCTGCTCGCGCTGGAAAATCACGGAACAGGACGCAGCGAAGAAACGACGCTGCTTGGCCGGTTCAACCTCGAGCGACGATGCGAGGTAACGGGAGATGGAGAGAAACAATGACGGACGCAACCGCGCAACGGGAGAAGGTTATTCTTGCCTCCATCATGGCGGCGAACGCGAATCCCGGCTGGCTAACCAGCGATCGCGTCGAGGCGCTGACCGGCGGGCACGGCATGCTCAACATCCCGGTCGTCGCCGTCTGCAACGTCATTGCCACCGAGCTGCGCCGGGGTGTCAGTCCAGAGGTCAAATTTGCGGACGCCGTCCACCAGCCGATCGATGATCTGCTCGCCAAGACCGTAGCAGTCGCCAAGGCGGGGGGTGCCGATGGCGCAAACGCCGCGCTCATCGCGGCAGCCCTGCTCTACCTCTGCGGTGCAAATGCACAGGTCGGCATCCCGGCCGGCAACCGAAAGCTCGGCTCCTCGGCGCGCATGATCGCCGGCGTCAGCCGTTCTGGCCTTGCCGCCGTGCCCACCGCCAAGATGAACAACAAGATCTCGGGCTTTGCCGCGGTCGCCGCCGTCTATGAGGCGATGATGAAGGGCGAGCTTTCGCCGGTCCAGGGCCGCGATATTCCCGAAGGCGTCGGCGGCGGCGTCATGGTCGGCCATGGCGCGCTGGGCGAAGACATTATTTTTCCCGGCATGGCGGAACGGGGAGCGACCATCGGCACCAAGGCGATGATGGACGCCATGTCAGGTGCAGGAATGCCGAGCCAGAAATTCCTCTGCGCACTGTTTGGCGCTGCCGCGATCCTCGAAATCATTCACCCGGATGCCGATGTCGCGGAGGAATATGGCCCCTATGGCAAGGTGACAAGCGCCTTCGTCGCCGGTCGCGCCGCAGCGCGCACAGCGGGACTGCCGGACAAGCTCCATGTCCGCATCACCGGCAAGGAGATCGAGACCGCCAGGCTGATCGGCGACCTTGGCCTGATCCTCAAGGATATCGGTGGGCCGACGGTCATCGGCATTATGGCGCTCGACGAGATCATTTCCGTTTTCGAGGAAGGCATTTGCGGTGGCGGCGCCGGGCCGGTCAATCCCCCCCTCGGCCATATCTGCGGCGACGCTGTCATTGCCTTGATGTGCCTGCTTGAGGACGGCTCGACCGAACAGAGTGTCGCTCAGGCCCTGAGGGAACGGCGGCTCGGTTTCAGCTTCGATCCGGAGACGGCCATGGTGGCGATGAACATCGTCGCGCGCAAGGCGACGCAGATCTGCAATGGGCCGGTCACCGATGCCCTGATCATGTCTTCAACTCCGATGGTCACCAAGGCACTCTATGCGCGCGCCGCGCGCAGCTATGACGATCTCGAAGCCGGAAAGACTGTCGGCGAGATCGTCCGCGCCATGGACGAGGAGCGACAGTTGCTCGTCGAAACGCGAGGCTCCGAATTCCTGACCAAGGCCAAGGGCAAGACAATCAAGGTGCATTTCACCAAAATCAGCAAGGGCGCCCGCCGATCCAGCAAGATGGCGGCGCGCTGGCTCGCCTTCGACCCCGCGCTCGATGCCGAAGTGACGGTGGGCGAGGAGACGATCCACATGGAAGGCATCATCAACGCGGTCATCCCGGAGGTCGCCCAGGGTGTAGGCAAGGAGCGTGCGCCGTTCCTGACTGCGCTGGCGCCGATCGCCAGCGAATTGCTGCTCGCAGGCAATGTCATCATGAACGTGACCGTGCCGGCCGTCGTTGCGGCGGCCATGGGAAAGATGAGCGCATCCGATGCAGCAAGCGAGGCGCAGGCGGCCGGGCTGATTTCAGCGGGCATCCCCGGCACGAAAGCCAAGGCGGAAGCCGCGGCACGGGTCGCCATTGATACGATGGGACTCTGATGGCTAGCGACGTCATCCTCATCATGGCCCAGATCGACGACGCGCCGGGCGAATTGCTCGGCCATGTCATCGAGCAGATGACCGAGATGGGAGCCAAGAACGTGCAACTGCTCCCGAGCCTCGGCAAGAAGGGCCGCCCCTCCTATGTGCTCCTTGTCGATATCAAGGCGGAGGACGAACCCGATTTGGCCGCCCTCCTGGTCGGCGATCTCGGCATCTGGGGCTATCGTGTCCTGGAGTCCCGGCACAAGCATTTCGAAATACTTCGCTACAGGACCACGCTCGAGCTGCAATGGCGGGGAGGCGTCCGCCGTTTTCCGCTCCGCGTGAAACGAATCCTAAATGAAGGCGTCTTCATGCGGGCGAAAGCCGAGCATGATGATCTCGTTGCGATCTCGGAAGAGATGCAGCCGGAATTTCGAGTTTCGGTGGCCGTGCTGAAGGCTGCGATAGAAACTGCCCTCGGAGCAGGAGAACCGGGCGAAACGCTTTGCGTCGATATTGCCGGCTGGCTTCGAGAGCAATGACGAAGGAAGGCGGCCATGCATATCCATCTTGACGCGGTGGGCGGAATTGCCGGTGACATGTTCGTCGCCGCCATGCTGGACGCCTGGCCCGAATTCGCAGGTACGGTGCAGGAAAATCTGCGCATTGCCGGTCTCGAAAGCGATGTCCGGGCCGAGATGCTGCCGCATGACGACGGCGTGTTGACCGGCCACCGGTTCGATGTGACGAAATCGACGTCTGAACCTGTCGGCGACGCCGATGATCGTCGTTCCGAACATAGTCGTGATCATCATGCACACGAGCATGATCACCATCACCATGACCATGGCCATCATCATCACGTCCATAGCCAAGATCATGACCATCGCCATGACAGGCACGGTCACGACCACACCCATTGGCGGGAGCTGCGCGCCAAGCTCGCAGCAAGCGGGATTCCTGAAAACGTGAAAAGCACCGCCATCGGCATCTTTCAGGAACTGGCGGAGGCCGAGGCTGCGGTCCACGGAAAGAAGGTCGAGGATGTTGCCTTTCATGAGGTCGGCAACTGGGACTCGATTGCCGATATCGTTGCGGCGGCCACCATGATCGACGCGGTCCATCCTGAAAGCTGGTCGGTGGGCTCTCTTCCGCTCGGCCGCGGCTTCGTCGAAACCGCCCATGGCCGCCTGCCGGTACCGGCGCCGGCCACCACGCTGCTCCTCCGTGGCTTTGCCTTCCACGATGATGGCCGGCACGGCGAGCGGATCACGCCGACGGGAGCTGCGATCCTGCGCTTTCTGAAACCGGCGACCAGCATCGGACACAGGCCGCAGGTGCTGGATCGCACCGGGACCGGGTTCGGCACGCGCCGGTTTCCCGCAATGAGCAATGTCCTGCGCGTGCTGGCTTTTACCCCTGAAGCCGCCGAACAGGATCAGGTCGGGATCATCCAGTTCGAAATCGATGATCAGACGGGCGAGGAACTGGCCGTCGGAATCGACCGGATTCGCACCACCGAGGGCGTTATCGACGTGACGCAAACCCCGACCTTCGGAAAGAAGGGTCGGATGATGACCGCTATCCAAGTGTTGACCCGTCCCGAGGCCATGGATGCCATCACCGCTCAATGCTTCAGGCAGACAACGACGCTCGGCTTGCGAAGCCGCGTCGAAACACGCGTCATCCTGCCCCGGCAGGCGGTGAAAACGGAAAATGGCGTGCGGGTTAAAATCGCCGAACGCCCCGGCGGACCCACGGCAAAGGCCGAGATGGATGACGTCCGATCCCTCGACGACAGCCACAAGGCCCGCGCCGAACTGCGCCGAGACGCCGAAGAACAGGCATTGGAGGCGAAGAAATGATCGCGAGCGAAGCATTCATAGGTCGCCTCAATGCCGTATTCGACAGCGCCCGGCCGGCCGCCGTGGCCCTCTCCGGCGGCGTCGACAGCATGACGCTCGCCTATGTCGCACATCGGCGGATGGGCCAGGACGTGACCATGTTCCATGCCGCATCGGCTGCAGTTCCGTTAAACGCCACCGAACGGGTGAAGGCCTATGCCGATCGGCATGGCTGGAGCCTTCGCATCGTCGACGCGGGGGAATTTGCCGATGAACGTTATCTTGCCAATCCCTCGAACCGCTGCTTCTTCTGTAAGTCCAATCTCTATGGGACCTTGGCATCGCTGACCGATGCGCAGCTCTTCTCCGGCACCAATACCGACGATCTCGGCGACTGGAGGCCGGGCCTGAAGGCGGCTGAGGCCAACCGCGTCCGTCATCCCTTCGTCGAGGCGGGAATGGCCAAGGCCGATGTCCGCGCGCTGGCAGCCTACCATGGCCTTGCCGACCTTGCCGAACTGCCTTCGGCGCCCTGTCTTTCGAGCCGCATGGAAACGGCCCTGCGCATTGAATCTCACCTGCTGCGCGCGATCGATCAGGTTGAAACTCGTCTCAGGACGGAGCTCTCGCCGGAAACCGTGCGCTGCCGCGTCCGTCAGGCGGGCGTGGTGGTCGAGCTGGACGGCGAAGCCTTGTCCCGTCTTTCCGCCAGCCAGCGTGTGCAACTGACAGATCAGATCCGGTCTGCATTCGGAGAAGACCGCCCCGTCCATTTCGAAACCTACAAGCGCGGAAGCGCCTTTCTGCGGGAGCAGACGTAATGAGCGACGAGATCCAGCTGGATTTCCAGCGTCCTGAGCGCATCGGCTTCGATGAAGCCATCCTCTGCGCCCGCAAATCCGATGCCCAGCTCGCCGTCATCATGGAACGGGTCCTCGAACGCAACGGACGAAGCCTGCTGACACGACTCGAGCCGGACGTTTTTGCCCGGATTGCGCCCAACTACCTGGAGAAGCTCGACTATGATCCGGTTTCACGGACTGCCTACTTGAATTGGACGCCACCCCTCGATACTGAGTCTGCGCAAATTGCCGTCGTGTCCGCCGGCAGCTCCGACATGCCACAGGCCGCGGAAGCCATTCGCACGCTGGCCTATTTCGGCGCGCCGGCAAAGCAGTTCATCGATATCGGCGTGGCGGGTCTCTGGCGACTGCTCGAGCGCGTGGAGGAGTTGAAAACCTTTCCTGTGATCATCACCGTGGCAGGCATGGACGGCGCGCTTCCGAGCGTCCTGGGCGGGCTCGTCCCCGGCGTCATCATCTGCCTGCCGACATCGACGGGCTATGGCGTGTCGAACGGCGGGCAAACCGCTCTTCACGCAGCACTTGCATCCTGCGCGCCGGGCCTCGCGGTGGTCAATATCGACAACGGCTACGGTGCCGCCTGCGCCGCGTTCAGAGCTCTCAACATGATCCGCAGGGCTCGAACTGCACATGACTGAGCAAGGCTGGGTCCAGTGCATTCAAACGGTTTTGTGCAGGAGATCGCGGAATGCGTCGCATTTTCGATGACCGAACCAATGACGTAGGATCCAAGATCGCGATCGTCTTTGGTCTCCTGATCGTCGCCAATATCGCGGCCTGGACTTGGGCCTGGACGGCTTTCGCCGACAAGCCTGCCTTGCTCGGCATAGCATTCGTAGCCTATATGCTCGGCATTCGTCACGCTTTCGATGCGGACCATATCGCCGCAATCGACAATGTCGTCCGCAAGCTGACGCAGGAGGGAAAGCAGCCGTTTTCGGTGGGTCTCTTCTTCTCGCTCGGTCATTCCTCGGTCGTCGTGCTGGCGTCCCTCGCCATCGCTGCCACGGCCACTGCCATGCAGGGTGAGCTTGATGCATTTGGGACTGTGGGAGGCATCATCGGAACTTCCGTATCTGCGCTGTTCCTGCTGGCGCTCGGTCTCGTCAATCTGATCATCCTGAAGAACATCTGGGCGGCATTCTCTCGCGCACGACGCGGGGAACGGATTGTCGATGAGGACCTCGATGCCCTGCTTACAGGGCGAGGCCTGTTGGCGCGCTTCTTTCGCCGCACCTTCAGGATCGTTTCGCGCTCCTGGCACATGTATCCGGTTGGCTTCCTCTTCGGCCTCGGCTTCGACACCGCAACCGAGATCGGCCTGCTCGGCATTTCGGCGGCACAGGCATCCCAGGGAGCGGCTTTCTGGACGATCCTGATCTTCCCTGCATTGTTCACTGCGGGAATGTCGCTAATGGATACCGCGGACAGTACGTTGATGAGCGGCGCCTATGGCTGGGCCCTGATCAATCCGGTTCGCAAGCTCTGGTACAATCTGACGATCACGGCCGCCTCTGTGATCGTTGCCTTCTTCATAGGCGGCCTCGAAGGCCTCGCGCTGATCTCGGAGAAGCTGAATCTTCAGGGCAAGGCGTGGCAGGCCATCGCCACTTTCAACGATAGTCTCGGAAATCTCGGCTTCGCGGTCGTATGCATATTCATTGCGAGTTGGATCATCTCGACGGTGATCTATCGAGCGAAGGGATATGACCGAATTGTGCTGAGCCCCTCATAGGTGAGACAGCCGACACCGTCCGACATCATGCTGCTTGCAATCCGAGAGCAACACGACAGCAGTTAACGGCCTTTCATACTCATCTCTCCTTAATCGTTGTTTGACAAAGCCACGGCTTCGGAATGGGTCACCTTTGGGGCGCCATCGAAACAGGAGCTGACGAGGCGCCGCCACGCCTGGAAATCCTCGGAGTTGCGGAAGCCGACCATGTGGTCGTCGACCGTCTCCCATTTCACCAGCAGACGATAAACGCGCGGTGTCTCCACCACCCGATGCAGAGCCACGCCGTGGCAGCCTTTCGCTCTCAAGAACAGGGGCGCGGCCTGGGACACGCCCGCTTCGAAATGCGCCTCGCTGCCGGGCTTGACCGTAATTTCCGCGGCTTCAACAATCATGATTGTGTTCCCTGCTGGTGATGTTCCGCGTCGATGGGGCGCTCCTCCCCGGTCGCCATCATCGTCCGCGTCGCATCGATCGAGGCATAGATCCAGAAGATGCGCATCGGCTCGGTCTGGGACGCATTGATGAACCGATGGGGCACGTTTGCCGGGATCCAGGTCGTGTCGTTGGGTCCGAGCGGGTAGCGGACGCCGTCGATCTCGGCGATCGCCTGACCGTCGAGGATCATCACGCTCTCTTCGCAATTGTGCTTGTGGAGGCCGATCGAAGCCCCCGGGTCAAAGGCGGTAATCCCGTTGATCATGCTCGTCGAGCCGCATCTGCGCGTCACGAGCGGCGTCGTGCGGGCGCCGTTGCCACGATCGTTGCTCTTGAGCTCCTTAGGGCGGAGGATTGCTGGCTGGGTCATGCGGTGCTCCTCACTCGGGCGCTTTGGCGACAGGCTGGGCTGCTTTGGCCGGGCCGATCCAGACCGTCTTGATGTTGACGAACTCGCGGATGCCGTAGACACCGAGCTCGCGGCCATAGCCTGAACGCTTGATCCCGCCGAAGGGGTATCTGGGGTCGGAGGCGACCATGCCGTTGATGAAGACGGCGCCCGCGTCGATGTCGTGCGCAAGCCGGCGGGCGCGCTCCACGTCCCCGGTCCAGATCGCCGAGCCGAGACCGTATTCGGTCTGGTTGGCCAGCCGAACCGCTTCGTCGGCATCCTTGACGCGGATGACGGCGGCGACGGGACCGAAGGTCTCCTCACAGAACGCGGCCATCTCCGGACGTACATGGTCGAGCACGGTCGGAGGATAGAAATAGCCCGGCCGGTCCAGCGGCGCGCCGCCGAGCTTGAGTTCAGCACCCGCGGCAATCGTCTTTTCGACCTGTGCATGCAGGCCTGTCATCAGGTTTTCCCGCGCCATCGGACCGATATTTGTATCTCCCTCTGTGGGGTTCCCCACCTTCAGGTTTGCAACCTTCTCGCAGAACAGCGCGACGAAACGGTCGGCGATGCTTTCCTCCACGATGAAGCGCTTGGCGTTGACGCATGACTGCCCGACATTGATGTAGCGTGCCTTAACCGCGACGCTCGTCGCCTCTTCGAGATCGGCATCGGCAAGCACGATGAAGGGATCGGAGCCGCCGAGTTCCAGTACCTGCTTTTTCAGCGCCTTGCCGGCCTGCGACGCGACGATGGCGCCCACTTCCGTGGACCCCGTCAACGTGACGGCTGCAATCCTATCGTCGGCAATGATGCCGGCAACCTTGGCCGGCTCGATCAGCAGGGTGGCAAAAAGGCCCTCGGGGCAGCCTGCCTGGCGCATGATCTCCTCGATGGCGAGCGCACATTCCGGCACGTTGTTCGCGTGCTTCAGCACGGCGCCGTTCCCGGCGGCAAAGGCCGGCGCGGCGAAACGGAAAAATTGCCAGAACGGATAGTTCCAGGGCATGATGGCGAGCACGACACCAAGCGGGTCGAAGACGACGGCGCACTCGGTCGCGTTCGAGGCGATTGCCTCGTCGGCGAGGTGTTGCGCCGCGTGCTCGGCATAGAAGTCGCAGTTATAGGCGCATTTTTCGATTTCCGCCTCGGACTCGACGATCGGCTTGCCCATCTCGCGGGTGATCATCTCGGCATAGCGCGACTTGCCGGCACGCAGCACCCTGGCCATCGCGGCAAGCAGTCGAACCCGCTCTTCGACGGGCTTCTTGCGCCACGCCTTTTGCGCCTTGGCAGCGGCCGAAAGCGCTGCATCGACATAAGCGTCGTCGTGGAGTTCGTATCGGGCGAGTTCCTCGCCGGTGGCCGGGTTGGTGGTGACGATCATCGCCATTCTCCTACATTCGTTTTGCTTGAGTGAGGCCTCGCAGCGCGCGGCCATTTCGCGGCGTCAACGCAGGTCGCGGCTGCTCGTCAGCACGCCATCGGCATCGACATAGGCGTAGGCGCCAGGGGCAAAGGTCACCCCGCCGAACTGGACAGGGACGCCAGCCTTGCCGGCTCCGTCCTTCACGGACTTCTTTGGGGTCATGGAAAGGCAGAAGACGCCAACGTCCATGTCGTCGATCTCGGCACTGTCTCGGATGGAACCGTTGATGATGATGCCGGCCCAGCCGTTGTCGCGGAGGATCATCGCGATCTGGTCGCCGAGGAGCGCAACGCGGCTCGACGCGCCGCCATCGACGACCATCACCCTTCCCTCGCCCGGCTTTTGCAGCTCGGATTTCAGGAGCGCGTTATCCTCGAAGCATTTCACCGTCACGATCGGGCCGGAAAAGGATTTCCTCTTCCCGAGCTTCAGAAAAGGAAGATTGCAGAATTGAACATCGTCGCCATGGGCATCGACCAGATCCGCGGTCTTCATCCAAATGTCTCCTTCAATATGCGCCGAACACGGCTTTGAGTTCGTGAACGTTTTCGTCCGATAGCATTCGCTTCGGCGCTTCCTTCAGCAGGATGAGGAGCTTCGCCGTCTCTTCGAGCTCCTCGGCAGCGTAGACCGCCGTGGCTATGTCCCTGCCGGTGACGACCGGGCCGTGATTGGCAAGCAGCACGGCGGCGTAGCGGCCGGCGAGCTCGCGGATCATGTCGCCCATCTTCTCATCGCCCGGCTTGACGTAAGACAGCAGCTTCACCGCGCCGACCCGCATGACGACGTAGGGCGTCAATGGCGGAATGCAGTCACTGGGATCGATGCCGGTCAGGCACGACAGTGCCGTCGCAAAAGTCGAATGGAGATGGACGACTGCTCCGGTTTGCGGTCGGGTCTCGTAGAAAGCCCGATGGAGGAACACTTCCTTCGAAGGCTTGTCGCCTGAGATGTGATTGCCATTACGGTCAAGTTTCGAAAGCCGTGCCGGATCCAGAAATCCAAGGCAGGAGTTCGTCGGCGTCATGAGAATGCCGTCGTCGACTGCGGCACTGATATTGCCGGCCGACCCCACCGAAAATCCGCGGTCGAACAGCGACTTCGACAGGCGAACGATGTCCTCGCGCAATTTGCCTTCAGCGGTCATCGTCCTGCAAGCCTTTCCAGCGCCTTGGCGAAGAAATCCGGCGCTCCGAAATTGCCGGACTTGAGCGCTAGCGCTACGGGTTCATCTCCGTTCGAGAAAAGAACCGGAACGCCGGGATCGATCTCGGGCCCGATCGCCAGCGCCCCGATATCGAGCGCCGAAACCACTGCACCCGATGTCTCGCCTCCGGCGACAACGAGCCGGCGGATTCCGGCATCGATCAATTGCCGGGCAGTGTCGGCAAAGAGAGTGTCGAGGGTATGGGCAACCTTCTCACGGCCAAAGCGCGCCTGGATCGCCTGAACCTCGTCGGGGGTGCCGGAGGAATAGACGAGCGGCGCTCTCCCCAGGTTGGCGAGCAGGAACGAGGTCAGGTCCGAGGTTGCGACCTTTCCGCTCATCACGCCTGCCACATCGATGGCTAGGGTCGGATGATCCTTCTTATGGATTTCGACCTGTTGCCGCGTGGCGCCGGAGCAACTGCCGGCGAGGATCGCCTCCGGTCCGTCGATGCCGACTGTCGCGGAACCCTCGCCCTTGGCCAGCCCCCGGGCAATGAAGTTTGCCGACAGGCCAATGGCTATCCCCGATCCCCCCGTAACAAGCCGGTGATCCGCGACCGCCTTGCCGATCGCGACGAGGTCGTCATCGGTGACCGCGTCGACGATGACGAGGACATGGTTTTCCTCACCATGTCTGCGCAAGGCCGCCTCGATCGCCGTGGGGCCAGCCTGAACGGCCGAGATGTCGACATGGCCGACATCCGAGACCGTCTGCAGCCGCAACCAGCGCCGGATATCGGCATCGGTCATCGGATTGAGCGGGTGGTTCTGAAGACCGGACTCGTTCAAGAGCCGGTCCTTCACGAAGAGATGCCCCTGATAGACCGTGCGTCCCGCCCCTGGGAATGCCGGGCAGGCGACGACACCCTTGACGCCGAGCGCTTCGGCAAGCGCCTCGGCGACCGGACCGATATTGCCTGCCGGCGTCGAATCGAAGGTCGAGCAATATTTGAAGACGATCTGCTGGCAACCCTGTTCGAGCAGCCATTGCAGCGCATCGATCGATTGCCTGACGGCCAGTCCAGCATCGATCGAGCGGCTTTTCAGCGCGACCACGCCGGCCTCGACCTCCGGGTCGGAAGCTGCACTCGGGACACCGAGATATTGCACCGTGCGAAGACCACCCTGCCCAGGCAGCCCCTTGACAATCGTATTGGCGATATCGCTCGCGCCGGTAAAATCGTCGGCAATGACCCCGAGTAGCATTCTTGTTTCTCTTTCCGTTCGTCGGCCCACGCTCAAAAGCCGTAAAGGCCGGCGGCATTCTCGACAAAGATCTTGCTTCGGGTCGGATCATCTCCCGCCCACTCGGCGCAAAGGTCCATCAGCAGCGCATCATCCGGCTTGCCGGACTTGCCGGGTGAAGGATGGGGCCAATCGGTGGCCCAGAGCACGCGGTCAGGTGCTAACGCCAGATAGGCCTTCGCCAAACCACCCATGTCCGCGTAGGTCGGCGGCCCGACCAGCGTGTCCTGATAGATGCTGGAGAGCTTGGTGTAGGCCTTGCCCTTTTCGAGCAGGTCGGCCACGACCTTGAAGGCCGGATGCTCTTTGCCGGCTGGTTGCGGGATTCGGCCGAGATGGTCGAAGACCGTGATGACCGGAAGGTTCTGGAACAGCCCGGCATGTTCTGCGATGCTGTCGCCCTTGATATGAACTTGGATATGCCAGCCGAGATCCGCAACGCGTTTCGCAAGCGGCTCGATCATGTCCACGGTCGTGGCGCCGGCTCTCGCGAGATTGAAGCGAATGCCACGAACGCCGGCGGCGTCGAGCCGCTTGAGTTCACCGTCGGTTACGGACGTGTCGACCACGGCTATTCCTCGCGCCGCATCCCCGAGCTCGGCCAAGGCTTCGAGCAGGCAGGAATTATCCGTTCCATAGGTGGAGGGCTGAACGATGACGCTGCGTTCGAAGCCAAGCCGCTCCTTGAGACGGTGATAATCGCTTACGCTCGCATCCTGAGGAACGAGGCTCGCATTGGCGGCCGCGGGAAACTTGCTGTTGTAGATGTGGAAATGCGCGTCGCAGGTCTTCGGTGGCGCCTTGAACTTCGGATGGGCACTCCCCGCCGAGAAGGGAACTTCCTGCGCAAAAGCATTGGCCGGTGAAAGGACCGCAGCAGCCGCCACCGCCATCCCTTGCAACATTTGCCTGCGTGTCAGATCTGCACTGCTCATTCAAGTCTCCTCCAGTTTGAACTGCTCGTCTGAAGATGCCCGCTTTCCGCCTAGGTCAGCAGGCGGCGAAGCTTGGCAACCGCCGCATCCGGGCTGGTCAGAACCGGGATAGGCGTGGCCGCCTGCACGGCCTCAAGCGCCCGCGCTGTCGAGAAATGCGCCAGCGTGATCGCGTCGAAGCCCTCGATCGTGGCTGCGGTCTCGGCTACCAAACGGTTGTGGGTCGCCTCGTCGCCAGCGCGGACCGCGTCAATGGCTCCGTCGACGAGAAAGCTTTCGATTTCGGCTGAAGGGCTCACTCGCGAAGCCTCTTCACGGAACTCGGCTTCCATCCCCTCCCGCGCCGGCGGGAAGGTGTAGAGCATGGCCGTACGGCCACCCTTGCGGATCGCGGCTTCGAACATTGCTTCGTTGGGCTTGAGAACGGGAATATCCAGTGTGCTCGCCGCCCGCTGGATAGCGGTGCCGAAGGACGAACAGGTGAAGAGGACCGCGTCGGAGCCGATCATGCGGGCGTACCTGGCCAGCGCCACGATACGATCGGACATTTGGTCAGTGATAGCGCCGTCTCTCGCTCTGTCTGGAGAAAGGCTATCTTCGAGGATGTTCACCCGCTCGGCCTCAGGCCAGCCGGCCTCGAAGGCGATCCCGATCGGATCGATTGCGATCGGCGTCGCGTGAACAAGCGCGATCCTTTTTCGTGACGTCATCTTGACTATCCTGGTTAGGAGGTGGCGGCCGCCCGGGAGGAAGGGCGGCCGCCGCTTGAGACCTTGCTACTGCTGGCCCGCCGAAAACACCCAGACGCTTTCAGGTGGAATGCGCGCCCAGACGGTTCCCGATTGCAGTTGCTTGGCCCCGTGCGCCTTGGCGACAAAATCTCCACGGCGCAGACGATATTCCCACCTGTCCCCGAGATAGATGCTGTCGTCGAGATTCATCTCGAGCCCGCCTGATTGCGGCTGGTCGCTGACGCTGATCTGCTCCACGCGGATGACCGCCCGCGCATCCTGCGAGGCGGCCAAGCCGGACGCCTCGCGTATGGTGCCATCGAGGCTCCAATTGTCGCCGCCGATAACGGCGCACTTGCCATCGATCGTCTTCACCTTCGCCTTGACGATATTGTTGGCCCCGAGGAAGTCGGCCGAATAAAAGCTGTTCGGGTTGGAATAGATCTCCTGCGGTCCGCCTTGCTGGACGATGCGACCGTCCTGCAGCAGGAGAATATTGTCAGCGGCGGCCAGCGCCTCACTTTGGTCGTGGGTAACGAGGATCGCACAGATTTCAAGATCCAGAATGAGCTTGCGGATCCAGTAGCGTGCCTCCTCGCGCAGCTTGGCATCGAGGTTGGAAAGCGGCTCGTCGAGCAGCAGTACGCGCGGCTCATAGACGAGCGCGCGGCAGATCGCGACGCGCTGCTGTTGCCCGCCGGAGAGCTGCGACGGGAAACGGTCGGCCAGATGACCGAGGCCCATGCGATCGAGGATCGCCTGCACCCGCTTTTCGATGTCGGCCGGCGCGACGCTTCGCAGTTTCAGCCCGTAGCCGACATTCTCCTTGACGGTCCGATGCGGCCAGAGTGCATAGGACTGGAAGACGAGGCCGATATTGCGCTGCTCCGGCGGAAGCGCCAGTTTCTTCTCGCCGTCGAGAACGGTCTTGCCGCCGATGACGATCTGACCGACTTCCGGCTGTTCAAGCCCGGCGACACAGCGCAGAAGCGTGGTCTTGCCGCTGCCCGACGCCCCGAGCAGCGCCACGATCGAGCCGCGCTGGGCGGTAAACGAGGCGCCTTTGAGGATCTGCAGGCCGCCGAGCCATTTCTGGACATTGCTGACAACGAGTTCAGTCATGGATTTTTGCTCCCAAACGGAGGGCGAGTGCGAGGCCTGCGCCCGTCAATACGATGCTGATGAGGGCGAGCGCGGCGATGGTGTTCATCGCGCCGGTCTGCAGGAGCGAGACCATCAGCGAGCCGATCACCTCGGTGCCGGCGCCCATGAGGTAGACACCCGTCGCATATTCGCGAAGGAAGATGATCATGATGAGCGCCCAGGCGCCGGCGAGGCCGGGACGGACGATCGGGATCACCACGTCCTTCCAGGTGCGGCCGATCGTGGCCCCGGTCGTCCGCGCCGACTCTTCAAGTTCCGGCGCGACCTGTATGAGCGTGCCTTGCAGCAACCTGAGGCCATAGGAGAGGCCGACGACCAAGTAGGCCACGAAGAGGCTGACCAGGGTCGGCCGCAGCGGCGTGAGGAACGGCACGAACAAGAAGACCCAGAAGAAGGCAAGACCGACGACCAGGCCCGGTAGAGCGCGTGGCAAGAGCACGATGTAATCGAGGATCGTGTTCGACATGCCCCAATTGCGATGGCCGGCAAGGCCGACTGCCAGATAGATCGCAACCGCGACCGCGCCGCCGACAACCGACAAAAGGATCGTGTTGACGATGCCGTTGTAGAGGCTCGGGACTTCCAGCATACGGCTGAAATTTGCGAGCGTCAGCTGGTCGAAAAGGCTCACGCCCTCACCCCAGGCATCGACGAAGGCACGCACCGTGATGCCGCCGATCGGCAGGGCGACGGAGACGAAGAGCCAAAGCCCGATAATCGAAAGGGCGATGATCTGGCCGCTCTTGCCGAGCTTGAGAGTGGAGACGCGCGCACCCTTTCCGCCCATCGCCGCATATTTGCGGGCATTGCGCAGCAGCTTGCGCTGCATCCAGACGAGCGGAAGCGTGATCAGCACCAACACCACGGCGACTACGGCCATCAGCTGATAGGTCGGCGTGCCGAACAAGGTGGTGAGCTTATAGATATAGGTGGTGAGAACCATGATGCCGTTCGGGTCGCCGAGCACCAGCGGAATGCCGAAGGTCTCGAAGCCGAGCAGGACGTTGAGTGCCGCCGCGAAGATCAGAGCCGGCAGCACCATGGGAAGGGTCACGTCGCGCGAAACCTGCCAGACGGAGGCACCGGTCGTGCGCGCGGCCTCCTCGAGATCGGAGGGAAGATTGCGCATCGCCGCGGAGACATAGAGATAGACATGCGGCACATGGCTCAGGCCGGCGATCAGGATCATGCCGGGCAGGCTGTAGATGTTCCAGGGAACGACGCCGATGATATCACGGATGAAAAGTGAAACGAAACCCGTCGGGCCGACCGAAACGGTGTAGCCGAAGGCGAGCACGATGGAAGAAATGAACATCGGCACCAGCACGAGGATTTCGAGCAGGCGCTTGGCCTTGATGTCAGTGCGGGTGATCAGGAAGGCAAGCAGGCCACCGAGCGGCACGGCGATCGCGACCATACCGAAGGAGAAGATCGCCGTCGTGCCGAGCGCCTTATAAAAATTCTTGTCGAAGAAGACATAGCGATAGGCGTCGAGACCAAACCTGGCACGCGGGCTGAAAAAGGCGGCGGTCAGGAAACTCTGGTATATGATCAGGCAGACGGGCGCCAGAACGGCGATTGCAAGCAGACCGATAACGATGCGCCTATAGAGGCTTGCATTGCCATGGCGGGGCATTCTCGCCGGATATTTCTTTTCGGCTGCGGCTTTTGAAAGCTCGACTGCGGCCGGTGCTTGAGCGTGGGTAGACATTCCTTGCCTCTCGCATGAAGGAGCAGAGCCGCGGCGCGATATCGCGCCGCGGACGGCGATGCATCAGCGGCCGAGCGCTGCCTTCCAGTCGTTGAGGAACTGGACGCGCTTCATCTGATCCATGTATTCGAGCACGCCTTCATCGACGGCGATCGGCTTCAGGCCCCCACCGACACGCTCATTGAGCGTCTTGATGTTGAGACCGGCGGTCACGTCTTCGCGGACGGACGGCAGGCCACCTTCCGCCAGGAGCGCCTGTCCCTCGGCCGACAGCATGTAGTCGACAAAGAGCTTTGCGGCGTTCGAATGCGGAGCATCCTTGGTGATCAAGGCCAGACGCGAGAAAGCCGGCGTATAATCCTTAGCGAAATGGACACCGAGGTTCGGGCTCTCCTTTACCCAATCGAGCGCGTAGGAACCGATGATGTTGATCGCGATGACGTTCTCGCCGGACACGACCGTTTCCTTCATGCCGCCTGAACTCGAATAGATCTTGGCACCGTCCTCGCCCATGGCCTTGGCGAGGTCCCAAAAGTCCTTGCGGTTGCGCGCGTCATTGGAGTGATGAAGGAAGCCGGAGCCGCTCTTTTCAGGATCGAAAGTCGCCACCTTGCCCTGCAGCATCGCCTTGTTGTCCCTCAGGAAGGTGATCATCTCAGCATAGGTCTTCGGCAGCTTGTCCTCCGACAGCGCCTTGGTGTTGTAGATCACGCCGATCGGCTCTACGGTCGTGGCATAAAGCGTGTTCTTGTAGTTCGCCCAGGCGGGCAACTTCGCTGCTTCAGGCGAAGCATATTCGACCCCATAACCGTCCTGGACCAGAGTCATCTGCAGATCCATCGCCGAGCTCCAGACGACGTCGGCCGTGGTTTGCCCGGCCGCCGCTTCGGAAATCACCTGATTATATGTGCCGTTGGTCCCAAGATCGTTATAGGCGATCTTGATCCCGTATTTCTTGGTGAAGCCGTCCTGCAGTTTTTGCGACTGCGCTGCATCCGTCGACGTGTAGACTGAGACGGTGCCCTCTTCCTTCGCCTTGGCGATCAAGTCGGCATAATCGGCCGGGTAGCCGGCAGGGACGTCCTGCGCCAGTGCAGGGACTGCAAATGCTGTGATGATGGCCGTGGTGACTGCGAAGGCTGTCGACCGGACGGTAATGTGCCTGTTCATTTCTGATCTCCCAAAATGCGCCCGGCTCCATTGCTCCTCCGGGCATGTGCGCGAGGGCTCGCGCCCTCACATCCTGCAATTTTGCACTTTGGATTTATAATACCCAAAGTGCAAAGGCTTAGGCGTTGGCCGCCTTCCGGTCGCCGCCGCGGTTTCGAACTGCCTTGGCGACAGCCGCGCCGAAGGCATCGGTATTGGTGGTGCCACCGAGATCGCGCGTGCGCGTCGCCGGATTCGCCAGCACCTCGTCGACCGCGCGCTCGATTTCCGCGCCGGCTGCCTCGAATTGTGGCAAGCCGCGCTGCTCGCCGAGCCAGCTCAGCATCATCGCCGCCGAGAGGATGAGCGATGTCGGGTTGGCGATATTTTTATTCTGGATGTCCGGCGCCGAGCCGTGCTGGGCTTGGGCGCAGACAAGGCCGGTTTCGGCATTGGCATTGATCGAGCCGGCAAGACCCAAGCTTCCCGAGAGCTCGCTGGCGAGGTCGGAAAGGATGTCGGAATAGAAATTGGTGGCGACGATCACGTCGAAGCGCGAGGGGTCGCGCACCAGATGCGCCGCCATGGCGTCGATGATGAACTCGTTGAGTGTGACCTCGGGGAATTCGGCTGCGACCTTGCGCACCTGCTTGAGGAACAGGCCGTCCGTCAGGATGAAATTGTTCGCCTTGTGGACCGCGGTCACCTTCTTGTTGCGCTTCATGGCAAGGAGAAAGGCCTGGCGGGCGATACGCTCACAAGCCGAAGCCGTGATCTTCCGGACAGACAGCGCGACGTCCGGCGTCGGCATGAATTCACCCGTGCCGGCATACATGTTGCGGTCGGGGTAAAAGCCCTCGGTCGCCTCGCGCATGATGACGAGGTCCATCTTCTTGGCGTCGTTCAGGAACGGACGGGAGCGTGCCGGGCGGACATTGGCGTAGAGATCGAGCTTGACACGGAAGCCGGCCGAGACGTTCACGCCGCCCTTGTCACGGGGCGGATAGTCCATGTGCGACTGGGGACCGAGAATGATGCCGTCGAAGGTGCGGGCAAGCTCGATCGTCTCGTCCCGGAGAGTCGAACCATGTTTTTCCAGGCTCGTGAAGCCCGTGTCCTCGAAATGGTATTCGAGGCCCAGATCGAAAGCCGCGTCCGTGGCCTTCATGACCTCCATTGTTGCCGCGGTGATTTCGGGACCGATCCCATCACACGGCGTCACGAATATTTTCATCTGACAAATCTCCCATGAGGCAACGACCGACAGGCCGCGCAACGTCACGGGCAGATTATTGGCTTTTTAAATCTGAAAATGCAATGGCTATTTTCCGAGCAGCTCTTTTTCATGCGCCTGGTGCGACCAGGACCAGGTCACCGGCGATTTCTTGGAGAGGGCACCGCCGAGGTGCCGGCGCATGGCGTAAGAAGCCTCGACGACCTCGCCGCGCTCGAGAAGATCAAGAATTTCGAGATGTTCCTGGCACTGCCGCACAGTGCGGCTGCGGTCGACACGGGAGCGATATTCGAGCAGACGCCGCATCCGGTTCACGCGCACGAGCGAGAGGTGGAAAAACGGATTGTTCGACATCTTGATCAGCTCTTCATGGAAGAGCGCGCCGTTGTGGAGAAGCCGTTCCGCCGGCAGCCGTTCAATATCGGTCTCCAGCATGCGCAACTGAATGCGGCGTTGCTCCTCGATGATCTTCCGATCCAGCCGGAACTCGGGTTCCAGCATCGCGGCCGGCTCGATCAGCATACGGAAGCGGTAGATCTGCTCGAAAGCCTCGGGCGTCTTGGCGACCGGCAGGAAGCGCCAGCCGTAACCCTGCTTGCGCTCGGCCCATCCCTCACGAGACGCACGCATCAGGACATCATTGACCTGCGATTTCGTCAGATCGTAGCGCTCTCTCAGCATCTGCTCGGTAACTTCGGCCGGTATCCGGTCGGTGAGCCAGTCTTCTGCAAGACGCTGGTAGTCATTGGCCACCTCGAATGGCTCCGCATCCTCGCGAACGCGTTCGGCGATGCTGTCGGTGACCTCCTTGACAAAGAAGCCCCTGTTTTCCTTCTGCTCGAGAAGACCTTGCGCAGCCAGCATGTCCATCGCTTCCCGCACTGGCGAGCGGGAGACGCCAAAGCGGTCTGCAAGCTGTTGCGTCTTCAGGTGGTCGCCGACCGACAACTCTCCCGAAGTGACGAGCAGGGTGATTTCATTGGCAATGGTTTGTGCCAGTTGGCTGGAGCGCATCTCGATCAACCCCGTATGAAACAACGATGTCGCCGCAGGTTAATCCATGACGGCGACAAAGGGAACAATTCGAGCGAAACAATTTGCATATCTGACTGCTAGAAAAGCCAAAAAGCGGCATAACCTCCATTGACACCGCGCCATTTTTGGCTTTTTGAATATTAAAATTCATTCTATGGAGAACACATGAGCTTTCTTCAGCTAGCGACCCCATACGGAATCGTCAAAGCGCTCGATCTCTCCGGTATCTTCGGCGGCGATTTCGCGAGCCTCCCCTACATCCATCGAATCCTGCTGGAAAACGTCGCCAGAAGAGACGCCGATCGCCTGCCGTCCATGATTACTGCCTTGCGGGGCTGGCTTGTCAGCGGCACGAGCGAGACCGAGATCGCCTTCCATCCCTCGCGTGTCCTCATGCATGACACGACCTGCGTGCCCGCATTGGTCGACATTGCTGCCATGCGCGACGCCATCGCCGAAGCCGGCGGCGATCCCAAGAGCCTCACGCCGGTTCTGCCGGTTGACGTATCCGTCGATCACAGTATCGGCGTCGACATGCATGGACAGCCCCGCTCTCGTGCCTTCAACATGCAGCGCGAGATGGAGCGCAACAGCGAGCGCTATCGCCTGATGAAATGGGCGACGACCGCTCTTCCGGGTGTGACCGTGCATCCACCGGGCACCGGGATCATGCACACGCTCAATCTCGAGCAATTGGCGACCGTCATCCGCCTCGAAGACCGGAACGGCGAGACCTGGGCCACGCCGGACACACTTATCGGAACCGACAGCCACACGCCAATGATAAACGGTATCGGCGTTCTTGGCTGGGGTGTGGGCGGTCTGGAGGCGGAAAGCGTCTTCTTTGGTTTCCCCGTCACGATACGGCTTCCGGATGTCGTCGGTGTGCGCCTGACCGGACGGCTTCCTCCCGGCGTGCTGTCAACGGACTTGGCGCTGGAAGTTACGCACCTCCTGCGGCGTCACAACGTCTCAGGAGAGTTCGTCGAATTCTTCGGGCCGGGTGTCGCAACGCTCTCAGGCGGAGACCGCGCCGTCGTAGCCAACATGGCGCCCGAATATGGCGCATCAACCGGTTATTTTCCAATCGACGGTCGGACGATCGAATATCTGCGGCAAACAGGTCGAGCGGCTGAACATTGCTCGCTGGTCGAACGTGCCGCGCGTGTGATGGGCCTCTGGTTCGATCCGGAAGCCGAGCCTCGCTACACCGGGGTCATCGAACTCGATCTCGGCAATGTGCGTGCCCTTTTAGCCGGGCCGCAGCGCCCGCAAGACAAGCTGGGGCTGACTGAAGCTGTATCTGCCTTGGAGGCGGCAGTTGGCAGGCCGCTTGGCGAAGGTTTCAAAGGCATTCCGGACGGCGCGATTGCGATTGCGGCCATTACAAGCTGCACCAACACCTCCGACCAGCGTCTCCTGGCCGCCGCCGGTCTTGTCGCCCGTAAGGCAAACGGGCTCGGTCTTCGCCCGCCTTCATGGGTCAAGACATCATTGGCGCCGGGCTCGCCATCCGCCGAACTCTTCCTGAAACGGAGCGGTCTGCTGGTGGACCTGGAGGCCATCGGCTTCGGCATCGTGGGTCACGGCTGCACCACCTGCATCGGCAACTCGGGGCCACTCCAGCCGGACATGGCCGAGGCAATCGCCAACGGCACGGTTGCCGCCGCCCTCCTCTCGGGCAATCGCAACTTTCCAGGGCGGGTGCATCCGAGCTTGCAGTTCGGCTTTCTCGCCTCGCCGCCGCACGTCGTCGCCCTCTCGATGATCGGAAAATTCTGTCGAGATCCGCTAAGTTTGAAAGTCGCGGACACCGCGGACGGATCTGCCGTCCGCCTTCGCGATCTCCTCCCGTCCGATGAGGAGATCGATGCTAGTTTGCGAGACTTCTCAAAGCGCGAAGATTTTGGCCAAGCCTTTGACGATGCGGCGAAGAACGAGGCATGGCTGGCCCTCGATGCGTCCTCATCTCCAACCTTCCCGTGGGATGAAAACTCGACCTATATCCGGCGCCCGCCTTTCGCTGCCGTGAGCTCAGCCAATCGACTCGGAACCTATGCGGCCCATCCGCTGCTCGTGCTTGGCGACGACATGACTACCGATCACATCTCTCCCGCCGGCCAGATCAGTGCCGAAAGCTATGCCGGGCGTCATCTTGTTGCTGCCGGCGACCGGCCAAACGATCTCAATGTCTACGCGGCCCGGCGAGGGAATTGGCAGGCCATGGTTCGCGGTCTCTTCGACAATCGGACTGCCGCCAACCTCCTGCTTGGCGGGGAACCAGCCTCAAGGACCGTGCATGCGCCTTCAATGGAGGAAGGTCCGCTATGGGAGGTCGCCCAACGCTACCGGCAGGAAGGCCGGTCCGTCGTCATCGTGGCCGGAGAGCGATATGGAGCCGGTTCATCACGCGATTGGGCAGCCAAAGGCGTCGCATTGCTGGGCGTGCGCGCCGTCATTGCGAGAAGCTTCGAGCGCATCCATCGCACCAATCTGATCGGCATGGGCATTTTACCGATCGTGATCGAAAACTCGATGCCCTCGCTCTCGGCACTGGATCTCATCGAAATTGAGGCCACGCGCATCCGTCCGCGCTGCGACGTCAGGATTTTGCTACGCTATGTCGCTGCCGCAACCGCGGAACTGACCGGGCGTGCAGCAGTGGAAACGGAGCAGGAAGCGGAAACGCTTCTAAGGGGAGGGATGATTCCGCTTATTCTCGATCGTAACTTGGCAGCGTAGGCCAAGTCCAAAAACTACACGGTGTCGGACAAGAGCTCATTGGTCGTCGGCCGAGGACCTTTTTTCCGAAAGCAAGACGGCTCACCGGCATTCTATCGCTGCATCAAGTACCTCAAAACGGATGATTGGACCGTCCCAATTGGGCGTGCGCGAATCGAGTTCGGATACGTTCAATACAGATTTGCATCCGAAAATCGCTGCCCGCCAAAATCTTAATGCAAGCGTATTCTTGCGAGCAACAGCCACTTCCCATGATCCGCACTGTTGCTCAAACAATCGTTGCGCCGCCAATCGACCCAGGCCATGCCCCCGATGCTTTCGCACTACGAAGAACTCTGCGATTGAATGATCGGCATGCAAAGTTGAATGGGTCTCGTCGTTAACAAGTGCGAAGCCGACGAGGACGTCGGCCGTCTTGAACAGGTATGCACGCCAATCGGCACGTTCGAAATACCGATGAATCGGATAGTCAGGGAACCGCCCGTCGCCACAAAGTTCTCCACGCTGCGTGCCCGCCCAGAATTCCGAAAAATCATGAGTATACAGCTGCATAAGATTCTGGAGCGTCGTCAGGTCGGCCTCCGACGCCTCGATCAGGTCGATGTGCATGTCATTGTCTTTTGAATTGCGTTTATCACATTGTAGCGTCTTTCTACCAAAGAAGAGCTGCGGCACTGGGAATGCAACTGCTTCGGTAATCGCTGTCGACTGTAGAAGAGTAGGACGCAGCTCAGAAGGAATCCTGTCGGATATGACAATCAAGCTAGTGCCGTAGCTCCTGTCGACTGACGCGGCACCGGCCGCGCAATGAGCTCATGAGCGCATCACCATGGGTACCGTAGCCGACTATCAAGAGAATTACCGCACCCCCACATTCGGCTGGCCGCATCCGGCGCCGCTGGCATTATATGACGGCCCTTTCGATAAAAGGTCGATTGCTGAGGACTCTCTCGTACCCGACGTCCGTCAAATCGAGGGTTCGATACTCGTCATAAATGATAAGTTCGGACACACCTCGGCCGGTGGCCGGTCCCTGCTGCAAACCGTGGCCCGAAAAGCCATTTGCGAAGACGAAGTTGCGCACGTCAGGATGGCGGCCGACGACCAGATTTTGGTCAAGAGTGTTGTAATCGTAATGACCTGCCCATTGATTGACGACCTTGATCGCCTCGAATTTCGGCGAGCGTTCGGCGAGTGCCGGCCAGATGATCTCTTCGAATTCTTCATAGCGCGGTTCGAAATCGTCCCAGTCTGCAGTTGGGTCCTCGACGGGTGGGCAGCCCGTCAGGAAAAAGCGGCCTTCCGGGCGGCAGAATACACCGCTCGGGTCGATCATCAGCGGCAGTCGGCCATCGTTGATGTTGGCCGTGCCTTCCGGTGTATCGGCGCAATCGAAGACAAACAATGTGCGCTTGCGCGGCTCCACCGGGATATCGAGGCCCGCCATGCGCGCCGTCAATGCCGCGCGCGGACCTGAGCAGTTCACGATCGTGCCGGCACCGACGGTCGTACCCGACTTCAGGGCAACGGAGGTCACGCGGTTTCCTCGGCGCCCCACGCCTACGACCTCATCGGTAATATAGTCCACACCGAGCGAACGCGCCTTGTTGCGGAAGCCGTACATCAGGCCGGTATTGTTGAACCAGCCCTCGCCGGACCGGCCGTAGGATGCGAGCTCGATATCGGCGACATTGAGATGCGGAAACGCGTTGGCGAGTTCATCCCGGTTGAGAAGCAAAACGTCGGCGCCACAGGATATCTGCGCCGCATGGTTTTCGCGGAGCGTCTGCACTTGCTGCGGCCTGTTGGCAAGAAAGAGATAGCCGCCAGGTTGAAAACCGAGATCCGGGCGATCGTCGCCCACCTGCATCATGTCGGCGAAGTTGCGAATGACCTCGGAACCATACTGGCTGATCCTGACATTGATCGGATTGGAGAATTGCGTCCGGATTGAAGACGACGACAGGGAAGTCGACGCCTTCGCATAGGTCGGGTCCTTCTCGACCACGAGAATCGAGCCGTCGAAATCCGGATTGGCGGAGAGATAATAGGCGACGGCCGAGCCGATGACAGCGCCGCCGACGACTACGACATCGTAGGAATTCTTCATTTGGATGCCTCGTCGTCGGGGTGCGGCAGGTCGACGAACCAGCCGCCTAGATGCTGGCTTGCGGGCGCGTGCGGGTCGAGGCGCGGCACGGCGGCCTCGACTTTCTGGCGCGCGAATTCGGTATTGTCCCTGGGATGATAGCCCAGCCTGCCCCAATTGGTATTGTCGACCGGGCAGACCTTGTTGTCGGACAGGCCGAAGGCGATGGTGCAGCCGATATGCGGCGCAGTCAGCGCCGCCTCCACCAGCCGAACGCAATCGTCGAACGACAGCCAGGACCACAGCATGCGACGCTCCGGCGGTTCGGGGAAGGATGAGAAGATGCGCAGACAGGCGCTTTCCAGACCGAACTTGTCCCAATAGAACTGCGCCAGCGCTTCGACAAAACATTTCGAGACGCCGTAAAGGCTGTCCGGGCGCACCGGGGCAGCCTCGTCGATATTGTCCGTCAGCTTGTGGTAGCCGATGGCATGGACGGAGGAGGCGTAAACGACTCGCTTGACGCCGTGGCGACGCGCCGCCTCGTAGATATTGTAGCTGCCCTCGATATTGGACGCGAGGATCGTCTTCCACGCCGTTTCGAGCGGCGCCCCACCGAAATGGACGATGGCGTCGACGCCTTTTACTGCATATTCGACCGCTTTGGCATCCGCGAGATCGAAGACGAAATCTTGTTCATGCGGCGCCAAATCGGAGATCTCGACCCGGTCGGCGACGCGGACCTCGCTGGCAAGATGCGCCAACCCGTTGCGGAGCTGGGTTCCCAGGCGGCCGGCGGCGCCCGTGATTAGAATGCTGTTGAAATCCTTGGCCATTGTCGTGTCCATCACTTCTTGAGCTTGGCAACGGCGCGGCCGATGCGCGTCACTGCCTCGATCAAAACCTCTTCCGATGTTGCCGTGGAAATGCGGAAGAACGGCGAGAGGCCATAGGCTGTGCCCGGCACCGCCGCCACATGACCTTCATCGAGAAGATACTTGGCCACCGCGACGTCGTCGGCAAGTGTTTGGCCGGAGGAGGTGACGGCACCGATCAGCGCAGCACAACCTATATACGCGTAGAACGCACCTTCCGGGGGATCGAGTGTGAGCGCATCGATCCTCGATATGCCCTCGACGACAAGATTTCGGCGGCGTTCGAAGGCGGCGCAGAACGTCGATACCTCGTCCTGCGGCCCTTCGAGCGCAGCTTTGGCAGCGATTTGGGCGGGCGCGCTTACGGATGTGCAGGACTGGCTCTGGATAGTCGCCATCGCCTTGATGAGGTCCTTCGGGCCGGCGGCATAGCCGACGCGCCATCCGGTCATGGCATAAGCTTTTGAAACGCCGTTGACCACCAGTGTGCGTTCGAGCAGTTCCGGGCAGGCCGCGCCGAAGGAGACGAATGTCCGGCCGTCGAAGATGATGTGCTCGTAGATCTCGTCGGACAGGATCAGGACCTGCGGGTGTTTCGCCAGCACCGCGCCGAGCGCTTGGAGCTGTTCCTTGGAATAGACCGCACCCGAGGGATTGCCAGGCATGTTGAGGAAAAGCCAGCGCGTTTTGCCGGTGATCGCTGCTTCGAGGACCTCTGGCGTCAGCCGGAAGCCCGCCTCAGCCAGGCATTCCGGCGTCACCGGGACGCCCCCGAACAACTTCGCCATTTCGGGATAGGACACGAAATAGGGCGCGGGAAGCAGGATCTCGTCGCCCTCCTCCACTGTCGCCATCAGCGCATTGAAGATGATCTGCTTGGCGCCATTGGCCACGGCGATCTGGTCGAGCGCATAATCGAGGCCGTTTTCGCGCTTGAACTTGGCCGCAATCGCCTTGCGCAGATCCGGCGTTCCCAGCGACGCCGTGTAGAGCATACGCTCCCGGCTGGCGGCCTCGAACGCAGCCTTGGTGATATGGGCGGGTGCGGCAAAATCCGGCTCGCCAAGCCCGAGATCGATGACATCGATACCGGTCGCGGCAAGCTCCTTCGCTGCCTGGGAAACGGCCATGGAGGCCGACGGCTTCACCGCCGACAGTCGGCTAGCAATATAGGTCACGACTTCTTCTCCGTAACATATCCCTTGGACAGATCTTCGGCCCGGGCTTCGGGCGCGCGTTCGGCCGGATCGCCGAAGCCGCCACCGCCCGGCAGTTCGAGCTTCACCCTGCGGCCTGCGGGCACGTGCTGCCACCCCTTGGGACGCAGCTTGGTGCCGTCGTCGAGCGTGGCCGAGCCCGGTGCGCCATCCCTACCGCCGGCACGACCTCGTGCCGGCGTGGAGATGCGGTCGAACATGGCCGAGAAATCGAATTCGTGGCCCTCGGCGGGGGCGATTTCGATCACCTGGCCGAGGCCACCGCGATACTTGCCGTCACCGCCGGAATCCGGGCGAAGCTCCTTGCGCCAGATAACGATCGGGCCGGTATGTTCCGTTGCCTCGATCGGCATCGTGTGGACGCCCGAGGGGAACGCGGTCGATGACAGGCCGTCGAGATCGGGTCGCGCGCCCATGCCGCCCGAATTGAACATCAGCACCTCGGCTCGGCCGCCGGGTTCACCGGTGACCGGACGCACGGAAATATGCACGTTCCAGAGCGCGGCCGCGCCTTCCGCAAGGATCTGACCGGGAAGCGCCTTGGCCAGGGCGCCGAGGACAACGTCCGGAACCATGTGGCCGATGACATGGCGCACGGAGACCGGCGCCGGACGCCCGGCATTGAGGATATTGCTGGGCGAGGACACATTGAATACAGCGAGCGAAGCCGCATTGTTTGGGATGTCAGGCGCGACGACGCATTTCAGTGCATAGCAGGCATAGGCCTTGGTATAGATCAGAGGTACGTTTATGCCCCAGCGGCTTACCGCCGCGCTGCCGGCGAAATCGACATTGACGCCGTCATTGGTGATCGTGACCTTTGCAGCGAGCTTGACCGGCTCGTCATAACCATCGGTCAGCATCTCGTTCGACCACGACCCCTTCGGCAATCCTGCGATGCGCTCCATGGTCGCGGCATGGGTGCGCGACAGAATGAAATCGCCCAGCGTGTCGAGATTGTCATAGCCGACTTCGTTCAGCATCTCGATCAGGCGGCGATGGCCGACGTCGTTGCAGGCGGCAAGCGAGAAGAAGTCGCCGATGACCTGGTCGGGTTCGCGCACGTTGAGACGGAGGATCTTCAACAGATCCTTGTTCACCACGCCGCGTTCGGCGAATTTCATGATCGGGATCTGGATGCCTTCCTCATAAACCGACTTGCCGTCGGCGCCGAAGCCGCGCCCGCCGACATCTACGACATGGGCGGTGCAGGCAAAGAAGCCGATCAGCTCGTCGCCCTTGAAGGACGGCGAGACCATGGTGATGTCATGGAGATGACCGGTGCCTTTCCAAGGGTCGTTGGTCACATAGGTATCGCCCGGGTACATTTCTTCGCGTGGAATCTCGGCGATGAAATGCAGCACGGCCTCTGCCATGGTGTTGACGTGGCCCGGTGTGCCAGTCACAGCCTGGGCCAGCATTTCGCCCTTGGCGTTGTAGACGCCGGCTGACAGATCGCCCGCCTCACGCACCGAGGTGGAGAAGGCGGTCCTGAGCAGGGTCAAGGCCTGTTCCTCGACCACCGAGATCAGGCGGTTCCACATGACCTGCATGCGGATTTCATTGATGTCGCCCATGGATCAGAGCCCTTTCCGCACGAGCAGGATGGTGCCGTCCGCCTGGATCACTGCATCGAATGGCGAAGTGACGACGGTTGAGGTTTCGCTCTCGACGATGACGGCGGGACCGGAGATCCGGTCGCCGGCTGCGAGCGTGTCGCGCGGTACGATCGCAGTTTCCAGCTCCTTGCCGGAGGCCGGATCAAAGACGCTGCGCGTGGCGTGACCGGATGCGGGCCGGCCGCTGGCCTCGAGAGCGAACTTCTCGCCTTCGGGACGAATATCCTGCGCCTTGACCGACCAAGTCACGAATTCCACTTCCGGACCCTCCACCGCGCGGCCGAAGAACAGTGCGTAGCGCTCTTTGAATGCCTTCTTGATCGCGGCCTTATCGGCGTCGACGAAAGCGCCATCGGGCATCGGAACCGGGATTTCCCAGCCCTGACCGGCATAGCGCATGAAGGCCGTCACTTCGCGGGTGAACACACCCTCGGTGCCCGCCTGCACGAAGCCTTCGGCGGTTGCCTTCAGCTGGTCGAGCATCGTGTTGATCGACGCCGCGTCGAATTTCGACAAGCTGACAATCTTGGAGGCAAGCGCTTCGTAGCCGAACGGCGCTTTGAGAAAGCCGATCGCCGAGCCGACGCCGGCGCCCTGCGGGATAAGGCAGCGATCGACGCCGAGCTTTTCGCACAGGCGCGCAGCATGCAGCGGAGCTGCGCCGCCGAAGGCGATCATCGTATTGTCAGAAATGTTCTTGCCATGCTCGACCGCATGTACGCGTGCGGCATTGGCCATGTTCTCGTCGACGACCTCGACGATACCGAAGGCCGCCGCCTGTGGTGCGAGCTTGAGCTTGTCGCCGACGTCGCGCGAGATCGCAGCCTTGGCATTGTCGACCGAGAGCTTGATCTTGCCGCCGGCGAAATTGTCCGGATCGAGCTTGCCGAGCACCAGGTCGGCATCGGTAATGGCCGGATGTTCGCCGCCACGCTGGTAGCAGGCCGGACCCGGCTCGGAAGCGGCCGATTCCGGCCCCGCTTGAATGCGTCCCATGGCATCCACCCAGGCGATCGAACCGCCGCCGGCGCCGATCTCGATCATCTCGATGACGG
Organism: Sinorhizobium arboris LMG 14919; assembly: GCF_000427465.1. Classification (NCBI taxonomy): domain Bacteria; kingdom Pseudomonadati; phylum Pseudomonadota; class Alphaproteobacteria; order Hyphomicrobiales; family Rhizobiaceae; genus Sinorhizobium; species Sinorhizobium arboris. The sequence goes on along the minus strand of NZ_KE386497.1, from coordinate 668,171 downwards.
GAATCGATATCGGCATCCCCGACCCCTTGCAGAAGCGATATGTGCGGGCAACCTCGAAGGTTCGCGCGGTCTGCGGCTCGAAATCCTCGATGAGGCAGACTTTCGCCGTTGTGCCACCCATGTCGTAGGACACGACGCGGTTCAGGTCAAAGCGGCGGGCGATGTCGGCGGCGAAGATCGCGCCACCAGCGGGGCCAGATTCGACAAGCCGCACCGGGAACTCGGCCGCGGTCTCGACCGAAATGAGGCCGCCACCGGAATGAATCATGAAGACTGGGCATTGCGCGCCCATCTCCTTGAGCCGCACTTGCAGGCGTGAAAGATAGTCGGCCATCTGCGGCCGCACATAGGCGTTGGCGCAAACCGTATTGAACCGCTCGAACTCCCGCATCTGCGGCGACACTTCCGACGAGATCGAAATCGGCATGGAGAGTTTGCGCGACAGGATTTCCCGCGCCCGCTGCTCATGTGCCGGGTTCATGTAGGAGTGAATGAAGCCGATGGCGATGGCGCCGAAACTGCCTCCGGAAATAGTGTCGGCGATCGCTTCGAGCGCAGCCTCATCGAGCGGCTGGAGTTCTCGCCCCTGCGCGTCGATGCGACCCTTGACGACGAAACGGTCCTCTCGCGGGATGAGGGGCCGGGGCAGCACGAGGCCGAGGTCGTATTGCTCGAAGCGGTTCTCTGTCCGCATTTCGAGCACGTCCCGGAAGCCCTCTGTGGTGACCAGCGCCGTCCGGGCGCCACGACGCTCGATCAGCGCATTGGTCGCAAGCGTGGTGCCATGGATGACGATGTCGATGTCACCCGGTGCAATGCCGGCATCCCCGACAACAATCTCGATGCCGTCGAGGATGGCCTGCTCCGGCGCGGCATAATTGGTCAGCACTTTTGTTGAATAGAGCTTACCTCTGACGTCGAGTGCGATGTCGGTAAAGGTGCCACCGATATCGGCGCCCAGACGGATTTGGTGACGCGATGTCATGCGGGTTCCTTTGCAGCGAGAGCGGCCTGACGCATCTGGCTGAGCGTCCGGCGTGGCGTCAGTGCCTCCGGAGAGATGGCGAGGTCGAGCAGGGCTCCGGTCCTAGAGACACGGGCACGCTCGAATGCCGCGGCGAAATCCGCGGTGCTTTCGACACGCTCGGCATGGAAGCCATAGGCTTTCGCGAGCGCCACGAAATCGGGATTGACCATGGTCGTGCCGGAGACACGCGCCGGGTAGTGCCGCTCCTGGTGCGCACGGATGGTGCCATAGATGCCGTTGTTAAGGAGCAGGATGATCGGCTGCGCATTGGCCTGCAGCGCGGTCGCGAGCTCCTGGCAGTTCATCTGAAAGTCACCGTCGCCGGCGAAGCAGACGACCGTGCGGTCGGGATGCGCCACCTTGGCGGCAATCGCCGCAGGAACACCATAGCCCATGGCGCCGGACTGCGGCGCCAGCAGGCGCGCGTTCCGGCCGAACTTGAAGAACTTGTTCGGCCAGACGGTGAAATTGCCCGCGCCGTTGGTGAGAACCACGTCGTCCGGCAGGACGTCGTTGAGCAGCACGGTGACCTTGCCCATGTCGACGGGTGACGGCAGATCGCCGAGTTCGAAACCGTTCACATAAGCATCGCGGCCACGCTTGCGCCATTCCGACCACGCCCCCGTGACTGGCGCCAGATCGCCCAATGCCTCGGCAAAGGCGTTCGGCCCGGCCTGGATGCCGAGTGAAGGACGATAGACCTTGCCGATCTCGAGGTCAGAACCGTGGACATGGATGATGGCCTGCTTCGGGCTTGGCACGTCGAAGAGAGTGTAGCCGTCCGTGGAATTTTCGCCGAACCGATTGTTGATCGCGAGAATGACATCGGCATCTTTGAGAATCCTCTTGACGGACTCGACCATGCCGACACCGGCTTCGCCGCAAAAGGTCGGTGAATTGTTGTCATATTGGTCCTGGTAGCGGAACACCGCGACCACGGGAATATCGGAGGCCTCGGCGAATTGCTGCACGAGCGCCATCGCACCCGGTTTCCAGTTGCAGCCACCGTAGAGGATTACGGGGCGCTCGGCACTGCCGAGCATTTCGCGAAGCCGCGCCATCGCGACGGCCGATGGCGCCGGCTCCGATATGTCGAGCGGACCCGAGAGAGGCTCGGCATCGGTCACTGAAGTGAGCATGTCTTCCGGCAGGGCAATGACGACAGGTCCGGGACGTCCGGTGACGGCCATGGTCCAGGCACGGGACAGGATCTCGGGAATCCGGTCGGCATTATCGATCTCGACGGCCCATTTCGCAACCGTGCCGAAAGCCGCCCGGTAGTCGACCTCCTGGAAGGCTTCACGGCCCCGCATGTCGCGTCCGACCTGGCCTACGAACAGCAGCATCGGAACTGAGTCCTGCATGGCGGTGTGCACACCTATCGAGGCATTGGTGGCGCCCGGCCCGCGCGTGACGAAGCAGATACCGGGCTGCCCCGTCAACTTGCCATAGGCCGCCGCCATGAACGCCGCCCCGCCTTCGTTGCGGCACAGAACATAGTCGAGGCGCCCGCGTGTGTCGTGCAGTGCATCTAGGACCGCGAGATAGCTTTCGCCTGGCACACCGAAACTCTTCGTCGCACCGAGCCCGATCAAGCTATCGACGAGGAGCGTTCCTCCATTCCGTTTCATACTGGTTTCCTTGGTCTCTCTAGACGCGTCGGCACCGGAAGACAAATATGTCCCAAGTAGGCCCGGGGGCCGACGGCGTCAGCGACTATTGTTCGAACTTGACCATCTGACCGCCACCCGCGGCCTGGTCGGTCGGCAAGACCTCGACCCGAGCGACGTCGACAAAAACCGGCAGCTCTATGGCGTTAGCGATGACGGTCGCGATGTGCTCCGGCTGGATAGGCCTGTAACCGTCATAGAGAACGGCCTGCGCCTGATTATCGGCAATGGCCGTGCGGTAGAGATCCGTCTGCACGCGACCGGGCACGATCTCCGTCACCCGTATCGACGTGCCGAGGAGATCGCAGCGTAGATCGTCGCAAAACAGGCTGAGCCCGGCCTTGGACGCCCCATAGGCGCTCATGGAAGGATAAGGCGCCTGGCCGCCGGTCGAACCGATGAAGATCAAGTGTCCCTTTTTGCGAGCGACCATCCCGGGAAGGACGGCGCGGGTGAGATGCATAGGAGCCTTGAGATTGACATCGATCATCGCATCGATTTCGGCGGGATCGATCTCGTGGAACAGGGCGCGGGTCGACAGGATGCCGGCATTGTTTATGAGTATGTCTACCTCGATATCCGCAAACCTGGCAGCCAGCGCAGCCTTGTCGCGCACATCCGCCTGGACGGCTTTCGCGCCGGATGATGAAGCCAGCTCCTGGAGCGCGGCGACATCGCGGCCGATCGCGTAGACATCAAGCCCCATCTGCCGGAGCTTGAGCACGGTCGCGCGGCCTATTCCGCTCGTCGCCCCGGTGACGACGGCCGTTCTGTAAGCCATGCCGTCAGACATAGATGTAGCCTCCGCTGATCACCACGTTCTCGCCGGTGGCGTAGGTATTGCGGCTGCTCGCCATCATGACGATCCACTCGGCCATCTCGACCGGTTCGGCCGCGCGGCCCAGGGCGCTTGCCTTGGCAAGCTCGGGAAGGAAGCCGAGCTCTTTGGCGCGGTCGGTGGCAAAGCCGGCCGGCGCCACGGAGTTCACCAGAATGCCGTCGGCAGCGCATTCCTGCGCGAAGGACTTGGTCAGGCTCACGACCGCGGCCTTGGTGGCTGCGTAGTGGGCGTTCTGCGGATGCGCCTTGAACGCATCCACGGAGGTGACATTGACGATGCGGCCGGCGATTTCGGGCGGGTTCACGAAACCGCGCATGTGCCGAACCGCCGCTACCATCATGTGATAGGTCCCCTTCACGTTGATGGCGTTCTCGAGGTCCCACTCTTCGTCGGTGATTTCGAGGATCGGCCTGCGCGGATAGATGGCCGCACTGTTCACGAGCGCATGAATCCGGCCGAGCTTGCTCACAATGTCGTCGAAGCCGCGATGCGCGGTCTCGGCTCGGGAGATATCCGCAACGGCTGTCGCCACCTCGACGCCGAGCTCCCTGATAGTGGCGGATGAATTTGCCAGAAGCGCCTCGTTGCGGTCGATCAGGCCGATCTTGGCCGCACCGCGCTGCGCCATCAGTTTGGCTGTCGTCATCCCCAGCCCCGAAGCTCCACCGACAATAATAACGGTCTGTTGCTGCATGTCTGACCTCGCGCTACCGGATTGCATGTGATTTAAATTGGTATGTTATCACTTATATGATAAATTCTTTCAGCGAAACAAGCGTTTTTTCGTCCGCAAGAATGGCTAACGCCGCTCGTCCTAGACATGGATTGGCCATCCAACAGGCCCAACACACGAGCGCGGCTTCTTCCTTCATTGCACGGCGCGGACAACCGTCGCCTCGGCGAGGGACCGGTGGCAGGCCTTTTCAGGGCCTCCGCGTGGCCCCAGCCTTTGTGTGCCTTGAGCTGTGCAGACGGGTCCACACGATGAGTTGCCAGACGAAATGAGCCGCGACGACGACGCCTAACCGCTCGCGACATTACGTGCCGGTCTCAAACCCAGAAGTTTGCCGGTCGGCGCCTTCGTCATTCGGTGGCTCCTGAACGATCTCGCATCTGCAACGACCGTGGCCGTGTGGAATGATATGTGATATGTGTTGAATTCGTATGGGTGTCATAGGAGAATTCGTGTCGGTCATAACTCAACGCGGCAACCTCGCCGAAATTGTCGTAGCCCAGCTCACGAGCCGCATAGATTCCGGGATTTACCCACCCGGTGAGAAGATACCTTCGAGCGCGCAGCTATGCGAAGAGTTTGGCGTAAGCCGGACTGTGATCCGGGAAGCTCTCACCTCACTCAGGGTCGCTGGCAGGGTCACGTCTCGCCAGGGTGACGGCGTCTACGTTACGGAGCGCGATTCCAAGGCGCTCAATTTCGAGATCAGCCGGATCGAGGATATCCGTTCGGCAATGGAGATTTTGGAACTGCGCCTCGGTGTGGAGATGCAATCCGTGGCGCTCGCCGCCGCGCGGCGCACCCCGGAGGCGCTCGCCGATATCGCTCGGGCGTTCGACTATCTCGATAATCTGGAGAGCGATGACGTCGAGTTGGAGGCGCGGGCCGATTTCGAATTTCACCTGGCCATCGCCCGGGCAACGCGCAATCCGCACTTCCCGCAATTTCTCCAGGCGGTGTTCAGTGAAATCAGCTTCGATCTCGTGATGAAGCATCGCCAATCGGCGCGGACTTACCAGACCTATCTAAAAAAGATTAATAAGGAGCATGCCGCGATTTTCGCAGCCATCACCCAGGGCGACCCCAAGGCCGCGAAGAATGCTTTGGCGGCCCATCTTGAAGAGAGCCTCAACAGGTATCGGGCGATGCTGGACGAGCCGCAAATCGTGGAAAGCGCCGACTAGCATCCATGGACAAGACAAATAGCCAGCTTTAGCTTGGACGGATAGGAGCGTTCAAATGGCGGCAGAATCATTGTCGGATGTCGATGCTCCACGAGTCGAATCCAGGCCTGCATCTATCCGCGCTGTCCTCGATGCACTTTGGATCGAGTTCAATCAGCTCGGCGGCAACAATCGAACCTGCATCGCATCGGCATTACCCCCTGTTTTTCCAGGTTCGGCGGGATTGATAATGATGTTGTTGTCGCGACCGAATTAGCTGCTTTGCACCGCTGAAACATCTTCTGAATTGCGGATGCGCACGATTGCCGCGGGGGCTTGAGCCTCGCGGCAAATCGGCCTAGCGGTGCGCGGCCTTTGACGTTCGAGCTATCGTCCTAAACGTTTGGACGGGCGCGTAATTCCCTGTCGACAATTGTTCATACAACAGGCAATATTGTCAGCGGCGTCTTTTGAGACGGTACGGCCATTCGTCAACGTCAGAGAACAAGGCGTCCTGACCCCCACTTCTATATAATCCTGGGAAAATGAATTGGAAAAAGCGCAGAAAGTTGAAAATGTGAGCGGTGTGAAGGAAACCGGCAGTGCACGCGTTTATAAGAAGCTTCGAGACGACATTCTTCGCGTCCTCATCGCCCCAGGAACTTCGCTCGATGAAGTCAGCCTTAGCCAGCGATTCAAGCTTTCCCGCTCACCTATTCGAGAGGCGCTCGTGCGGCTCTCCACCGAGGGGCTGGTGCAAATCCTACCAAACCGCAGCATCATCGTGACACCTATGGAGTTCGATAAGATGCCGGAGTTCCTCGACGCGCTGGACTTGATGCAGCGGGTGGTGACGCGGTTTGCCGCGCTTCACCGCACGCCTGCCGATCTCATTAAGATTCAGAACGCCCAAAAAGGATACGAGCAGGAAGCGAGCAATGCCATACGCACAGGCGATTCCATCGGCATGATCGAAAAGAACTTCGAGTTTCATATGGCGATTGCTGCAGCCTGCCGGAACTCCTATTTCGCGGATTCCTACCGTCGACTGCTGCAGGAAGGCAGACGGTTGCTGTTCTTCCATTTCCAGTATCAATCTCTGGACCCCAACCTGACACTGGACGACATGGCCGCGGCGCATCGCGCAATGATCGATGCGATTGAGAAGCGCGACGCCGACCGGGCCGAACATGAGGCCCATCTGCATGCAGTCCAGTTTAGGGGCCGCTTCATGGATTTCTTGAACAGGAATCTCACAGCCAAGCTTACGCTCAACTACGCGGCACAAGCAGGCTAATCGCTAGTAGCCGAAGTAGGACACCATCAACGCGATCTGCGAATCAAGCATGCCTGCGCCATACCGGACCTGGCAGCCACGAGCGATTGCCGCCTTCAACAACGGTGTCTCGCGGGGCTTCATGATAATGTCGGCGACGAGAATGTCCGGCCGCAATTGGGAAATGTCGACCGGCAGCGGATCGGTCTCGGGATGCAAGCCGCACGGCGTGGCGTTGACGAGCATGTCGGCACCGTCAAGATCAGCATCGGAAGCAGTGACCGACAGGCCGCGGTAGCGGGCTGCCACATCCTCAGCCAGCAGCTCGGCTCGACCGAGATCGACATCGCTGATCCGGATGGACTTGCAGCCGCTTCGCGCGAGGGCGAAGGCGATCGCCTTGCCGGCGCCGCCGGCCCCGACGAGCAGCACGTCGCGGTCCCTGGCGTCCTGCCCGTTGTTCAGCACTCCACGCAGAAATCCGAGGCCGTCCATATTGGTGGCAATCATCCGGCCATCCGGGTCACGCCGGATGACATTCGCAGCGCCCAGTTCCTCGGCCGCGGCCTCGACCTCCTCTGAAAGCGCATACGCCTGCTCCTTGTGCGGGACGCTGACGACGAGACCGCCAAGATTGCGCGTTCTTTTGATAGCCTCCCAGCCGGTCGCGAAGTCTTCGGGCATGAAGTGCACAGGCACCATGACGGCGTCGATGCCGCGCTCGGCAAAAAGTGGATTGATGACCTCCGGCGTGCGGACATGGCCGATCGGGTGCGCCAGCATGTAAAAGATCTTCGTGGTACCGGAAATCATCATCGATGTGCCTCTCAAATCTGCCGCGAACGCGTGGACGTTTCCCCAGCCAACTTTTTTGCATACTGTCTATGGAATGTCGACATTAGATATGCAATATTTGCTGCGACATCTCAAGAACATATCCGACCAGGGAGTTTTTCATGCCTGTTGTACACGTCGACATGCTTGCGGGCCGCACATATGAGCAGAAGGCCGAAATCGCGGACGTCTTCACGCGAGAGCTCGCGCGGATCGCCAAATGCGCGGAGGACGACGTGCAGATCGTCTTTAACGAATACGAACGCAGCAGTTGGGCGAAGAACGGCGTCATGATCGACGCGAAAACCCGAGCGAAGTGACCAGATTGGGAAGGCTTATCGGTGAGTGACATAACGATAGTCGGCGGCGGCATCGTCGGCGTATGTTCGGCCATTGCGCTGCAGGATGAAGGCTACAGCGTCGAGTTGGTGGATCGAGGCCTTGAAACCGAGGCGGCAAGCTACGGCAATTGCGGCCTGCTGGCAGTGGGCGAAATCGTGCCGATTTCTAAGCCTGGCATCCTGCCGAAGGTCCCCAAGTGGCTGTCGGATCCGAAAAGCCCGCTGTTCGTGCGGCCCAAGGACATGATCACCCAGATGCCCTGGCTCCTGCGCTTTCTCTGGTCTGGCAGGCGAGCCAAGGTGCTGGACATCGTCGCAGGCATGACCCCGCTCCTGTCGCGGGCCGAACAGGACTATCGTGCCCTGCTCGACGCTGCCGGTCTTTCCGACAAGCTTGTAAACAAGCCGAATATCATGGCCTTCAATTCGAAGGCCGATATCGAGGGCGACAGCTTCACTTGGAATCTCAGGACTCAGAAGGGTTTCCGCCACCGCTTCCTCGATAAGAAGGACCTTCAGGCAATTGAGCCAGCGCTTTCGGGACCGATCACCTGCGGTCTGCTTCTCGAGCAGTGGCTGCAATTCTCCGATCCCGGCATCGTGCGTAACAAGCTGGCGGAATTCTTCCTTTCGCGCGGCGGCACGCTGAGAACCGCCTCTGTGTCCGGTCTCGTCGCCAAGGCCGGCAAGGTGATCGCAATTCGCCTTTCGAGCGGCGATCAGGTCAGTGTGAAACGGGTCGTTCTGGCAGCCGGCGCCTGGAGCGGCAAGCTTGCGCGCGACATCGGCGTACGGGTGCCCCTGGCGGCCTTGCAAGGCTACCATCATCAGCTGCCCAATCCGAATGTGACCGTCAATCACGCTGTGCTCTATGCCAATGGCGGCTTCGTGCTGACACCCATGGAAACCGGATTGCGAATCGGCGGCACGATCGAGGTCGCCGGGCTTAATCCAAAGCCTAATTTCGAACGCGCCAATATCATTGCCGAGAAGGCGAAATCCGTTCTTCCTGGATTGGACACTTCCGGCGGCAAGCAGTGGATGGGACCCCGCCCCTTTATGCCTGATACCATGCCGGTCATCGATAAGGCGCCTCATCACGATAATGTCGTCATGGCATTCGGGCATGGCCAAGTCGGTATGACGCTCGGAGCGACGACCGGAAGATTGGTTGCCGATCTCGTCGCAGATCGCAGGCCGACTTTGGACCTCGCTCCATACCGGGCAACACGGTTCTGGTGGAAGTCGAATGTTGCCAAGTCGGAAGAGGGCAACGATCCTATTCGATACCCTCCCTACTGATCGGGCTGCCGCCGTCGTCGAAGGCAAGTAGCCGCTATTTGCGCGGCGCGATCAGAGGACCGCAACGCTCGATTGCGATACGCACTGTTTCGGCCGGATCGCGTTCCCACCAATCGAGTTCGGAGAACAATTCCAGTTCGAACGGGCCCTCATAGCCGATATCGTCCAGCCAGCCGCGAATGCGAGGCAGGTCTATGACACCATCGCCCACCATGCCGCGGTCACGCAGGTTCCGGGTCGGAACAAGCCAGTCGCAATAGTGGAAGGTTTGGATGCGCTTCGGCCCTGCCCGGCGCAATTCCCGCTCGAATGCCGGATCCCACCAGCAATGATAGACGTCAGCGACGAGGCTGGTCGCCTCATCGCCCAGTTCATCGATCATGTCGTTGCAATCGGTGATCAGGTTCATCGCGCTGCGGTCGCCGCAATACATCGGGTGCAGCGGCTCGAGCCCGAGCTTGACCCCAACCGAGCGCGCATAGGGTGCGAGTTCGACGAGCGCATCGCGAATTCGCTGCCTCTGGGCGCCGAGGTCCTTGTCGCCCACAGGCAGGCCGCCGACTACCATGACCACGCAGGGAGCACCGATTGCTGCGGCCTGGTCGAGAATCCGCTTGTTGGTGTCGATCGCCGCTCGCAGCCGCACTGGATCGGTTTCATTCACCCAGGCACTGGTGCACAGGGAGGCGACCCACATCCCGGCATCGCGCAGATGTTTGGCAGTCGCCTCGACGCCGTAATCGTCGAGGAAATGGCGCCAGACCGCAATGCCGGGAATGCCTTGCGAGACATAGCCTTCAATGGCTTGCGGCATCGACCATTTCGGCGTGGTAATCTGGTTGATGGCAAAACGTGACAGATCGTAAGCGGACATTATGCGACCTCCTGGCGGCGAGCCGCCGTTTTTGCTTCGTCAATGGACGTTCCATCCGCGGTGAAAACCACTCCGTGGTTGGCCTCGGCATAGGCAGCGCTGATCTTGCCATTGGTGAGGTCGTCACGGATGAGATCGAGGGGACGCTTCAGCGGATCGCCATAACCGCCGCCGCCAGCCTGTTCGTGACGGACAACGACATTCTTGCCGATCGTGCGGGTGATCTTGGCTGGCAGAACGATGTTCTGGCCATCGGGATCAAGAATATTGACGCATTTTGCAGCCGGCTTGCCGCCGAAGAGGCCATAGGGCGCATGATCGTGCCGATCGGCGCGGATCTGCAGCACGGCTTCCTCGGCCAGCAGGCGATATTGGCGGATGAGACCGAGGCCACCCCGGAATTCGCCGGCGCCGCAGGAATCGGGCCGCAGGCTATATTCGTCCATCATCATCGGATAGCGAACTTCCAGCGTCTCGACCGGCAGGTTGGACATGTTCTGCGAGGGATTGGTGACACCCTCAACCCCATCCTTGTTCCAGCGGCCGCCCCAGGCGCCGTTGATCATATCGACGAGAACGAACGGCTCGCGGGTTTCCTTGTCCCAGCCGCCGAAGGCAAGAACCGTGTTGCCGCCCTCGCCCGCCGCCATCACCTTCTTCGGAGCTATCTGCGACAATGCGCCGAGCACGGTATCGACAACGCGATAGCCAGTGAGCGCTCTCGCTGCGACCGCTGCAGGCATCTGCGGGTTGAGAATCGAACCTTCGGGCGCGGTGATGGTGATGCAACGGTAGACGCCAGCATTGTTCGGCACTTCGGCATCGAGCGCGCAGCGTACCGAGAGATAAGTCGCCGACTTTACGAACGAGAGCGTTGAATTGATCGCGCCCTTGACCTGCGGCGACGAGCCCGCGAAGTCCACGTTGAGATGATCGCCCTCAACCGTCAGTTTGACGCGGATCGGAATCGCGTCCGTTGAGAAGCCGTCACCGTCGATGAAATCCTCGAAGCTGTATTCGCCATCCGGCCAGGAGCGGATCGCCGCACGTGTGAGCTGTTCGCCATAGTCGATCAGGTCGTCGAAATAGCTGTCGAGTTCATCAGCGCCATAGCGCTCGATCAGGCGCAGGAGCTCGCGTTCGCCGAGATTGCAGGTGGCGAACTGGGCTTCGAGATCGCCGAAGACCAGTTCCGGCAGTCGGACGTTCTTTTCGATGATGCGCATCAGCGTGTCGTTGCGCACGCCCTTGCTGTAGAGCTTCATGGGCGCGATCCGCAGGCCTTCCTGGTAGATTTCGGTGGAATCGGCCGCATTGGAACCGGGCACGCGTCCGCCGACATCGCAATGGTGGGCGATGACCACGGAGAAACCGCGCAGGCTGTTATCGCTGTGGAAGATCGGCCGGATCATGAAGATGTCCGGCAGATGCATGCCGCCTTCATAGGGATCGTTGAAGATGATGACGTCGCCTTCGGCGAGATCGTCCGCATACTCTTCCATGATCACAGCCATGGCATCCGGCACGGCGCCAAGATGCAGCGCGACGGTTTTCGCCTGCGACAGGATGCGGCCGTGCTTGTCGCAGAGCGTCACCGAGTAATCGAGCACGTCACGCACGATCGGCGAGCGCGCAGTGCGCATGACGGCAAAGGCCATGTCATCGACGATTGTGTCCAGCGCGTTCTTGATGACGGCGAATGTAATGGGGTCATTTGTTTTCTGGGCCATGGGAACAGCTCCTTGAATGGGGTCAGGCCAACGAGTCTCAGGCAAGCGTGGCGACGACGTTGCCGAAGGCATCGAGATCTGCCTTGGCGCCGGGTGGAACGACGATGGTTGTATCGGGGCTCTGGATGATCAGCGGCCCGACGGCGCCGCCGCGGAAGGTGGCGCGCTGGTGGATCGGCGTGTCGATCCAACCGTCCTTGCGCGAGAAATAGACTTTTCGCGTGGTGACATCAGCCGGACCGTCCTCAGGCTTGTGGGCGGTGAAGGCGAGGCGGTTGCCGCTATTGCCGCCGGCATTGAGCCTGATGTTGACAATCTCGACGCTGTCGTCGGAGGCATAGCCGTAGATCGCCTTGTAGGCTTCGCGGAACGATGCGCGCAAGTTTTCGCGGTCGGCCTCCGTCACTGTTTCAGGAAGTGCAACCGGAATCTCGAAATCCTGGCCCTTGAAGCGCAGGTCGGCTTCGAAGGTGCATTCGATCTGGTCATCGCTATAGCCTTCCTCGGCGAGCGAAGCATGGGCGTCAGCGCGCATGTCCTTGAGCAGCGCATTGACCTCGGCGACCGGCAACTGGTCGAGCCTGCCGTGGAGGCTGCGCAGGAGATAGCGCTCGACCTTGGCAGCAAGCATGCCGGTCGCGGTGAAGACGCCGGGCGAGCGCGGGAAGATGACGCGGGAAATGCCGAGCGTGCGTGCGAGATCGCAGGCGTGCACCGGGCCTGAGCCGCCGAAGGCGAGGATGGCGAAGTCGCGCGGGTCGACGCCACGCTCCACCGTGACAGCCTTGATGGTGCGGGCCATGTTGATGTTCACTACTTCGCGAATGCCGAAGGCGGCGTCTTCGATCGAAAGCTTCAGCGGATCGGCAAGATCGCGCTTTATCGCGGCGCGGGCGCCCTCGACGTCGAGCTTCATACTGCCGCCAGCCAGCGCTGCCGGCAGAAAGCCGAGCACCACATTGGCGTCTGTGACGGTCGGCGAATTGCCGCCGATGCCGTAGCAGACCGGTCCTGGATCAGCGCCGGCCGACAGCGGCCCAACATGTAATAGGCCGCCCTCATCGATGCGGGCGATGGAGCCGGCGCCGCTGCCAACCTCCGCCACGTCTACCGTAGGGACCCGCATCAGGTAGCCGCCCGCCTTGATGAAGCGGCTCGGCGTGGAAATGCCGGCGCGGAATTCATATTCGTTGGCGCGCGACAGCTCGCCCTTGTGGATGAGCGAGGCGGAAGCCGTCGTGCCGCCCATGTCGAATACGACCAGATCCTTCTCGCCTGCAGCTTCACCCAGTCTGCCCGCACCGACTACGCCGGCCGAACGGCCGGAGGAGATGAAGAAGACGGGCTTCTCCTGTGCCATGCGGGCGCTGGAGAGGCCGCCGTTGGAATTGCTGATCAGGAGCGGTGCGGAGACGCCGATTTCGCGCAGGCCGTTTTCGAGGCGCTCGAAGTAAGCGCGCAGCGACGGCAGCACATAGGCGTTCACGGCGGTGGTCGAAGTCCGCTCATATTCGCGGATCTCGGGCAGCACCGAGACCGAGGCGGTCACCCACATGTCGGGAAAATGCTCGCGCATGATTTCCAGCACCCGGGTCTCGTTCTCCGGATTGCGGTAGGAATTGATGAAGCACACCGCGACGGATTCAACGCCTTCTGCTTCGAAGAAGCGCCCAATATCGATCACTTCCTGCTCGTTCACCCCCTTGAGGATGCGCCCGTCGGCTGTCGACCGCTCGTCCACTTCCATGCGGTAACGGCGGGCGATCAGCGGTACGGCCTTTTCCCAGCTAAGGTCGAACATGGTCGGGGTGCGGACGCGCCCGATCTCCAGCACGTCGCGAAAGCCCTTGGTGGTGATCAGGCCGGTCTTGGCGCCGACCTTCTGTAGCAGCGTGTTCGAACCCACGGTCGTGCCATGGACCACTTCGGCCACCCTGGACACGGAAATGCGTGCCGTCTCGGTGATCTGGCGAATGCCGGTCAGCACCGCTTCCTCGGGCCTGGCGGGCGTGGATGGCACCTTTGTGAAGAAGGTCTCGCCGCCGTCGCCGAAGAGAACCAGGTCGGTGAACGTTCCGCCAATATCAACGCCAATGCGTGCGTTGTTCATCGTATGCCTCCTGCGCATCAGCGCTTTTTTGGGTCGAGTTCTCCCGTCGGCCGAGTTGATCTCGCCCGCGGGGGTCATTCATGCGTTGCGTGTTTCGTGGTTAGTGAGAGCGGACCGACGTGTGCCAGGGGATCGACAGCCGCTCTATGCCTTCCATGAGGTTGAAGAGGAGCGATCCCATCGCGATCAGAAGGACCAAACTGACAAAGAGACCGGGGGTGTCGAACTGTCCCTGCGCAGTCAAAATCGCAAATCCGAGGCCCGAGGAGCTGCCGACGAATTCGCCGATAATCGCACCGATCAGGGCCAGCGAGATGGCAACCTTCAAGCCGGCGAAGATGCTCGGAAGGGCGCAGGGGAGCCGGACCTTCGTGAGAATCTGCCAAGCGCTTGCCCGCCCGACACGCGCCAGATTGATCATGTCCGGATCGACGGACCGTAGCCCTAGGACCGTATCGATGACGATGGCGAAAATGGCGAGCATGACCGCAATGGCGATCTTGGGTTCCGGCCCAATGCCCATCCAGACCACGAAGAGCGGCGCCAGAGCGACCTTGGGGACCGAGTTCAGGGCGACCAGCGCCGAGAATACAGGGCGCTCGAGCGTCTTCGACGACACGATGACGACTGCCAGCAGGATGCCGAAGACCGCGGCCAGAAAAAATCCGGCAAGCGTCACAACCAGAGTGACCCCGGCGTTGTAGAGGAAGAAGGCCGGCATTTTCCAGAACTCGACCCAGACCGCCGACGGCGACGGGAGGAGGATCGGGGAAATCTGGAAAAGCCTGACGCCGATTTCCCAAAGCGCCACCGCCGAAACCAGCGTTATCAGGCCGGGCAGAAAGCGTGTGGTCATGGACGGCATGTTACGCATTCTTGAATATCCCGAGTTTCGTGAACACCTGGCGGATATGGCTGCTGTAATGTCCGAATTTCGGTGTCTCGCGGACGGAGAGCTGCCGCGGACGGGGAAGGTCGATATCAAGGATTTCGACGATCCTTCCGGGATGGCGGTCGAGGATCACGACACGATCCGAAAGGAAGACCGCTTCGCTGATGCTGTGGGTGATGAAAATGATCGTCTTGTGCGCCTCGTGGGAGATGCGCGCGACCTCGACATTGAGGTCATCGCGCGTCATGGCGTCGAGCGCCCCGAACGGCTCATCCATAAGCAGGATGTCGGGATCGGTCAAAAGCGCCCGGCAGATCGACGCCCTCTGCCGCATCCCGCCCGACAGCTCCCACGGGCGCCGGTTCTCATAGCCGCCGAGGCCGAAACGCGCGAGCTGCGCGCTCGCCCTTGCCCGCATCTCCGCACTGACCTTGCCTTGGAGCTCGACGGTAAACAGGACGTTTTCAAGGATCGTCCGCCAGTCGAGCAGCATGTCACGCTGGAAGACCATGCCGAGGCCCTCCGGTGGACCGTCGACCATAAGCCCGCGGGTCGTGACGCTCCCGTTGGAAACATCCTCAAGCCCGGCGATGCATTTCAAAAGCGTGCTCTTGCCGCAGCCGCTCGGACCGAGAATGCTGACGAACTCGCCCTTCCTGATGTCCAGATTGATGTCTTGAAGAACAAGCGACGCATCACTGCCGCCGTAGCGCTTATCGACGCCGGAGACCCTGATATAGCTGTCCTTGACCTGGTCCAACATCTCGACCTCACCCAATGAAGTCGTTGGTGAAAATATCGGAAAGCGTCAATCCGGACGGAATTGCATTGGCTTTTTCCATCGACGCCAGCGCGGCGTTCCAATCCGCGTCAGCCTGCCAGCCGATCGGTTTTCCCGCCGTCGCCGGGGTCTCGAAGGTTTCGATCGTCAATTCGATCTGCCTGGTCAGAACTTCCTTCGTCAGCTTTATAGTTGGCCGTTGCTGGATCATGGCCTCAGCGCCCTCGCCCGCATTGCCGTCACGCAGATAGGCCCACGCTTTCTGCTGAGAGGCCACGAGGGCCTTCAGGGCATCACCACGTTTTTCGATGGTCTCGTCACTGGCGATGAGGCCGTAGCTCGGGAAATTGACGCCAGCGTCGCTGGCGAGGATGCCGCGCGAAGGACGAACGGCTTCGGCAGGCGGGATGATCGAGGGGCCGGTGGACAGGATCGCATCCGCCCGGCGCGTGGTATAGGTGCTCCAGAGGGCTGCCGGGTCGACCAGGAGCAGCTCCACAGTAGAGCGGTCAAGCCCGCCCTGCGCGAGCCAATAGTCGATGAAGGGCGCCCATGGGCTCGCCGCGAAACAGACGATGCTCTTGCCCTTCAGATCGGCAACCGTCTTGTAGTCCGAGTCGCGGTCGACGACTGCCGCGAGATCCGTAGCGCGAGCGAAACCAGCGAAGGAGCGCACGGTCGCACTCTTCATACGCGCCTGGGGGACGAGACCGAGCTGCACCTGGCCAACATCAACCTGGCCCGCATTCACAAGCTGCAGGGTGTTCGCAGAGCCACGGCCATCCTGCACATCAATGTCCAGGCCGACATCTTTAAACCACCCTTTCACCTGGGCGAGATGCATGGCCGCTTGAACACCCCAAGGCGCAAAATCCATGCGGGCCGACAGCGCCTGAAGGCCTTGAGCACGTACCAAGGACGGCATAGCCAGGGCGGCAATACCGCCAGCAAGAAACGCGCGTCGAGTCGTTTGGAACTTGGACATCCGGTTGCTCATTTTCAGAACCCCTCTTGCTCTTATAGAACTATTTAGTTTATTAAGGACAGAGCTAACCTGTTTCCGACTGTCTGTCAATCGCGCAAAAACCAAAAGCCGGAGTATTTTATTATGCCGACAATTCAATGAGTTAGCGCGACACGGCAACATCTTTTCGAACGCGAAAACGGTCTGTTTCCGCGGCGCTAGAGTTTGCCGTGAGCATGGAAAATGCTAAGCAGAGGCTGCTACGATAAACTTCAATGTTTAAGGCCCAAGGGCGTGTTGATGGACCAGAGAATGGAACTTGAAAAAAGCGGCCCGGACAAAAAGAAGCGGATCCGCGACCCTGAACGGACGAAGCAGAGGATCATCGACACGTCGATTGACGAGTTCACGGAACGCGGGTTTGATGGCGCGCGGATAGATGCGATCGCCGAGCAATCCCAGACAAACAAAAGCCTGATCTACAAATACTTCAACAGCAAGGAAGAGCTGTATATAGCCAGCCTTTCGAACACCTATGAGAAGCTGCGCGCTTCCCAGCATGAGATTGACCTCGATGAAAATGACCCGGTGGGCGCAGTCAGGACGCTCGTTCAGTCAACCTTCGACACGTTCGCCAACAATCCCCGCATTGTTCGAATGCTGACCCATGAAAATGTTCAGAATGCCCGTTTTCTGAAACAGGCGCTCGGCATCAAGAACCTCTACACCCCCCTTCTCGCCAAACTGTCGCGGGTGATCCGCAGTGGCCAGGACAAGGGCATCTTCAGAGCAGATGTCGACTTGAAACACCTGTACGTGTCCATATCGGCTCTGGGCTACTTCTACTTCTCCAACATCCACACGCTATCGATCGTGCTGGATGAAAAACTGGAGAGTAGCGTTGAAGTCGCCAAACAGCGTGACCAGACAGTCAGCATCATATTGGCATATCTGAAAAGGTAGATTTCCGCCTCCTTGCTGGGGCGAACCGTCGAAAATGACGATCGTTTATCTCCGTAAACCGCAGACCTCCGGCTAGCGCCGGCCAAAAAAATGGCTCCATGCCCGGAGGCATGGAGCCTAGGCCTTGGGAGCCAATCAATCCAGAAGATGCACCTGCGGACCCCAGGTGTCGGAAAGGGCAAAGCCCTTGACGAAGGGATCATCGGCGACGAGGCGTAATTCCTGCTTGCCATAGACGAAACCCTGGCCGGTGATCCGTGGGATGACCGCCTTGCGTCCGCCCACTTCGGTTTCCTCCAGCGCCTGGACATGAAATTCCCCGCCGATGATCGAGCGAGAGACCTTCGTGTCTCCGACCGCGATCAGACCACGTGCATGAAGGCTTGCAAGATTGGCCGAGCTGCCGGTACCGCAAGGAGAGCGGTCGACGCGGCCGGGTTTCAGCGTCGTGCAGGTGCGCACCGCGCCATCCGGCTCCTGAGAACGGAACATCACATAGGCGATCTCATCCACACCCGGCAATGTCGGATGTCGGACTTTGACCTGCTCTGCCAGAAGCGCCTTGAGTTCGATACCGGCCTCCGCCAGTGCACGCGCATTCTTCGGTTCAATGGTAAGCCCGACCTGCTCGACATCAACCAGACCGTAATAGACACCGCCGAAGCAGATATCGGCCTTTATGCGACCCCAGCGCGGCGTCTCGACCTCCTGGTCGAGAGCTTCCGCAAAGGCCGGGACATTGTCGACGCTGACGGAAAGGCAACGGCCATTTTCGCAGCGCGCCCGCGCTGTGACCAGACCTGCCGGCATATCGAGACGCACAATCGTTTCGGGCTCAACCATGGCCACCCGGCCGCTCTCGAGAAGCGCGGTTACGACGCAGATGCAGTTCGAGCCCGACATTGCATGCGCACGGTCGGCCTGGAGCACGATGAAGCCGGCATCCGCGTCGGGACGGGTGGGTTCCAGCAGCAAATTGACGGTCATGGCGACATTCGCGCGCGGCTCGAACGTCACGAAACGGCGGAGGCTGTCGTCGACATTGTTGATGTAGTTCATCTTGTCCAACGCGGTTGCACCGGGAATTTCCGGTGCGCCGGCGACGAGAACATTGCCGATTTCTCCCTCGCAATGAACCTGGAGAATCTCAAGCTTTTGGTCGGATATCATGGAGGCCTCTCATTGCGGGCACGCGGCCCGACTGTACTATTCTACTGTCCTTCAGGAGGTCCGTCCTCAATCACCGTAAGGCAGATAGGATCGTCTCTCCACCTCGGGGAAGCGTTCGCCTGTGCGGACAAATTTGGTGTGCTCGCGGATCGGATCGGGATAGTGCTCCCAGTCGCGCAGCTTGCCTTTCTGCATGGCGCGATTGACGAATTGGCGGACGCGCTGGCTGCGCATGACATCCAGCTTCAGACCCGCCAGGTCCCAGATTTCTCGCACCCCGGCCATTAGCGCCTCGACCGTTTCGCTCCATTCAGTCTCGTCCGCCAGATTGCGCATCTCACCCGGATCGCTCGCGAGGTCGTAAAGCTGCATCGGATAGGCTTCGGAGACGACGAGTTTATGTGGGCCGCGCCGCAGCATCACGCGTGGCGCATTGGTGCCTCCGTCAAGATGCTCGGCGTAGACCGTCCGGTCCGACCTGTCCTCGCTCATCAGGGGCAAAAGGCTGTCGCCCTCGTGGTCGGTGATAATCACATCAAGCGAACCGGTGGCGAGCTCCACCAATGTCGGCATGATATCGACCAGCGAAACCGGCGCGGCGACGCGCTTCAGGCCCTGCCGCCGCGGATCATAGAGCACCAGTGGTACGCGGATCGCCGGATCGAAGAGGTTCTTTTTGAACCACAGGCCGCGCTCACCGATCATGTCGCCGTGGTCGGAGGTGAAGATGATCACCGTATTGTCGGCAATGCCGGCATCTTCCAGCGTTTGCCTGAGTTCGCCGAGCTTGCGATCCACATAGCTGATCATGCCATAATAGCCGCGGCGAGCCCGGCGGTAGATGGCATCAGTCACCTCGAACTTGTCGAGACTGTAGTGGAGATAGAGCGAACGGCTGTGCGGATCCATTTCCTCCAGCGGGATCGCTGGTGTCCGTGGTGGATCGATCGCTTCGTCCGTGTAGAGATCCCAGTAGTCGCGCGTGGTTACATAGGGATCGTGCGGCTGGGTGAAGGACACGGTCATGAACAGCGGGCGCCCATCGCCATAGCGTCGCCAGTCATAGATATGCTGGGTCGCGCGGCGGGCGACCTCGTCATCGTAGTCAATCTGCTGCGACCGCGCGAGCGGCCCGGCATCGGCGATCGTCTCGACACTGGAGACGCCGAAGGGGACCTCGCCCTTGGTCTTGAGTTCTTCCGCCTCCAGCTCATCATAGGTCTTCGGCGGAACCCAGCTGAAATCGGCCGGATAAATTTCTGTCGTCAGACGGTCCTCGTAGCCGTGATGCTGGTCGGGTCCGACGAAGTGCATCTTTCCCGATATGCAGGTGTAATAACCGGCATCGCGCAGGTAATGCGCAAGCGTCGGCACGGCCGCAGGGAATTCCGAGGCGTTGTCGAACGCGCCGATTCGCGACGGCAACCGGCCGGTCATCAAGGCAAATCGGGACGGCGCGCACAGCGGATAATTGCAATAGGCATTGTCAAACACCGAACCCTGTCCGGCAAGCCGGTCGATATTGGGCGTCTTGCATACCCGATTGCCATAGATGGACAGGGCAATCGCGGTCATCTGATCGGCCATGACGAGCAGAATATTCGGCTTTTCGGAAACCGATTGCACGCCCACGCCCTCTCAGTGTCCGAGAATCTGGCTGAGGAAGAGTTTCGACCGCTCATGCTGCGGGTTGTCGAAGAAGTCTGCCGGCGGCGCATCCTCGACGATCTTTCCCTGATCCATGAAGATCACACGGTCGGCGACCTTGCGGGCAAAGCCCATTTCGTGCGTTACGCACACCATGGTCATGCCGCCCTGGGCAAGTTGGATCATTACGTCGAGTACTTCCGAAATCATTTCCGGATCGAGCGCCGAGGTCGGCTCATCGAACAGCATGATTTCCGGCTTCATGCACAGGGCCCGGGCAATCGCCACCCGCTGCTGCTGGCCGCCGGACAGTTCCCCGGGATAGTTCTTTGCTTTCTGCGGGATCTTGACGCGCTCGAGATAGGTCATAGCCTGTTCCTCGGCGGTCTTGCGATCAATCTTACGGACCAGCATCGGTGCCAGCACGCAATTTTCCAGCACCGTCAGATGCGGGAAGAGATTGAAATGCTGGAACACCATGCCGACTTCGCGACGGATCTCGTTGATATTGTCGATCTCGTCGTTGAGTTCGGTGCCAAGCACGCGGATCCTGCCCTGTTGGTGTTCCTCGAGCTTGTTGAGGCAGCGGATCAGGGTCGACTTGCCCGAACCAGATGGACCGCAGACGACGATCTTTTCACCCGGTTTCACCGTCAAGTTCACTCCGTGAAGAACTTGATGGGCGCCGTAATATTTGCACAGACCGTCGACTTCGATCGCCAGAGCGCTTGTGGTCATTTGCATTACTCCCAAAATCCTGCCGTCGCGCCGAAGAGCGCGGGAATGCCCGTCATGTCGGATCCGAGGCCCGACACATGCTTGCCGCTCTCGTGCTACCGCAAGCCCAATTTCATGGACCGTTCGAGATAGCTGCCATACATCGACAGCGAGTAAGTGAAGACGAAATAGATCAGAGCGACAAAGCTATAGACCTCGGTATGGAAGGGCTTCCATCCGCCTGTCGAAAATGCCGCATTGCCGGACGCCGTGATCTCGAAGAAGCCCAGAATGACGATCAGCGCCGTTTCCATGAAGGCGATCACCACCTGATTGATCGTCGGCGGGAGCGCAAAGCGGAAAGCCTGCGGCAGGACGATGCGCGAGATCGTCTGCCAGTAATTAAGGCCAAGTGCGGTTGCCGCTTCCTCTTGCCCGGCGGGCAAGGACTGGATACCGCTGCGAATGATTTCCGCCTGATAGACCGCAAAGAAGACGGCGGCGCCGATAATGACGCGGTACAGCTTGTCGCCAACCAGGAAACCCGGCAGCGTCAAAGGCAGGATGATAGCGGCGGTGAACAGAATCGAGAGAAGCGGCAGCGAACGAATGCCATCGATGAAAAGTGCCGTGACGGTCGAGACCACCGGCAGCCTGGAGCGTCGCAAGAGCGCAAGAACAATGGCAAGCGGCATGCCGATGACAACGGTGGACGAGAAGACGAAGACTGTCAGCGCAAGCCCGCCCCACTGGGTTTCGAGCACGACGGGCATGCCAAATACGCCGCCTTTCATGAGAAAATAGAAGAGGCCGTAGCCCAAGGCCCATAGCACCGGCAGCCGTTTCGCGGACCAGAAGAATGGAACGCACGACAGAATGACGGTCGCAAGAATGGCGAGGCACGCAAGCGCCGAACGCCACTGCTCCTCATAGGGATAAAGGCCGAAGAAGATCAGGCGATAGCGGTCGGTGATGACGGCCCAGCAGGCGCCGGCAGCCTTGTGGCAGTCCTCGGGCGTGCCGAACCAGACGGCATTGACCAGTCCCCAGTTTACGAGAAACCACAGCGCTGAGAGGATCAACGCCAGGCAGACCAAGGTGAGGATCGTGCGTCCGACCGAGGAGAAGTAGTCGCGCCTTACGCTGTCGAGGAGGCTGTCGTTCAACGCCGGCGCCTGGATCTCGGTGGTGGCCGTCATCGTTTCCGCTCTCATTTCTTATGTCCCGGCAGGGCAAGCGCCCGATTGATCGCGTTCATGGTGAAGGAGATGGTCATGTTGATTGCCCAGAAGCCGATGATCAGCAGGAAAATCAGCGAGATCGTCTGCCCGGAATGGTTGATTGAATTGGCGACCACGCCGAAATAATCCGGAAACCCGATGGCAATGCCGATCGTGGTGGCTTTCATTAGCCAGATGATCTGGTTGGTCATCGTCGGCAGGATGCGCCGTATCATCAGTGGCAAGCGGATGCGCCAGAAGATGTGCCAATTGCCGAGGCCGAGCGCATGCGCGGCTTCGATCAATCCGGCTGGGATGGAAAGAAAGCCGGCGCGGACGATTTCGGCGACATAGGATGCACCAAACAGCGCGATCGCAACGATGGCGGATCCAAGCTCCGGCGTCATCGTGCCGCCGCCGAGAAAGCGCAGGCCCTTGGGCTGGGGCATATCGAACAACGGCGTGTCGGCAAGGCGTCCGGCATAGCCGATGATGCAGGCGAGGGCCAGCGAGATCAAAATCCCGACCAGCGACGAGCCGCGGCCCGTGCGGCGCGCAACGGTGACGGAAATGACAGAGCCGATGATAAAGAGTGCGATCGCGGCCAGCAGATACCAAGCCTCGATGTTGAACATCGGAAAGAAGATACCGCGGTTGGAAATGAAGAAACCGCCCTGCACAGCGATCGCTTGGCGTGGCGAGGGGAAATTCACGAAGATCGCATACCAGAAGAAGGCCTGGAGGATCAGCGGAATGTTGCGGAAGATTTGCACATAGACGCCGGCGATGGACTTGACCAGCTTGTGACTGGAGAGCCGCGCCGTGCCGATGACCGTGCCGAGGAGGACCGCCAGCGAGACCGAGATCGTCCCAAGAAACAGCGTGTTGATGAAGCCGACCAGCAGCGCTCGGGCAAAGCTTGAATCAAGATCGTAATCGATCAAGGAGAAGACGATCGAAGAGCCTGTCGCATAGTTCAGAAAACTCCATCCGACACTCAAGCCCTGGATTTCGAGGTTTCGTCGCGTCGTCATCACGGCGATGAGCAGCATGGTCAGGATGACGGCGAGGAATACAGCCTGCAACAGGATATCGCGCTGCTTTCGGTTTCCGAACGAAAAGGTCATGGGCCCATGTCCACCTTGCCTCAGAAGGAGGCCTAAAATGAAATGAACCTCCGCCGGGACCCGGCCCGGCGGAGGATGGCATTTTTTTAGTCGAGGACCGGGGCGTAGAAGACGCCACCCTTGTTCCAGAGCGAATTCAGGGCCCGTGGCA
This sequence comes from Sinorhizobium arboris LMG 14919, assembly GCF_000427465.1. Taxonomy (NCBI): domain Bacteria; kingdom Pseudomonadati; phylum Pseudomonadota; class Alphaproteobacteria; order Hyphomicrobiales; family Rhizobiaceae; genus Sinorhizobium; species Sinorhizobium arboris. Next base: position 644,638 of record NZ_KE386497.1, on the reverse strand, counting down.
GCTTATAGCGCGACTCGGTTCCGAAGTTGCGGTTGTACATTTCCTCGGAATTGCCGACCTTCTTGATCACGTTGTAGGCCCAGTCGTCCTTGAGGCCGAGACGAGTGCCGATGCCCGGCGTGACACCGAGCAGCTTGCCGACAACAGTGTTCGGCGGGTTGGCCTTCATCTCATCGATGTTCTTCGAGGTCACGCCATTTTCTTCGGCGATGCGCTGCGCGGCGATGACCCAGTTCGCGATATCGACCCAGTTGTCGTCGCCCTGGCGCATGACAATGGCTTCCCCTTCCAGGGCCAGCGCGTCGGACAGAATGTCATGGCTTTCCGGATCGCCCGAGGTGGCGCGGGTCGCAGCAACGATGGGCCCCCATTCGGCATATGCATCGCATCGGTTGGCGAAATACGCGGCGGTGGCTTCGGTGTTCTTCTCGAAGGTCACGACCTTGACCTCGTATTTCTTTTCCTTGATGTAGTCGCTGACGAGCTTCTCGGTCGACGTGCCACCGGCGACGCAAACGGTCCCGCCAGCAAGATCAGCCAAGGATTTGGCGGCAAGGTCTTTATGCGCCATGAAGGTCGTGACGCCAATGAAGTAGGGCATAGAGAACTGCAGGCCGAGTTCGGTATCACGGCTGAACAGCCAACCCGAAGCCTTGATGACCAGGTCGATTTCGCCCGACTGCAGCGAAGGGAAGCGCTGTGCCCAGCTGATCGGGATCAACTTGAGCTTGTCGTCGCTACCGAAAATGGCCGTTGCGACGGCGCGGCAATAGTCGATGTCGAGGCCGTGCCAGTTGCCCTGTGCGTCAACTTCGGCAAAACCTTCGAAGTTGCCATCGCTGGACGTGCAGTTGAGTGCACCGCGTGCCTGGACTGCCTTGAGCGTATCGCCCGGGGCGGCCATCGCAGCGGGCGGCACTGCCGCCGAAAGTGAAAGAAGCGCTAATGCAAGCTTCAAGGCATTTCTCATGGCATTCCATCCTCTGTTGGTTTTGAGTCACTTCGTCTTTTCCGGGGAGCACCGTTCCGAACTCTTCGAGCCCCTCTCCTCCCGCCCGGCCTACAGTCTGGCGCCACCAAAACGCGAACCCTCGACCCGGTGCCAGCGCATCCGAATAGCCGCCTTCCAATGCGAGCCACGCGGGCCATAAGCACGGCTGCAAGCTCGTTTCAAAAAGGGCTGCTTCTGATTCCCACCATTGGCGCCCTGCGGCGCGGTTCCCGATGTTGGCTGAGCCAATCTATTCTTGTCGTTCTAATGTCGACTTTATTATTAGTCGTTCTAATGTCGACAATGTCAAGCGGTAATTTTTGCCTTCATGTCGACGCCGTATCGACAGCTATAATGTCGTCTTAGTGTCGACACCGTCAAGCGCAAAAATCCATTTGCTCTCAGTGCCGTAGCATTCATATTATATCACTTGTCATATATGTGTCAACATGGACAGAAGAATCGCTATGGCACGGGCGTAACGACAAAGGTCCTTCGCGCCGCAGAAGGTCGCCAGCTGATAACAGACCGATAGGGGCGATTTAGGCGAGCGGCACCGAAACGGTGAGCTTCTGACCCTCCCGAAGATTATGGTCTTCGGAGAGTTCGCCGGCCAAGGTGGAGTTCCGCGACAGGATCGCCTCAAGGATAGGCCGGTGCTGATCCAGGATTTCCTTGGAATCAGCAATGAGCGCGTCGCTCGAGCGGATATAGACCCTAATCTGGTGTTCGATCAGCCCGTATTGTGCGCGTAGCCGGGAATGACCGGAGGCGTCGACGACCGCCTTGTGAAATCCGAAATCCGCCTCAGCGATCTCATTGGGATTTTTGCGCTCGCATGCGATTTCAAGCGCATCGAAGGCTTGCTGGACCTCAGCCATCTGGGCCGGCTCAGCACTGGCAGCCGTCAAACTCGCCGCCAGCCGCTCGACGGCGCCACGCAGCGTATAGAGCTCCCAGATATCCTGACGCGACAGCTTGACCACCGTCCACCCCGTGTAGGGCACCAGACTGACTAGGCCTTCTTGGGCCAGTTGATGAAGCGCGGTGCGCACGGTGGCGCGCGAAAGCCCCATCTCGTCTGAAATCTGCACCTCGGTCAGCCGGGACCCAGCGGGAATCGAACCATCGATGATCCTGCCCCGCAAGACGCCCAGTGCGCGCACATCCGCCGGCATTTTCTCAATCTTAGGAAGCTTCGCTCGATCCATCACGGGGCCTCTTCGGCTGCGTTTCTGCCTGTTTATCCTCTTGAGCTGATTGAGAACAAGAACAGCACGTCAAAAAATATCTCAAAGGGCTATTGTCGACAATAGCCCTTTTGCGTATTGTGGCCTCGGCTCGCGGCCTGAGACGTCGCTGCAAGCGAAATTCACCCAAGACTTCAACCGCCGGGGCTGCCTGCCGGGCGGGCGACATGTTGCGCCCTTGCTCGTGCCGGACCGCGCCTGCAGCAATCGAGTGTCCAGATGAAAAAGATACGTAACGGAGATGAAATCCTGTCCGCAGGCGATCGATCTTCCCGGCAGATCGTGCTCGAGATCGCAGATAGGACGCTCGACCGATTGGATAGCTACCGACGCATGCGCGGCATCATGCGCATGGAAGGCAGTGTCCTCCATATCGGCACCCGCTCCTGGGATCTGTCGAACAAGCGCAACGTCTATCTCTTCGGGGCTGGAAAAGCGTGCAATCACATGGCCATGGCCGTGGATCACGTGCTCGGCGAACGCCTCACCAAGGGGATCGCCATCGTCAAGGTGCTTGAGGAGACAGATAGGTTCAACAGGACCGAGGTCTTCATCGGCGGCCACCCTCTTCCCAATGAGGAAGGTCACCGGGCCTCAAAGAAGATCATCGAGATCGTGGATCAGTCGGGTCCGGACGACCTCTTCATCTGCGTTATCAGCGGCGGAAGCTCGGCGCTGATGTCATGCCCGATCGACGGGATCAGCCTCCAGGACGAGATCGACACGACCGACGTCCTCTTGAAATCCGGCGCAGGCATCTATGAGATCAACGCCGTCCGGCGACACATTTCCGCGCTCAACGGTGGCATGCTGGCCAAACGTATTCAGGATATCGGTGCCGAACTCATCGGCTTCGGCATCAGCGACGCCGTCGGCAATCCCGCGACCGGTGATATTTCCGTGCCCTACGCTGCTTACAAGAGTACGCCGATCGGCCCTGACGCGACGACGCTGGACGATGCGCGGGCGACCATTATCAACCGCAATGTCGCCGACCGCCTGCCGAAAACGGTGGTCGACTACCTGATGAATGCCGGCCCTGAGGGCGAAACGCCGAAGGCATTTCCGGATAACACTTATTTCCTGCTGAACACCCTGCCGGACTCCTGCATCTATGCCAAGGAAATCTGCGAGGAGATGGGGATTCCGGCCATGATCGTGTCCTCTTTCCTCGAGGGCGAAGCACGGGACGCCGGCACCTTCTTCGCCTCGATGGCACGCGAAATCCAGACCTATGGCAATCCCGTCAAGGCACCTTGCGTACTGTTGAGCTCCGGTGAGGTGACGACACTCATTGAGGACAACAGCGTCATCCGCGGTCATGGCGGGCCGGGCCAGGAAATGGCCGTCAGCTTTGCCATCACGGCAGCCAAGACGTCGGGCGCCTGCCTGCTTTCGGTCGACACCGAGGGAACTGACGGGACGACGCGGGTGGCCGGCGGCATCACCGATTCCTCCACCGCAAGGGCTGCGGCCGACAAGGGGATCAATCTCTACCAGGCGCTACGCGACCACAGTTGCTACGAGGCACTGGAGGCCGTGTCATCGGCCATCTTCACCGGCAACACCGGCACCAATCTCTGCGACCTCACAATTATGTACGTCCCTGAACTTCAGCGAGGCGCGTGAGATGCAGGACAAGATCGTTTCCCTTCGCGCCCAGCAGATCATCGACTGCAAGTGCCGCCCCGCCGTTGAGGTGGAGATCCGCACTGAAAGCGGCGCTATCGGCCTCGGTGCTGCGCCGACCGGCACCTCCGTCGGCATGTACGAGGCATTCGTGCTGCGCGACGGCGACCCTTCGAGTTACAAGGGCTTGAGTGTTCACAAGGCGGTGAACAAGGCCGTCAACATCATCGGCCCCGCCCTGATCGGCATGAATGTGTTCGATCAAAGGGCAATAGACGAAAAGATGATCGGGCTCGACGGCACACCGGACAAACGCAATCTCGGCGGCAACACCATCTATTCGGCGTCGATAGCGGCCTTTCGCGCTGCCGCCGCTTCACGGCGCATTCCGCTTTACAATCACATTGCGGGCGGCGACATCAAGACCGTGCCGGTGCCCTGCTTCAATGTGATCAACGGCGGCCGCTACGACAATTTTACGCAATCCTTCAACGAATTCCTGATTGTCCCGCACGGGACGGACAGTATCGACGAAGCCGTTGAAATGGCCGTTGCGGTATTCAATCACCTCGGCTCCGTCCTGACCGCCTATCTCGGCCACAAGCCGCAGGTCGCCAGCTCTTACGGCTATGCCGCACCCTCCGACGATCCGATGGTCGTTCTCTCGATGATGCGTCGGGCGATCGACGAATGCGGCTACCGCGGCAGGATTTCATTCGCGCTCGATTGTGCTTCGAGCGAGATGTATGACGCGACGACCAAGACCTATCTTCTCAAAGGCGAGCGCGTCACCTCCAGCGCATTGATCGCTTACGTTCGCAAGCTCACTGAGACCTTTGACTTCGTCTTTATCGAGGACCTTCTCGACGAGAACGACTGGGATGGCTATCGCAAGGCCGTGCAGGAGCTGCCCCGGACGATCATCCTCGGCGACGATCTCACAGTCACCAGTCTTCCGCTGTTGCGCCGCGCCCTCGATGAACATGCCGTCGACGGCTTCGTCCTAAAACCAAATCAGGTTGGCACCATCACAGAAGCGATGGACGCCTATCGGTTCGCTGCAGAGCACGGAATGATCGCCGTACCGTCGGGCCGTTCCGGCGGCGTTGTCGACGATGTCGTCATGGATTTTTCGGTGGGCCTGCAGGTGCCGTTTCAAAAGAACGGCGCCCCGCGCTCCGGCGAGCGCATTGAGAAATTGAACTTTCTGATGCGCGCCAATGCCCGCAGCCCAGGCTGCCGGCTGTATGACATCAAACCGCTTCTGCGCTTCTGAACCAAATACCACCCCTGCTGATCTCCCTCCATACCTCTTGAAAGGCAACGCCATGTACCCGCGGATCGATTTTCTCTACCTCTCCGAACCCGACATGATCGCAGCCGGCGTGTTGGACGCCGAGCGCTGCGTCACTGTCTGCGAGGAAACCTTCAGTCTGCTGGGCGAAGGCGACTACCTGATGGGCGGCGCAAATCACAACAGTCACGGCCTGAACATCGTGTTCCCTAAGGAAACGAAGTTCCCCAACATGCCGGTCGCCGGACCGGATCGGCGCTTCGCTGCCATGCCGGGTTATCTCGGCGGTCGCTTCGACGTCTGCGGCAACAAATGGTACGGTTCCAATCATGCCAATGCATCGAAGGGCCTGCCGCGTTCTGTGCTGACGATGATGCTGAATGACAAGGATACCGGCGCGCCGCTCGCCCTGATGTCGGCCAATCTACTGAGCGCGGCGCGCACCGGAGGAGTGCCGGGCGTCGCCGCCAAGCATCTCGCCAATGCTGACTCGAAGGTCGTCTCCGTGATCGGCTGTGGACCGATCAACAAGGCCTGCTTCTCTGCGATTATGACCCAGCTCAAGGCGGTCGAGAAGGTCGTCTGCTTCGATATCTTCCTCGACAAGGCCAACGAGTTCGCGGCCTGGGTCAAGGAGACCTATAATGTCGAAGCCATGGGTGTGGATGATGCCGAGGCTGGCTTCCGCGGCGCGGACGTCGTTACCGTCGCCGCCTCACGTCTGAAGCCGCTTTTCTTCAACGATGAATGGATCAAGGAAGGCGCCACCATCCTTGTCTCCGGCCCGTTCAACACCGAGGAAAGCTTCCTCACCACCGCCAAGATCGTCTACGACCACACCGCGCTGCAGGAAGCCTATGTTGAGGACGCCGTCGCCTCGGGCAACAAGGACGCCTATTACAGCGGCGTCATCGGCGGTCCCTTCTTCCGGCTGATCGATGCCGGAAAGCTGCCGGCACTACATGACTCGACTGGCCTGGGCGACGTGGTCAACGGCAAGAAGCCCGGGCGCGAAACGCCCAAGGATCGCGTGATCTTCATCGCATGCGGCATGGCCGTCTTCGACATCAGCTGGGGCTATGAGTGCTACCAGACTGCGCTCAAGAACGGCATCGGTCAGTCGCTGAACCTTTGGGAAAAGCCGAGTCAGGCGTAACCGGCAAAGTGGGATCACCTGCCGGGCGCAATTCGTCCGGCAGGTTCAGATGGCATCACCTCGAGCGACCTGCGCGAATCGTCGAGCCGATCGCGTCTGCCTGCATAGTCGATGACTGCAGAATAGCGAGGTAGCGGAAGGGATCGAATCCGTTTTAGCGCTCGTCGATCCCTGGGCGCCGCGTCATGTCTTATCGACCGTGAGGCAGCGAGATCACAACCCGCGGCTCTTCCAAGTCAGTGGTCGCATCTTAGCACAGCGATCTACCGAATCTGACGACCGAATGTCGACACTAACCGATGTTTAACTGAGTTGTGCGATATTTGGCTTCGATTGACGGAGAAGCGACGATGAAGCTGCGCACCAATCTGGCTGCCAAGTTGAACTGGAGGATAAGCCGGAAAGTCCCTGCTTTGGTGCTTGGTGTGACGATCCTTGCCTGCGGTACCGTCGCCGGTTATGCGAGCTTCACCTCGTTTTCGACGACCAAATATCTGATTGGAACTCATCTCGAATATATTGCGAGCACAAAACGAGACATATTGGCTACGAAGCTGAATACAACAAAGCTCGACGTCGAGGCCTTGGCCGCCAACCCAGCGCTCGTAAAAGCGTTCGACAATATGGTCACGGGCTACAAGATACTGCCGACCGATCAGATGACGGCGTTGTCGGGACTGAAGGCCACAAGCAAGGATCTAGAGGCCGGAAACACTGCAAAGGCGCAGTTTTATCTCGGGGCTTACAAAACCGTTGACCCTTGGCTGAAAGCTCTTGCCAATGAACACGGCTATGCAAACATTATTTTCGTCAACGCCGAAGGTGAGCTTATCTACAGTACCGGGCAGGATCGTCTCGGTGCGCTTCAGCCAGACGGTCCTCTTACCAAGGCAATTAAACTATCCGAGAACCAAGCGGTCGCTGTGATGACCGATTTCAGCCCACCGTCCAGCTCAGGGCCCGGGATTGCCTATTTCGCGGTTGCCGTCGCCAATGCACTAATCCCCGATGAGCGGGGCGGTACGCTGCTCGTCGCCATGACTTCTTCTGCCATAGACGCGATCATGCATGACAGCTCCGGCTTTAGTGCCGAGGGCGAAGCCATTGTTGGCGGCACGGATGGCTTGGCGCGCTCGACATCGCGTTTCTCCGAAAGCAGGGTCGCGTCCTTGTCGGTCGACAAGAGTTTGCTAAAGCCGGGAATCTCTTTCAACTCGTATGGCAACCGGGACGTAATGGCGGCTTCCGAGCCCCTGTCGTGGGGTGGACAGAACTGGTCCATCATTGCCGTCGAACCGACCGCGTCGATTTTCGCCCCGGCTGTCGACATGCTTTGGAAAATCCTCACAATATCGGTCCTAACCGCTCTGGCCGCGCTTCTTTTGTCAGTCGTCGCGTCCCGTTCCATTTCCCGGCCGATCGTGCGGCTGGTGTCCGAAATGAAAAGGTTGGCGTCCGGAGACACTAACGGTGAGGTGTTCGGAACCACCCGCGCCGACGAAGTCGGAGATATGTCACGTGCAGTAGTCGTTTTCAGAGACAATGCCATCGCCAAAAGGCTGGCAGAAGAAGACGCTCGAAGAACCGAGGCGGCAGCTGACAACGAGCGCAGGCTTATGGAAAGCGATCGGCTTGAGCGGCTGCGCGTCCAGGCTGGGGTCGTCACCGAAATTGGCAATAGTCTCTCTGCGCTTGCCAACGGCATTCTGTCTCACAAGATCGTCAAGGACTTTCCAGCTGATTACCAACAGCTGAAAGACGACTTCAATGACGCTGTCGCTCAACTGAAGGACACGGTCATCACATTTGCCACCCAGGCAAACTCGATTTCTTCCATTGCCAGCGAAATGAGCAGCGCAATGGATTCACTCGCCACGCGCACGGAGCACCAGGCCATCGTCTTGGAAGGTGCTGTCAATACGCTGGGCGCCGTCTCAACGGATGTCAATCGCACTGCCGAGGCGGCAAGCAAGGCCAATACTATCGTAGCCGAAGTGCACGCAACGGCTGCGTCCTCAGACGAGATCGTGTCTCAGGCGATTTCCGGCATGGGCGAGATTGAGGAATCTTCGTTGCAAATTGCCAATATCGTCGGTGTCATCGACGAAATCGCCTTTCAGACCAATCTTCTCGCCTTGAACGCGGGTGTCGAGGCATCAAGAGCCGGCGATGCCGGAAAGGGCTTTGCCGTCGTGGCCTCCGAAGTTCGTGCCCTGGCGCAGCGATCGGCAGACGCTGCTAAGGAAATCAAAGAATTGATCAACACCTCATCGCGGCGTGTCGAGCGGGGGACACAGCTTGTCAGTTCCACCAGCGAACTGTTGAAGAAGATTGCCAACCAAATCGATCTCATCCGATCTGTTGTGTCCAACATCGCCTCAACCGCCTCCAATCAGGCGGCACATCTCGGAGAGTTCAGCTCGACGATTAGGGAAATCGACCTGTCCACTCAGCAGACGGCGGCGCTTGCAGAAGAATCGACCGCCGCCTGCAAGTCTCTGGCCGGCGAAGCCACCCACCTCCTGCACCTCATTAGCCAGTTTCAACTTGATGATGTGGGGCACGCAACAGCGGCATTTAAAGACGTCGCCTGATCACTGACCTCTTGGACAATGAGCGCCGATCAGGTATCCCCCGAACATCGTTACATGGCACGCCGCTAACCCTCATTCGGCAAATCTGTCGAGCGCGGCCCCACCGAGGGTTTGGCGGGGCGCAGCCACCAAACGCCTCGCCGACAGGGATTCCAAGCCTTCTCCCTGATCAAACGCCGGCCGATCAATAGCAGAACATGCCCGCACTCGAGAGATCCGTCGCGGCAATGTGGACAACGGTACGACACGTGGCCAAGAACGTCGAAGGACCGCGTCAGCTTTATCGGCTGAGATTGCCGTGGAGAATCGGATCGAGGCCGGATCTTTGTCTGACCCCAATATCAACGCGTTACTTCAAGTCTTCGGCTCGAACCCACTTTGCTGCGTCGTCCAGGGTGCCGGCAAATGCGTCAATTACCGTAGACACGTGCTTTTCGGAGATGATCAGCGGCGGGCAGAAGGCAATCGTGTCGTAGATATTGCGGACAATTAGACCATGCTCATGCGCCTGCCGGAAGATGTAGCCGCCCAGCGCACCACGCGGATCGAACATGCGCCTGGTCTCCTTGTCGGCAACCAGTTCCACACCGCCCATGAGTCCGACCGTACGGACGTCGCCGACAAGCGGATGCGAAGCCAGACCGTTCAAGCCCGCCTGCAGGCGCGCGCCGACGACTTTCGCGTGGTCGACCAATTGCCGCTCCTCGATGATGTTGAGATTTTCGAGCGCAACGGCGGTCGCGACGGGGTGGCCGGTCGTGGTAAAGCCATGGGCGAAACTGCCGATCCTACCGCTGTTTTCGGTGAGAACCTCGCTGATTGCGTCGGAGATCACGATCGCCGCGAGCGGCTGATAGGACGAAGTGAGTTGCTTCGACAGCACCATGATATCCGGTTGGAAGCCGTAATATTGGCAGCCGAACATTGTGCCCAACCGGCCGAAGGCGGTAATGATCTCATCGGCGATCAGGACAATGTCATGTTGCCGGCAAATCGCTTCGACCCGTTGCCAATAACCTTCCGGCGCAGGGATCACGCCACCCGCGGCAATCACCGGCTCTCCGATGAAAGCCGCAATCGTCTCCGGCCCTTCCTCGTCAATGACGGTCTCGAGTTCCTGGGCAAGACGCTCGACGAACTCGGCTTCCGTCTCGCCTGAAAGCCCGAAGCGGTAGAAATAGGGAGCGGTGAGGTGCCGGACCGGAATGGCCGGTAGGTCGAAATCCCTATGGCTACGGGGAAGGCCAGTCAGGCTCGCCGAAGCGATGGTCGAGCCATGATAGCCCTGCTGCCTGGCGAGGAATTTCTTCTTCTGCGGTCGCCCCAGGGCATTGTTCATGTACCAGACCAACTTGATGACGGTGTCGTTGGCCTCCGAGCCGGAATTGGTGAAATGAACATGATTGAGGTCGCCGGGAGCCAGCTCGGCGAGCTTTGCAGCCAGCTTGATCGCAGGTGCATGCGTCTTGTGGGTAAAGCTGTGATAGTAGGGCAGCGTTTCCATCTGCTGGGTCGCGGCTTTGACGAGGCGATCCTCGCTAAAACCCAAGGCTACACTCCACAGACCCGACATCGCTTCGATATACGACCGGCCGTTGTTGTCGATGACGTAGACGCCGTCACCTTTTTCGATGACCGTCGGCCCGACTTCCTTGTGCCGCGCGAGATTGGTGAAGGGATGGATATGTGATGACAGGTCCTGCTGGACGAGAGAGTTGGAGAGGCTCATGACAATGTCTCTTCTTGCCGAGCTTACGAGCGGCATTCGGACGAGTACGGATTGAACCGGCGGTTCGTCAAACGGCTGTCGGCCCCTCGCCGACATGGATTAGACAAAGGCTCTTGCCATGCGAGGAGCCCAGTTCCCCAACGGCGATCCTATCGGGCCGGGCTCCCTCCAATTGCAAGAGCTTCCAGATTCTCGAAATCGGCGGCGCGGATGGGGATGCCATCCTTCATTGCCGCGGCACGACGCTGGTATCGCTGCTGCGATGGAAACCGCTCCTGTCCGGCATGGCGCAGCATTTCCAGCAAATCCCGAACGCGATTGCTGAATCCAACATTGCCGCCTCTCCTGGGATCAATGAAAATCAAAAGTTGGCCAGTCTTCGGTGCGTTGGCCTCAGGGTAGCCTGTGAAATCCACTTCCGCCGCGAACTTTCCGCCGGTCAGCGCCGAGGCCAGAACCTCGACCATCAGCGAGAGCGCCGCACCCTTGTGGCCGCCAAAAGGCAGGATGCCGCCACCGTCATTGATCACAACGGGATCGTCGCTTAGCCGCCCGTGGCGATCCACACCCGTTCCATATGGCACCTTTCGGCCCGCGCCGGCAGCAATGGTGAGATCGCCATGGGACATGTTGCTTGTGGCAAAGTCGAAAATCAGAGGATCGGAACCGCCGACCGGTGTCGCGAAAGCGATGGGATTAGTTCCAAGGACACGCTTGCGCCCGCCTGGGGGAACGACCACGCACCCACCCGTAACAACGCTAATACCAACAAAGCCCACCTGGGCGAAGGGCTCAAGTTCCGGCCAGAGTGCGCTGAAGTGATGCGAGTTGTTGATCGCGACCACCGCAACGCCGGTCGCCTCGATTATCTGGCCGATCTGCGGCCGGAATGCCTCAAAGGATGGCTGTGCGAAGCCGTTCCGGGCATCGATGCGCAGGAAGGATGGGCCAACCTCCTGGGCAGTCGGCACGGCCCTGCCATCCACCCATCCGGTTTCCAGGTTTGTCACATAGCCGGGCATGCGGAAAATGCCATGGCTGTGGCACCCATCCCGTTCGCAGGCCGCGCAATTGTCGGCCAGAATATCTGCGACCGTTTGCGCCGCACCCGCCTTCAGGAATATCCGCTTCAACAGGGCACGAAGATCCTCAAAGGAAATCTTGATGCTGTCGCCGCTGCTGCCGTGCGCCATGCGCTACTTCCTTACGCCACCGCTTGCGCGCCGGTGATTTCCACCAGCGAGCCGCAGATGAATCGCGCTTCGTCCGAGGCGAGGAAGGCGACGAGAGCGGCGACTTCCTCGGGCTTGCCGATACGACCGAAAGGGACCAGCTTGTCGAGGTCGGCAATGGTGCGGCCGGAGCGCTTGACCCCCGCTTCCAGCATCGGCGTGTGGATCTCGCCGGGACATACGGCATTCACGCGGATCTTGTCCGGCGCATAGTCGCGCGCGAGATTCTGGGTAAAAGCGGCAACGGCGGCCTTGGTCGTGTTGTAGGCGATGTGGTTTGGTGCGGGATAAAGACCCCATTGCGACGCGGTGTTGACGATTGCGCCGCCGCCGGCCTTGATCATCAGTGGCAGCGCCGCGCGGCAAAGGTGAAACATCGCATCAAGGTTGACGGCAAAGCTGATCGACCAGTCCTCGTCGGAGAGCGACAGCAGGTTGCCGCGCCGGTTGATGCCGGCATTGTTGACCAGCACGTCGAGGCGGCCACGCAGTGCAAAGCTGTCGGAAATCAGCGAAGCGCATTCGCCTTTCTCCGCGATGTTTGCCGTAATCATTTCGGCCTGCCAGCCAGCGGTGCGGATATCTGCCGTCACCGTCTTGGCAGCCTCTGCATTGGCGTCAGTTACAACGACCAACGCGCCTTCAGAGGCGAGGCGCTTGGCAATCGCCGAGCCTATTCCGCCGCCAGCGCCGGTGACCACCGCGACTTTGCCTTCGAAGCGTTGCATTCGATCTCTCCCTAACGGATGTAGCTGCCGCCATTGACGTCGAGTGTCGCGCCGTTCAGCGATGCCTGGGAGGCGCGAAGGGAGAAGGCAACCAATTCAGCAACCGCTTCCGGTTCCGCCATTTCGCCAATTGGAATTTCTCCGACAGCCGCCTGCTTGCCGTTCTTGGCAACGAATTCCTCAGCCATGCGAGTACGCACCCATCCGGGTGCGATCGCAATCGCGGTCACACCATCGGCGCCGAAGCTGCGGGCGATCGATTTGGTCAAATTGACAAGCGCCGCCTTTGTCGCGCCATAGGGCATCGCGTCCGCCGCATAGCCCCGCTGGCCGGCCCGGCTCGCCATGTTGATGATACGTCCGCCACCGTTTGCCTTGAAATGCCGGATTGCTTCTTTCGCGAGATCGGCGGCGGCAAAGAAATTGACCTGGAAATCCTTTTGCCAAACTGAGCGCCATTGATCGGGTTCGGCGGCGATCGCAATGCGGCTCAGGATTCCGGCATTGTTGACCAGCCCATGGATGCGACCCGCCGCGTCGAGCGAGCGCTGCCAGAGCGCGAAAGCGCCATCCGGTGCCGACAAATCGGCTGACACGATGATGCCTTTCCCGTCGATCTCGGCATTCAGGCTTTCCGCGCCGGCTCGGTTGCGGCCATAATGGATAATTGGTCGGGCCCCGTCCTCTGCCAAAGCCTTGATGATGGCGCGGCCAATCTCGCCCGATGCGCCGGTCACCAGGATTGTCTGGCCGGAAAGAGGCTTGTTCATTGACCTGCCCCCGGCTTGATATACCAACCCCAGGGGTCATCGGTGGCAAATCGGGTGATCTGCTTGGTTTCGAGATAGTTTTCAAAACCCCAGCGGCCAAGTTCGCGGCCGATGCCGGACTGCTTGTAACCGCCCCACGGCGCTTCGGTGAAGGTCGGCTGCGAGCAGTTGATCCAGACGATGCCGGCGCGGAAGGCCGCGGCAACGCGTTCGGTGCGCGCATCGTCCTTCGACATGACGGCAGCGGCAAGCCCGAAGCGGCTGTCATTGGCGAGTTGGATCGCTTCTTCTTCCGTAGCGAATGGGCGGATGCAAACCACCGGCCCGAAGATTTCCTCCGTCCAAGCCTCGCTGTCGAGCGGCACGTCAGTCAAGATGGTCGGCTCAAGATAATAGCCCTTGTCAAGGCCTTCCGGCCGGTTGCCGCCACAAGCAACGGTCGCGCCGGCTGCCTTTGCTTTTTCTATATCGCGCATGACATTGGAATATTGCCGCGCAGAAACGAGCGGTCCGAGCAGGATCCCGTCATCGAGGCCATTGCCGATGGTGATCTTCCTGGTTTCCTCGATCAGGCGGGCAAGCAGCCTCTCGTAGATGCCCTGCTGCACCAGAACGCGGGAGGTGGCCGAGCAGACTTGGCCCTGATTCCAGAAAATACCGAACATGATCCATTCGACGGCCTGTTCGATATCGGCGTCATCGAAAACGACGAAAGGCGACTTGCCGCCAAGCTCGAGGCTGATGCGCTTTACGTCCCGCGCCGCCTGCGCCATCATCTTCGAACCGACCGGGCCGGAGCCGGTGAAGGCGAGCTTGTCAACCAGGGGATGGTCGACGATCGCCTGTCCGGCGATCGAACCCGCGCCTGTCACAACGTTCAGTACGCCGGCAGGCAATCCGACCTCATCGGCGATGGCGGCCAGTTCAAGCGCGGTCAGCGAGGTGAGTTCAGCCGGTTTCAGCACGACTGTGCAACCCGCCGCAAGCGCCGGCGCCACCTTCCACGATGCCATCAGCAACGGATAGTTCCAGGGGACAATCGCTCCCACGACGCCCATCGGCTCCTTGACCGCCTTGGAGGTGAAGCGGGCATCGCCGAGCAGGACAGGCTCGACGGATTTCGTATCGAATTCCTCAGCCAGTCCGGCATAAAAATCGAAGCAGCCGGCAGCGTCGGCGATGTCCCAGTCCGCTTCCGGGAAAGGCTTGCCATTGTCGAGCACTTCAAGCCGGGCGATATCGGCCTGCCGGGCGCGAATGCCGGCGGCGATGGCGCGCAGATATCTGGCGCGCTCGGCGCCGGCGAGTTTCGGCCAACCATCCTTGTCGAAGGCGCGTCGCGCTGCCTTCACGGCGAGATCGACATCCTCCTCGGTTGCCAGCGCAATCTGCCGGATCACCTCTTCTGTCGCGGGATTGATGACATCGGCCGTGCCGCCCTTTGCGGGGGCAACCCATTTTCCATCGATGTAGAGTTTGTCCTGCATGAGATACTCCATTGGCAACCCGGCTCAGAACCGGTCGGCGCGAAAGGGGGTAAGATCGACGGGCGGCGTGACACCGGAAATCAGGTCCCCCATCAGCCGCGCATTGGTCGCGGCATAGGTGAGCCCGAGATGGCCATGGCCGGTCGCATAATAGAGATCGCGATGCTTGGCAGAGGCGCTCATGACAGGCACCGTGTCTGGGAAGGCCGGACGGTGGCCCATCCATTCACTCGTCTGACGCACTTTCAGATCGGGCAGCGCTTCGAGCGCGCGCTTGACCGTGATCTTGGCGCGGCGATAGTCCGGTGCAGCGTCAATGCCCGCCATTTCCACCGTGCCGCCGATCCGGATGCCGCCTGCCGTCGGCGTCACCATGAAGGCCTTGGCCGGCCAGATGATCGAATGGCGCATGGAAATACCGGGATCCATGATCTGGGTGTGATAGCCGCGTTCGGTTTCAAGCGGAATCGGCTCTCCGAGATCCCGGGCCATGCGGGCGGTAAAAACCCCCCGCCGCGAGCACGGTCTTTTCGGCTTTGATCGCACGACCATCCTTTAGGCGGACAGCCTTGATCCCGCCCTCGCCCGTCTCAAAGCCGCCGACGTCGCCGCGGACGATCGTACCGCCTAGGGCCTGGAAGCGTTCGGCAAGCGCCGTGACGAGTTTGTATGGGTCTGCCACCGACCGGTTGTCGGGAAAGAGCACCGCCTTGGTGATCTTGGTCGTCAGTGCCGGTTCAAGGTCGCGGATCGCATTACCGCCCAAAATCTCGTGACGAAAACCGAAGCGCTCGAGGATTTCGATATGATCGCGATCGGCCTTGAACTCGGCCTCGTCGGCATAAAGGCTGAGGCAGCCTTCCGCACTCAGCATGTGAGTCAGACCGGTCTCTTTCAAGAGCGCATCAAGGTCCTCCTGCACGCGGTGGCAGAGCACCGCGCCTGCTGCCTCGAGTTCGCGAAGCTTCGAGGGACGGCTTGCTGCCAGAAAACGCAGGAACCAGGGGATAAGTCGCGGCATATAGGACGGCCGGACGCGCACCGGGCCTTCCGGATCGAGAAGCCATTTCGGCATCTGTTTCCAGATTGCCGGTCGCGAGGCCGGCATGAACTCGGTCACCGCGATGCTTGCCATATTGCCGAAGCTTGCGCCGGTGCCCGGACCATCCCGCTCGATTAGCCGGACGGCATGCCCGCGGCGTTGCAGATCATAGGCAAGCGTGGTGCCGATAATGCCGGCGCCGACAATTGCGATCGTGGATGAAGTGTTCATGTTGCTGTCTGCCGGATCAAACGGTTGCCATCCAGGTGTCGGCCACGGTGAAGCCATTCGGATACGGATCGGTCGGATCCATGCCCATCTGGTGAAAACCGGTGATCCAGGCCTGGCCTGATATGGCGGGAATGACGGCATCGTATCGGCCGACCTTGGCCAGACCGTCAATCGAGCACAAAAAGCGGCTGCCGGTGATGGATTCATGCACTAGCGTTTCGCCGGGCGCGATCAGACCTTTGGCATGAAGCAGGGCCAAGCGGGCCGACGAACCCGTGCCGCAGGGCGAACGATCGCAACGCCCCGGGGAAACGACGACGCAATTTCTCGATACCAGTTGGCCGTTCTCGCGGCGTAGCGGACCCATGAATTCCGTGTTGGTGATGCCCGGAATGGCAGGGTTTTCGGGATGTTCCACCGCAAGCTGCTCCACGGCGGCGGTTTTCAGCCTCTGACCGACCTCGCACAGTTCCCGTGCTTCGGACGGGTCGACTGAAAAGCCGAGTGCTGCGGCGTCGACCATCACATAGGTCATACCGCCATAGACGATGTCGACCCCGACCGTACCCAGGCCGGCGACCTCGATCTTGCTGTCGACGTGATAGCAAAAGGCAGGCTGGTTCACGAGGCGGACGCTGGTCACCTTCCCATCGCGGCACTCGCAGCGTACACGGATGAGACCCGCCGGCGACTCGAGCGTCAGGTTTGTAACGGGTTCCTGCATCGGCAGGATGCCCGTCTCGAGCAGCACGGTCGCAACGCACATGGTGTTCGACCCGGACATCGCAGGATACTCGGTGGTCTCCAGGATCACATAGCCCATATCCGCGTCAGGATGGTTGGACGGCAGCACGATATTGGCATTGTGCCAGACGGCGCCGCGCGGCTCGAACAGCACCATTTTGCGGATGTCGTCCATGTAGTTTTCAAGATGAAGTTTCTTGTCGAACATTGTCTTACCCGGCACCTGTCCGACGCCGCCGACGATGACCTTGCCGCTCTCGCCTTCCGCATGGCATTCGACGACGGAGAGCACCTTTTTGAACCGCATGACCCCGATCCCTGAACCCAAGAAGCAATAAGGGCGCCCGACGCAACCGGGCGCCACCGGCTCGAAACTTACCAGTTGAGGATCGGCTGCATGGCGGCCTTGAACTCGGCCTTCTCGGCATCGGTCAGGGGGCCGAGCGGCGCGCGGCACTCGCCGACGGGCAAGCCCTGCAGCTCGCAGCCATACTTGATCTTCTGTACGAATTTTCCGGATTCGAGGATGTTCATCGCACGATAAAGGGTCTTCATCATGTCGCGCGCCTTGGCGATATCGCCTGACTTGTAGGTGCGGTCGAGATCGCAGCACGCTTTCGCCATGCAGTTCGACGGTCCGCAAATCCAGCTTTCCGCACCCCAGAACATGAAGTCGAGCGCAATATCGTCGGAACCGCTGACCAATTGGATCTTGCCCTCGTAGCGGCTGGCGATATCGATCGCCCGCTGCAGCACGCCCGAGCTTTCTTTGATGCCAATGACACGCGGATTGTCGGCAAAGTGGTCCATCAATTCGAAGCTGATATCGGAGCCGTCCTTTGCCGGGTAGCTGTAGAGCACCAGGTTGACGTCGACCGCAGCCAGCACGGTTTCATAGTGCTTGATCAGCTCTTCCTGGGTCGGGCGGGTGTAGAAGGGCGGCGCGAGCAAAACCGTGTCATAGCCGATCTTCCTGGCGAGCTCGGTCTGCTCGATAACCTCGCGCGTGGCCGGCGCATTCGTGCCGGCGATCAGGATTTCGCCCGGCTTGGCGAAGTCCTTGACGAACTGCAGGACGTCGCGGCGCTCCTCGGTGGTCTGGCTGAAATATTCACCCGTCGAACCGTTCGGTACCCAGCCGGTCACCCCGGCCTCGCGGAGATGGGCCAAAAGCTTTTCAAAGGACTTGAAATCGATCTTGTTGTTTTTGTCGAAGGGGGTGACGAGGGCGGGCATGACGCCGGTGAGTTTCATCGCGAGGCTCCATTTGACAAGAATTTAGAAGTGACTGTTTCGATCCGAGGGTCTTGGCAGTTCATTTGCGCCGTCCAGCGGCACCTGCATCCATCCTCTGCCTGCCGATGTTATGTCGTCTTAATGTCGACAAAGTCAAGCTGAAAGTTCCTTGTCGACACGGTGTCCTTATGAATCTATGGTCAAGGCATACAGGCGGGAAGGAATTTGAAGTGGAAGAACAGGAATCTAGGCGCATCCGTGGCACCGGCTGGAAAAGCGTCTACGACACGCTGCGAGCCGAGATCCTGGGGCTGAGGTTGCAGCCCGGCCAGCTTCTCGACGAGACGACGCTTGCCGAGCGTTTCGACATGTCGCGCTCCCCCGTCCGTGAGGCGCTGATCCGCCTGGCGGGCGAAGGTCTGGTGGTCACTCTGTCCAATCGCAGTACTATCGTCGCGCCGATCGAAATCGGGACGTTCCCCAAATATGTCGAGGCGCTGGATATCGCTCAGCGTATGAACACTCGCCTTGCGGCGACACTGCGTACCGACGCCGATCTCAAGATCATCGCCAAGCGCCAGAAGGAGTTCGAGGCGGCGGTCAAGACCGGCGTTCATCTCTCGATGTCGGAAGCCAACAAGCGTTTCCACATGGCCATTGCGGATGCCGGAAAAAATCCTTTTCTTGCTTCGTTCTATGAACGGCTTCTGGGACAAGGCCAGCGCATGCTGCACCTGCATTTCGAATATCTCGAGAGGACGCATGAGGGCTATCTCCTCACCGACGAGCACAACCTGATGCTGGAAGCGATCCGCAACCGCGATGTGGAGCGGGCGGACGAACTCGCCCACGCCCATACCCGCCAGTTCCAAGACAACTTCATCAATTTCATGCGCGAGAACTACACAACCGAAGCTCCTCTCATGCCATTGAACGCCGCAGAATGAGCCATGTCATGACCGGTCCGATTGGCTTTCTCGGAACGGGAACGATCACCAGGGCGATCATCACGGGTCTGCTTGCCGACCCTGAATTCGCAAACCCGATTATTGTCGCGCCCCGCAACGCCGAGATCGCGACGGATCTCGCGGCCACCTATCCGCAGGTCACGATCGCCGAAGACAATCAGGCTGTTTCAAACAGCTCCGAGGTGGTCTTTCTGGCCGTGCGGCCGCAAATCGCATCAGACGTCATTCCGCAAATCGGATTTCGTGACGGCCAACTCGTCATCAGTCTGATCGCCGCCACGGAGCGCGAGACTTTGCACGAATGGATCAAGTCCGATGTCGAGCTCGTACAGGCCATACCCCTGCCCTTTGTCGAGGACCGCGAGGGTGTGACCGCCATTTTTCCACGCAGCCCTCGCGTCGCAGATCTCTTCAACAGGATCGGGACGGCCGTGGAATGCGAGACGCGCACGGAATACGACCTGTTGGCTGCCGCCAGCGCGACCATGTCGCTTTATTTTGGCCTGATGGCACGCGCCGTCGATTGGCTTGAAGCGCAGGGTCTACCCGAGGACAGCGGTCGCGCGTACCTCTCGGCTCATTTTCAAACCCTTGCGAAGGTCGCGAGCCGTCGGTCCGACACCTCCCTTCACAGGCTGTCGCGGGAATACGCCACCAAGGGAGGCCTGAACGAACAGGTCTGGACGGATTTCGACCAGAACGGCGGAACGCGCGCTCTGGTCGACGCACTCGATCGGGTGCTGTTGCGTATCACGAAATAGAGCCTGCCGTCAGCCATCCGGGAAGCGCGGTCTCGGCAAAGCCGCTGCAGGCAGCGTCGACGCAGCGTTGTAGGCTTCCGAAATGGAACTCCCTGCCCACGGCGGCGGGACCGTAATGCGCATATTTGCCGGAATTGGTCATGATATATCTGACGCGGGGGGCAATGACAGGCTCAGAGATCAGGCACCAGCAGGTATCGTTGAGGAACCGGCCGCCGAACCTCGAGATCACATCGACAAAGCCTTCCTTCTTGGCTTTCTCGAAAACGTCCCTTCCGCAGGTCACGATCATGTCGACCTTATCCGACTTCATCCTGCCAGTACAAAGTGCCGCGAGCCGTTCGCATTCCGTCAGCGAGAAATGCGGGTTGCCCAGCGATACGAGATCGACATCCGCGGAGCCGGCATTGTTGAGCTCGCGCCACGTCTCGATCAACGCCTCGATCGTAATCGTGTGACGGCCCACCCCATGCGAGCCGCCCGTCGCCTCTTCGACGGTCCTTGCCTCCGGTGTTGCGCCAACAATGTGGAACATCGCCACAGCCGACGTCGTGGCAAAAGCCGCGCCGAAAGCCTTGAGATCATCGAGGGAGATCGGTAGCTCCTCCAGTCCGGTAAGAACGGGAATATCGTTCGTTGCGATCTTGCCCACGTGATATCCCAATGCCGGCCAGAAGGAATCGTCGAGCACATCAGGACGCGGAACATTTATCTGGAGCGTGGCGAGACGCTTCTCGGGAAGGTAACAATCGGCATTCGGCGCGCGCCCGGTTATGGCCACAAGAATATCGAGATAGTCCGGATATTTCATCGTGCGCGCACCCAGCACCGCGTTGGCAAACACCACGGCATTTGATTCCGCCCAGGCGATCCGCTGGCCGAATGCAGGCGCTCCATCGAGTAGATAGGGCGCACATGTATAGGTCGGCTCGACGCCCATGGCCCTATAGGTATCGGCCAGCTCATCGGACGGCCTGCCAAGACCCGGATCGACGCCGAGGCCTTGCCACAGGCGCCGATCGACGCAAAGCGAATTCATGGTCGAGCGTATGCGAACGCGGCCACCCAGTTCGAACAGTCTCCTGGCAAATTGAAGAACGCCCGACCCGTGGTAAAAGCATCCGTCGATATGCGCCATATCGACATCGATAAGGCTGTGGGCCCCTTCGATCTGCGCGGTTCTAATGATGATGCGCATGGCGACCCGTGCCGCCTCGCCGAATTCACCGTCGAGAAACCGCTGGTCAGTCTCGGTCAGTTCGAAACCTTCGAGATCGACGGTGATAGAATCGCCGTCATCGGCCATGAAGGCGGGAGCGGCTGCGTGGAGATCTACCTGGCCATCGTGGACGACCGCATGCCGAGCCTCGGCAAGTGAGGCAAAGTCCTCCGCGGACAGACGGACGACCGGAATGCTCTTCCGGAACAGCTCCTTCGCAATGAGCACGCCCAAGGTCAAGATCGTCTCCTTGTGCTGCAAGACGAGCGCGCTCGGAGCATGGCCGTTCATGATAAGTTCGAAGATGGCCAGACTTCCTGCGCAGGAACCCCGCCCGCTGGGGATTGCGAGGATCTTCCCGCAAACGCTTTGTCCATGCAGTGGATGGTGCGTGTCGATCACGACTCCGGTCTTGGGATGCACGCCTCCCATGAAACTGAGGCCGACGTTGGAAAACAGAAGCTCACCCGCTCCTATGCCGGCGACAAGACATTCTCCATTCATCGCTCAATACCCCGATGATTGCTGCTAGCGTCGCTGATTGACGTGCTTCTCGACACCATGTACCCGTTCGGGGCTACGTTATTCGTCTACGCCGGCTGGGCAGCTGCGTTAGTGTAAACCGAGTAGACCAGCCAACCGCAGTCCACTGGCAATGTCACACCTGTGATGGCAGCGGCTGCAGGCGAACAAAGGAAGAAGATCGCTTCTCCAATTTCGCTCGGCTCGACAAACCTGCCGAGAGCCGACTTGGAGATAACCTTCGATGGATCGCGTTCTCCCCTATCGATCCTGTCCTTCATCGCCGGAGTAAGGGTGTATCCCGGGGCCACGGCATTTACCCTTACCCCCTGCGGGCCCAATTCGGCTGCCATCACTTCCGTTAGAGTTTTCAGAGCCGCCTTGCTCATCGCATATGCGGGCTGCGGCAGCGCATGAAACGTCGTCAATGAGCACAGGTTGATAATCGCACCATGGCCTGACTCAGCCATTTTTTTCCCAAAGGCTTTGCCGGTCAAAACGCTTCCACGCAGATTAACATCGAGAATTCTGTCGAAATCCTCGATGCGCATCGATGTCAACCGCGTGGCGTTTTGAAGTATGCCACCCGAATTGATCAGAGCTGCAACTCCGCCTTCTAGAGAAAACACCTGCTCTGAAAATGATTGGACTGCCGCCTCGTCTGTAACATCGAGATAAACAGACTGCACGTCGAAGCCCCGAACGCTTAGCTCGCCAGCTATCTCTCGGCCGCGGTCAGCATTGATATCGGCGATAATGACTTTCCACCCCGAGGAGGCAAACTTCCGCACCGTCGCCTCACCGATTCCACTTGCTCCACCCGTCACTACCGCCCGTAGCGTCTGGCTGCCGGCGCTTGCGCTCATATCACCGCTCCCTTTCTCGGCAAGGCTTAAAGGCGTCGATCTAATGTCGACACAAACCTTCTGTCAACCGGCTCATTTGAAAACGGCTGTTCGATCGATGTTTCTGTCGACATTTGCACGACAATCTGCAACATATCGCTACCTGCCCCTCATGGGCGCTGTGTTCAACACTCAACGGAAGTGATTGGTATGACCCGCTACACGTTCGACTGCATTGAGGGCCATACGGCCGGCATGCCCGTTCGCCTAATTGTCTCTGGGCAGCCAGAGCTCGTAGGCGAGACACAGAGCGAGAGGCGACTGGATTTTATCACAAGGTACGATTGGATCCGCAGTGGACTGATGTGTGAACCGAGGGGCCATGAGATGATGTCGGGGGCAATGCTGGTTCCCTCGACACGGGAAGACTGCGATACAGGCGTACTCTACCTTGAGACATCAGGATGTATTCCGATGTGCGGTCATGCCACGATAGGATTGGTGACATTCATCATCGAAAAGGCGTTACTCGAACCGACTACGCCAGGAGTTGTGCGGCTAGACACCCCTGCCGGGGTTGTAGAGGCAAAATACGAAAAGACCGGCGACAAAGTCAGTGGGGTTCGGTTCAGCAACGTACCCTCGTTTGTTCTTGCCCGGAGCGTAGAATTGAACCACCCCGACCTCGGTCCCATCGTTTTCGACATAGCTTACGGGGGCAATTTCTATCCCATCGTCGAGAGCCAGAAAAACTTCAGGGACTGCGCCGACTATTCGCCTGAAGAGTTGCGGCGAATGGCGCAGGTTCTCGTGAAAATGCTGCCCGGCGTCATTGACGTTGTCCACCCGGATAACCCCAGTATTCGAGGCGCGCATCATACAATGTGGTGCGGCGCACCCACGAACGGCGGCGATGCACGTGCTGTCGTGATCGCCACTCCGAAGATCATCGATCGCTCACCCTGCGGTACAGGCACGTCGGCGCGTGTAGCGCTCAGGGCAGCCCGAGGAGAGCAGGAAATCGGCGATGTCTTCATCCATGAGAGCTTGATAGGATCAACGTTCAAGGGCCGGATCGAGCGGCACGTAACCCTGGCGGCAGGCATGCCTGCAATCATTCCAAGCGTCGAAGGGAACGCCTACATAACAGGCGCATCCACTCACTTGATTGATGACCAGGAGCCATATGTTGAGGGTTTCCTGAGCTGACCTTAGGTCACCTGTTGATCTAAGCGTCAGCAATTTTTTGGCCAATATCCTTCGCAGCCGTCACTTGACCCACTTGCAGCAACATGCCGCATAACAATCCTTCCAAGCTCGTTTCGCGCTTTTCTGGCACTGATTTTGAAGAGATGGTCGATACCTTCACGCGCCATTTCGGCCCGTTGGAAGCATCCCCCACCGGCCCTTCGCAAAAGTTCCAATGGAATGCCGATTTTTGGAGCAGTGGCACCACGACGTTGGTCGCCGGTCAGTATTTAACCGGGTGGCAGGTGCGCGCCGAACCCGAAATGGCCGAATGGCTATCAATTCTCCTGCCACGCGAGGGCGCTATCGATGTGACTGTCGGTCACCGTGCCTTTGAAGGACTGCCTGGAAAACTGCTTCTGGTCAACAATCATCAGGCTGATCGCTTCGTCGTGCGCGGCGCTCCACACGTGTCCGATGTCTTGCGTTTGGACTGGACCCTCATCGCGAAGGCGGTCTCCGGAGTCCTTGACGTGCCATTGACTGGGACGCTGGACTTACATCCCCCGATCGACCTCTCTTCTGTCGAAGGAAAAGTCATGCAAAATTTACTGGAAGCGATCGTGACCGGCATGCGAAACGATGGGCCGCTCCTTCACGCGCCTGTTGCGATGTCGAATTTGACCAGTGCACTGGCGGAACTGGTGGTGCGATCGGTGCCTCATCGGCTCTCATATCTCCTGGACAAGAATGCTGCGATGATTGCCCCGTGGCATGTGCATCGGGCCATTGATTTCATGCGCGCGAATACCGATCGGCCAATTACGATGGCTGCGGTCGCTGAAACGGTGGGTGTTTCGATACGCGCTCTTGAGAACGGCTTTCGGACGTTCAAGGAAACGACACCTTCGGCCTATCTGCGCGCTATCCGGCTCCGCGCTGCGCATGCCGACCTTCTTGATCCTGCGAATCAACAATCCATCAAAGAGATATCCCTCAAATGGGGCTTCTTTCATTTCGGCCGTTTTTCCACTGCGTATCGAGAGGCATACGGAGAGAAGCCATCCGATACAAAAAGGCGAGCGACAAGCGCTTAAACAGAGTTCCCTTGTCCAATCTTGGAAGTTTTGTCCGCCTTCCGCACCGTGACACAGCTCAGGGTAGCGAACTTTAGGACCTGTTAAGCTTTACAATAAATTCATGGGGCGCCCATCCGGTCCGCGGCGGAAACGTCTGCACGGGAGCGGGCAGGGCCACTTGCTATTGCGCAGCAGGCAATTCCGTCCGACGCCTTTTCGAATGATTTGAAAGGTGGTTTCGCTCAAAACGACGTGGAAGCATGACGCCCTCCTGTCCTCATGAACCGGAGAACGCGCATCCTGCGAACCATGTCATTGCCTCTTCCCGCGTATAGCGCAAGCAGCTGAAAGTCAGCGCTATGCATCACTGAAGCATATTCAGCCCAAACTGGACGATTTTTGCCATGCCACACATCAAGCATCTGAGAACATCATCTAAGATCGCGACCATCTTCGCCATCCTTCTTGTCGTAGCCTGTACGATAAGCGTCTTCAACTATCGCAGCCTTCACTTCGTCGATCAGACGAGCGGGTGGGTCCAGCATACCAATGAGGTCCTCAGGGCTACGAACCGACTGCTTCTTGGGATGGTCAACCAAGAGACAGGGGTTCGCGGCTATCTCATCTCCGGCGACGAATCATTCCTGGGCCCCTTCAGAGAGGGACAGCAACTCTACGAAGAATCGCTGGCGCAGGCGAAAGAGTTGACGGCGGATAATCCGACGCAGCAAAAACGCCTCGACGATCTGGATGTGCTGGCAAGAGCGTGGCGCGCAAATGTCGCCGACGAGGAGATCGCCCTCATCAAGAAGTCCGACCAAATAGAGGTCGCCCGGAAAATGGAGGCGAGCGGGGCCGGAAAACAATCCATGGATGGCATCCGAAAGCTTGTTGCAGAGATCCAGGCCGAAGAACGCGCTCTCATGATCGAGCGCAACGCCGCTGGACGCGCGGCCGTAGACTCGTCGGACTGGACCGCCATGGGAGGAATGGCGGTGATGGCGGCATTTGCGGTGCTTGCCGGTTTCGCCCTCTATCGTGGTATTGCAGCTCCGATCGCCAGCACGACGGGCGTCATGCGCAAGCTCGCCGATGGAGACCTCGCGGTCGAAATTCCTTTTACCGATCTCAGGAATGAGCTTGGCGATATGGCGCGCGCTGTCGAGGTGTTCAAGCAGAACGGCATCAAGGTGCGTGAGATGAGCGACCAGGAAGCAGCGCTGCAGGCCAAGAGCGCCGACCTTCAGTCGAGCATCGGCCAGGTGGTGGCGGCGGCCGTCGCCGGCGATTTCACACAGCGCATCTCCAAGGACTATGACAACGCCGATCTCAATCGGTTTGCCGCCCAAGTCAACGACCTGGTGACATCGGTCGATACAGGTATCGCTGAAACACGCAGGGTGGTGTCGGCTTTGGCTGCGGGCGATCTGACCGAGAGCATGCGCGGGGAGTTCCAGGGAGCCTTTGGCGAACTGCAGCAAAACGTCAATGCGACGATGGCCAATCTCCGCGCGGTGCTCGGCGAAGTCCGTTCCGCGGTGGAGACCATCAACAGCGGTGCGACCGAGATGCGAAGCGCCTCCGGTGATCTGTCGAAGCGCACGGAGCAACAGGCGGCCTCGCTGGAGGAAACCTCCTCGGCGCTCGAGGAAATCACCGTCGCGGTTAGAAGCTCTACAGAGCGGGCGACGGAAGCCAGCCATATGGTCGACGAAGCCCGCAGGAGCACCGAGCAGTCGAGCGCCGTCGTGACGGACGCGGTCTCGGCCATGGGAAGAATCGAGCAGGCCTCCGGCGAGATCGGTCAGATCATCAACGTCATCGACGAGATCGCCTTCCAGACCAATCTTCTGGCATTGAACGCCGGCGTCGAAGCAGCGCGTGCGGGAGATGCGGGCAAGGGTTTCGCCGTCGTTGCCCAGGAAGTGCGCGAGCTTGCCCAGCGCTCAGCCGGGGCGGCCAAGGACATCAAGGCGCTGATCTCGCGTTCGAGCGGCGAGGTCCAATCCGGCGTAAAGCTTGTGACTGCGACCGGCGAAGCCCTCACCCTGATCCAGGGACATGTGGTCAAGATCAACGAGCATGTGCATTCGATCGCGAGAGCCGCCAAGGAGCAATCGACAGGCTTGTCGGAGGTCTCGACCGCCGTCAACCACATGGATCAGGTGACACAACAGAATGCGGCGATGGTCGAGGAATCGACGGCGGCGACCAATCGGCTCGCCGACGAGGCGTCCAATCTCTCACGGCTGATCGCCCGCTTCAGGGTGGATGGCTCGACATCGGGTCCGCGTATCGTCGCCCACGACGCCCGCCCCGCCGCCTCGCCGGCGCGTGCACTCGGGCTAAAGGTCGCCGGCGCGTTCGGTGGAGGCCGAACCGCGACTGCGGCGGCAGGATGGGAGGATTTCTGATGACTTGGGACAGCAAACGCAGCCCGGGTACGCCGTTGGAAATCATCGCCTTTCATCTCGGCGACCAGCAATTCTGCGTCGAGACCACCTCGATCCGGGAAATCCGAGGATGGGCAGCGTCAACACCGCTGCCCCACGCGCCGCCGCATGTGCTCGGCGTGATGAATCTGCGCGGCTCGGTCATCCCCATTATCGATCTGGCTGCGCGTCTCGGCGTCCGCAGCACGATCGACACAAGCCGTGCCGCCATCGTCGTTGCAGAAGTGGGAAACAACATCGTCGGCCTTGTGGTCGATCAGGTCTCCGATATTCTTTCGATCCGCGGCGACCAGATTCAGCCGGTGCCCGATCTCGGCATGACCTTCAACGCCAGCTATTCGCACGGCATCATCCCGCTTGAACGCGGCATGGTTTGCTTCCTCGACCTCGACAACATGTTCGCCAATCTCGATGAGACTGCGGCAGCCTGACCGATCGCCAGCAAACGCAGGCGCAAGCTCGCGGTCGACGCTGCGTTCATCGACAAAAAACGAAGTGAGAAGAACAAATGTCCCATACTGCTGTATTTACACCTGACAACCAGAACCGCTCGCAAGAAGCCGAGATCACTGGCCAAATGGATGTCGCTGTCTTGGAAATCCTCGAACGTGGCCGCAGTGAGATTCTCCAAATAACCAACTACCTGGAGGCACTTTATGCAAGAGTTCTCGCCGAGACAGCTGGAGCGACTGCCCTCTTGGTGATCGCGGGCGAGACGTCATCCAACCCTCTCCAAGCTGCTTAAGCCAAACCGGTTAGCGTTCACTTCCAAGCCGTCCAGCGCACGCCTCGATCGGCCATCGTCTGATTGACGTGTTGCTGCAGGACGAACTGATGCTCGAAGCGATCGCGCAGGATGTCGAACGGGCCGACGAACTGGGCCACGCAAGAAGCCCTGGTCTGGTTGCCGGCCCGATCAAAGCCGCCTGCGGACGATGCTCGCGTGGAATTGTGCGCCATAGATGAGCGCCTCGTCGTTAAAATCGTAGGTCGGATTGTGCAACGGGGCAGAGTGTGTGCCATTGCCGAGGAAGACGAAGCACCCAGGTACGAAGTCGAGGAAACGGGCGAAATCCTCCGAGCCGGTCATCGGCTCCCGACGCACGGCGACGTTATTCGGCTCGAAAACATCTGCGGCGGCTGCGAATGCCTCGTTGGTCAGCGCGGCGTCGTTCAGGAGCGGCACGAATTCCCTGGTATAGCTGACCTCGGCCGAGACATTGTAGGTCAGCGCCGTGCCTTTGGCGATCACGCGCATCTGCTTCTCGATCTCGGCGCTCACCTCCGGCCGGAAGCTTCGAGCGTCACCCAGAATGCGCGCCAGCCCCGGCAGGGCATTGCGCGTGCCGTCGGTGACAAGCTCGGTGACTGAGACGACGCTGATATCAGTCGGGTTCAGCCGGCGCGAGACGATCGTCTGGAGATTCGTGACAAGTGCGCAGGCCGCCACCAGCACCTCGTTTCCGCCATGCGGCCGCGCCGCGTGACCGCCGATGCCACGCAGCACGATCTCGAAATTGTCCTCGGCCGACATGATCGCGCCGGGACGCGTCTCGAAATGCCCGACTGGAAGACCCGGCATGTTATGGATGCCGTAGATCTCGTCGAAGGGGAAGCGGTGCATGATGCCATCCTCGATCATCGCCAGCGCGCCCCTGCCCCATTCTTCGGCGGGTTGGAAGACGAAGCGAACCGTGCCATCGAAGCCACCCTCTTCGGCGAGCATCTTTGCAGCACCCAGCAACATCGCCGTATGGCCGTCGTGCCCGCAGGCATGCATGACACCAGCATTCTTCGAGGCATAGGGCAGGTTGCCCTGTTCGGGAATGCGAAGCGCATCCATATCGGCACGCAGCGCGACCGAGCGATTACCGCTTCCCCGCTTCAATGTGCCTACAACGCCAGTGCCGCCAATCCCCTCGACGACCTCATCGAAACCGAATTCCCGAAGCTTTGCGGCGACGAAAGCCGATGTCCGCTTCTCTTCGAAGCCAAATTCGGGGTGAGCGTGAAGGTGGTGACGCCAGGCGCGCATGTCAGAAACCAGTTGATCGATGTCCATCTATTCCCCTCCCACGAGCTTGCGGACGACGTCGAGCAGGACATTGGCACCCGCGACCAGTTCGTCGTCTCCGGTGAATTCCTTGGGATTGTGACTGATGCCGCCCTTGCTCGGCACAAAAATCATGGCCGCCGGCGCCATGCGCGCGATCATTTGCGCATCATGGCCAGCACCGGAGGTCATGCGCCGCCAGGAGAGCCCCCGTGCCCTGGCAGCCGCCTCGATGCCCGCGACGATGCCGGCATCGAAGGTCACCGGCTCGAAGCGGGCCAACCGCTCGACGCTGATGGCCACACCCTCCTCCCCCGAGAGCATCTTGAGGAAATCGGCAAGAGCCGCCTCCTCCTGCTTCAGCCGCTCTTCATCCGGATCGCGCAGATCGACCGTGAAGGTCACCCGAGAGGGAATGACGTTGATCGCGTTGGGCTCGAAGGCCATGCAGCCAACCGTCGCCACCGTCGGCGTGTTCGAGGCCTTGGCGCGATCACGCAGGAATGTGATGACGCGGGCGGCAGCATAGCCGGCATCGCGGCGCATGGAGATCGGGGTCGTACCGGCATGGTTTGCATCACCCTCGACACTCACCTTCTGCCAGGAAATGCCCTGCAGGTTTTCCACTGCCCCGATCGCAACGCCCTCGCGCTCCAGCACTGGGCCCTGCTCGATATGCAATTCCATATAGGCACACGGTTTCAGAAAGCCCGGCTCGCGGTCGCCCGCATAGCCGATGCGGCGAAGCTCGTCGCCGAGCACAGATCCGTCAGTCCCGACCGTCGCCAGCGCCGTCTCGACATCCAGCCCGCCGGCATAGACGAGTGAGCCCATCATGTCGGGCGTGTACCGCACGCCCTCCTCATTGGTGAAGGCGACAACGACGATGGGCCGCACCGGCACGAAGCCAGAAGACTTTAGCGTCTCGATGACCTCCAGTCCCGCAAGCACGCCGTAGCATCCGTCATAGATGCCGGCATTGATGACGGTGTCGATATGCGAGCCGAGCATCAGCGGCGGACGATCCGCCGTGTCCTCTGCCCAGATGCCGAAGATGTTGCCGATACGGTCGACCGCGATCTCAAGCCCCGCCGCTTCCAGCCAGGAGACCAGGCGGTTACGGCCGTCCCGTTCGCTGTCGGACGCGGCAAGCCGTGTCAGCCGGCCCTCGCCATTTCGGCCGATAGCGCCGAGTTCACGCAAACGGCCGAGCAGCCGGACGGCGTCGATGGAAGGCGCCGTCATGCGGCACCCCGCGATAGGACCTCAGCGGGCGAAGCTCCGACGATCTCCTGATAGCGACCGGGATCGGTCGCACCCTCTGTATTGACCACGAAGACGCGGGATTCTTTACCGATGGAAAGGGCGGCCTTGACTTCGGGATCAGCAACCGCCTTCAGGAAGCCTGCGAGGCCCACGCCGCCGCTTTCGCCGGAGACGACCGCCGGATCACCCGCGACAGGATTGGCAAGACGCCGCATCACCGAGAGGGCATCCTCCTCATCGACCGTCAGGAAGGCATCGGCGGCGCGCGAGAGGATGCGCCAGGCAACGCGCGACGGTTCGTAGCATTCGAGCATCGCCATAACTGTTGGCTCGCCATGCGGCACCTTCACCGGATGGCCGGCACGCGCCGTCTCGAACAGGCAGGCAGCGCGCGCTGGATCGACGACGGTGAAGACCGGCCGCTCATCGCCGAGCACGATCGCCAAATGTCCGGCGACGGCCGCCGCGATGCCGCCGACGCCGGCTTGGATGAACACGTGGGTGGGCGGTGCCGGGATCTGGCGCAGCGCCTCGCGTACGAGCGCGGTGTAACCCTGCATCACCAGCCCCGGAATGCGCTCATAGCCGGGCCATGAGGTGTCTGAGACGATCGTCCAGTTGCGCTCCTCGGCAACGCGAGCGGCCTCCTGCACGGAATCGTCGTAGCTGCCCTCAACGCGAATCATCTCCGCACCAAACCGGGCGATCGCCCGCACGCGCGCATCGCTGACGCCGGAATGCACGAAGATAGCCGAGCGCGCGCCAACGAGCTGGGCACCCTGGGCAACCGAGCGGCCGTGATTGCCATCGGTGGCGCAGGCGAAGGTCATGCTTTCTGCGATCTGCCGAACGTCCGAAGAATGCAGCGCTGCCATATCTATCGTCCGTCCCTGTCGCACTGAAGCTTCCTCCAAGACGAGGCGGATGACAGCGTAGGCGCCGCCAAGTGCCTTGAAGCTGCCGAGCCCCAGCCGCTGCCCCTCGTCCTTGACGTGGATCGCCCCGACGCCGGTTGCCGCGGCGAGACCGGGCAGAGAAACGAGCGGCGTCTCCGCGTGATGGTCACGGTATTGCAGATGATGCTCCACGTCTGCCGCCGCTTCGAGAGCGAGCATATCAGCATCGGCAGGCTCGAGCGCACGTCGGTGATCGGAATGGGCGTTGCGGAGAAACATGCGGGCCTCCTTGGCTGTCCTGCAGAAACATATTGCAGGGGAGGCGAAAAAGGCGCTGATACTTGGAGGTGTTTTTGCAAGTTTGTTTCGCGGAGTCGCTCTTGCCACCCTCTTCTACCCCGCGGCTCGATGGATTCGACCGCAAAATCCTCGACATTCTGCAGCGCGACAACACGACCCCGCAGAGGACGATCGGCGAGGCCGTTAATCTTTCCGCGCCGGCCGTGCAGCGCCGCATCAAGCGCATGACGGAGGAAGGGGTCATCCGCGCAAATGTCGCCGTGGTCGATCCCGCTGCCGTCGGCCATGCGATTACGATCTTCGTGGAGATAGAGGTTATCAGCGAGACCGCAGAACAGATCGAAGAAGCGAAGCGCCAATTCGCCGCCGAACCGCAGATTCAGCAGTGCTATTACGTCACTGGCGAGGCAGATTTCGTGCTCGTCATTGTCGTGCCGTCCATGGCCGAGTATGAAGCCCTCACGCGCCGCCTCTTCTTCGGAAACAACAACGTCAAGCGCTTCCGCACCTTCGTTGCCATGGATCGCATCAAGGTGGGGCTCGGCGTTCCCACTTAGCGTGTAGCACCCGACGTTGGCGGACCTATGCGTGAGCTTGCCTCAAGTCACGGCGTATCAGATGGACCGACGACAGGACACTGATGAATACGGTCCTCATCGAGTCTTGGATTGACTGCGGCCAAGCGCGTGAGGCTCGACCATTTCCGTCGTCAACGCGGGCTGTTCGGCCAGATCGATGTGATCGCTTCGCGAGTCTCGCAATCCTGCCGGATACGGCCAGTATGGGCCATCAGATCAAACCGCCGTTCACATGCAGGGCTATCGTCAGCGCCAGCGGGTTTTCGGATGAAGGGAAAACTAAGCCAAATCATCCACATTCAGCATCACTGAAAATTCCGGCTCTTGATCTTCAGCGTATCGATATGAAGATCAGGCACGAACATGTCCCTCGCCCGAACGCCCGGAGGCGCTTTTTCGCGGGAATCCGGACTTCCAGGGGAGCCGTGAGCGAACTCATCGCCACGGCCGGTCGCCGGCCGGAATTCGCCATCGCGCTCGGCAAGGCTCGACAGATCGGCCGAGAGATCGAACAGTTGCTGGGCGACCAGGCGAACCACCTCGCCTTCCCGCTGGATCCTGCCGTTGATCGCCATCATGCTGGCGCCGAGCACCACACGCCTCGATCGCTCGAAAAGCCTTGGCCAGACGACGACATTGGCAATGCCGGTTTCATCCTCGATGGTGATGAACATCACGCCTTTGGCCGAACCAGGGCGTTGACGCACCAGCACCAGGCCGGCCGCCATCAGCCATTGCCCGTCCCGCGCCGTCATTGCCTCGGCACAGGTGACGATTCGGCGCTTCGCAAGATCGTCCCGCATGAAACGCAACGGATGCTGCCGGAGCGTCAGGCCGGTGTGGCTATAGTCCTCGACGACGTTATGGCCGTCGGTCATCTGTCTTAGCTCGACTGTCGGCTCCTGCTGCTCGGCAATCGCCCGGACTTCCCGTTCCGCCGCGGCCGTGAAGAGCGGAAGCGGTTCGTCGCGCAACGCCTTGATCGCCCAAAGTGCATCCCGTCGCTCGAGATGGAGAGACGGCAGGAAGGCATCGGCTTCGGCCAACTCCACGAGCGAGGCGACCGGCACACCCGACCGCCGCCACATGTCGTCGACGGAGGCAAAGGGTTCTTCGGCGCGGGCTGCAACGATGCGTGCTGCATCTGCCGTGGCCAATCCGCGCACCAGGCGCATGCCGAGCCGCACCGCATGCCGGCCCGTGCCTTCGACTGGCTCGAGCGTGCAGTCCCAGCGCGATTGGTTGATGCAGATCGGGCGGACCTCGACACCGTGCCCGCGGGCATCACGGACAATCTGGGCAGGAGCATAAAAGCCCATCGGCTGGGAGTTCAGCAGTGCCGCACAGAACACATCAGGGAAATGGCATTTTACATAGTTGGAGGCATAGGCGATCAGCGCGAAGGAGGCGGCATGGCTTTCGGGGAAGCCATAGGAACCAAAACCTTCGAGCTGCGAGAATGTCTTTTCAGCGAATTCCGGCGAATAACCGTTCCGGACCATGCCGGAGACGAGCTTGTCCTTGAACCGTGAGACGCCGCCGGTGAACTTGAAGGTCGCCATGGATTTCCGGAGCTGGTCGGCTTCGCCGCCGGTAAATCCAGCGCAGACCATCGCGACCTTCATCGCCGACTCCTGGAACAGCGGAACACCCAATGTCTTGTGGAGGACCGCCTCCAACTCCGGCGTCGGATATTCGACCTTCTCCTTGCCTTCGCGCCGGCGCAGATAGGGATGTACCATATCGCCCTGGATCGGCCCGGGGCGAACGATCGCCACCTGGATGACGAGGTCGTAGAAGGTCCGCGGCCTCATGCGCGGCAGCATGGACATCTGCGCACGGGATTCGATCTGGAAGGTGCCGAGCGTATCGGCCTTACGGATCATCGCATAAGTGGCCGGATCCTCCTGCGGGATGGTGGCAAGGTCGAGGGTTGCATGCTTGTGCTCGCTGATCAGCGCGAAAGCCTTCGCCATACAGGTCAGCATGCCAAGCGCCAGCACGTCGACCTTCATCATTTTGAGCGCCTCGACGTCATCTTTGTCCCATTCGATCACCTGGCGGTCAACCATCGCCGCCGGCTCGATCGGCACGAGATGATCCAACCTGTCATGGGTCAGAACGAAGCCGCCGGGATGCTGACCGAGATGCCGCGGCGCGCCCATCAGCTGCTGGGCAAGACTCAGGGTCAAAGCGAGGCGGCGATCTCCCGGATTAAGGCCCAGTTCCTTGACCTGCCGCTCACCGACCGTCTCCGACCACGACCAGATCCCCGATGACAATGCGTTGATCAGGTCCTCGGGCAGGCCCAACGCCTTGCCGACATCGCGGATGGCGCCTTTGGCGCGATAGCGGGTCACCGTCGAGCAGAGTGCGGCCTTGTCATGGCCATAGGTCTTGTAAATCCACTGGATCACCTCTTCGCGCCGTTCGTGTTCGAAGTCGACATCGATGTCGGGCGGCTCGTCGCGTTCCTGGCTGACGAACCGTTCGAACAAAAGGTCGTTCGTGTCGGGATCGATCGAGGTGATACCGAGCACATAGCAGACGGCGGAATTGGCCGCCGATCCCCTGCCCTGGCAGAGAATGCCTTGTGACCGGGCATACCGGACGATCGAGAAGACGGTGAGGAAGTAAGGCGCGTACTTCATCGTCTCGATCAGCGTCAGTTCGTGGCGGATCGTCTTTTCGACATGCGCCGGCAGCCCCTCGGGATAGCGCGTTCCGATGCCCTGCCAGGTGTAGTGCTCGAGCGACTGCTGTGCGGTCATGCCCGGGATCAGCGCCTCTTCAGGATACTGATAGACCAGTTCCTCGAGCGAAAACCTGCAGTGCTCGACGATCTCCATCGTGCGTGCGAGGGCTTCCGGGTAGCAGGGAAAGAGACGCGCCATTTCGTCCGGCGGCTTCAGGTAGCGATCGGCATGCCGCTCACGCTCGAAGCCGACATCATCGATGGTGGTGCCGGTGCGGATGCAGGTGACGACATCTTGGAGCTGCCGGCGGCCGGGCTCGTGAAACAGCACGTCATTGGTGACGACGGTCTTCACCCGGTGCTTTATCGCCAGGTTCCACAGCTCATGCAGGCGAAGCTGATCGTTCGGACGACGGCGCAGGCAGAGCGAGACATAGGCGCGGTCGCCGAATACATCGGCCATCTTCCTGAGCTGCACGGCACAGGTCTCATC
The DNA here is from genome assembly GCF_000427465.1 of Sinorhizobium arboris LMG 14919. Lineage (NCBI taxonomy): Bacteria > Pseudomonadati > Pseudomonadota > Alphaproteobacteria > Hyphomicrobiales > Rhizobiaceae > Sinorhizobium > Sinorhizobium arboris. Next base: position 609,209 of record NZ_KE386497.1, on the reverse strand, counting down.
GGCCAAGTCCGGCACCAGGATACCGATCAGCCCTTCGGCATAGAGCGCGACGTCGTCGAGATGCAGGATGCAGTTGGCTTTCCCGCCTCGTCCCTTGCCCAGCGTCAGAAGCCGGGTCAGCCGGGAATAGGCGGCGCGATCGGTGGGATAGACGAGGATCGACATGCCGTCCTGCAGATCGAGCCGGCAGCCGACGACCAGCCGCAAGCCGGTGGCGCGTGACGCTTCCAGCGCCCGGACGATACCGGCAAGGCTGTTGCGGTCGACAATGCCGAGCGCCTCGATTCCCATGAGCTTTGCGGTGGCGAACAGTTCCTCCGCCGAGCTTGCGCCGCGGAGGAAGGAGAAATGCGTGGTGACCTGGAGTTCGGCATAGCGCATCAGGCGAACACCCCGTGCAGGAACCATTTGTGCGATCCGGTTTCCACATCGACGCCGTCGCCCGATCGAAAGATCCAGAAACGTTCGCCACTGTCATCCTCAATCACGAAGTAGTCGCGAACCGCAGTCCATTCGGAGCCGCGTTTCCACCACTCCCCAAAAATCCGTTCCGGACCGTCGGCGCGCTTCACGCGACGCCGCTTGCCGCGCCAGGTGAAGGACACCGGCGGATGATCGGGCAAGAGTGCAATCACCTCGATCAGTTCTGGACGCGTTAGAAGCCGTGTCGGCCTCGGCCAGTGCATCGGCCAGGTGGCGCCGTCCTCATCGGCCGTCGGCACGATCCGATGGACGCTGCGCTCCGGGACGTCGCTTGCAACCGGCGCGACGCGGAAAATCCGCTGGCCGCCACGATTGCAAAGCACATCGATGAGCGGCGTCACATCGGTAACCTGCTCTTCGATCAGCGAAGAGGCTGACTGCACGTCAATGAGTGGCTCGGCGATAATGGCGGCCAGGCTGAGCTTCTCGATGCCGAAGCCGGGTTCGATCTTCTCGATCCGATCGCGGAAGAGTTTTGTCAGCCAGGCGATATCGCGGACTGGCTTCGCCGTGCCTGCCCGGAGCGACTGAAGCGTGTTGTCGACGCGGTGGATGATGAGGTCGGCTCGCCGCACGCCAAGTCCGCGCTTCTCGAGCTCCAGACAGAGCTGCCGCACCAGACGGCTCACGTATTTCTCAATGGTTTCCGGTGCGCCGATCGGCTCGGCGAAAGATTTTTGGACTTCGACGAGATCCGCGGGCCGGATCGGGTCGATCGGCTCGGCGACGCGGCCGAACAGCTGGTCGAGACGCCGTGCGACCTCGGGACCGAAGCGGAGCGTCAGCGGCGCCCGCGGCGTGGCGGCGAGTTCGCCGACAGTGGCGAAGCCGAGCGTGCGGAGACCTGCAACGGTATCGACCGGCAATCGCAGCGATGACAACGGCAGCCGGTTCACAGCCTTGGCGGTCTCGCCGCGGCCGACAATAACCGTCTCACAGCTGGTGGCACGGGCAAGCGCATGCGCGGCCCCCCAGGTATCGGCGATCGCCGCATGGGCAGCGAGACCTCGGCCGCGGAAGCGATTGACGAGACCGGAGAGCATCAGTTCCTCGCCGCCCTGGAGATGATCGGCGCCTTCCGTATCCATGACGATGCCATCCGGAGGATCCATCGCGACGACGGGGGGAGTATTGCGACAAGGCCCAGAGTGTCAGCCGCTCCAGCGTAGCGAGGTCGGCGACCGGATCGGCATTGATCATCGTGAGACCTTGGACCAGCGCCTGCGCCTTCGCGGCCGGCATGCCGACGCGAAGCCCGAGCTTGAGCGTTGCCCGATCAGCCGCCACAACCCATCGCTTCGAGCCGCTCCTGGCGATCACAACAAGGGGCGTGTCAGGAGACAGCGAAGGATTGGCGCGCCTGATCCGGTCGGTCGGCAGTGTCGGAAGAAAGACAGATACGACCCTGGCCATCGCATGCTCCGATAATAAATTCTCCTCCCTCCCCTGCCCTGACCCGCATGAGCTCCGCCAGCCAGCGCACCCTGCCGACGCCCGGCACAGGGAGCGGCTCGGACGGCAGCACCGAGATCCGCCAGCGGGTTGCCGCGGCCGTCGGCATCCCGAAGTCGGAAGCTTCTGTCTGGCGCCGCCAGCGGCGGATGACCAGACCCAACGTGCCCGACTTTTCCGCCGCCAGCTGCAGCCGGCGGGATGCCGTCATCGGCAGGCGCACCAGCTCGGCGACCACCGCGCCGAGGCCGCCATAGCGCAACGCCTCCTCGAAGCTTGCGAGCACCGTCTCTTCCTTGTCGCACTCGACGAAGATGACGCGGTCGGGATGAAGCCCGACCTGGGCGAGCGCCGGAAAGAAAAGATCGAAGCGCGTCAGGCACCAGACCACCTTGCCGGTCGTGCGCGCCGCGATGCCGCCGATGAAGAGTGCCGCGGCCGCGCCGTCGACCGCGCCGTTGCCGCCGCTGGCCACTTCGTGCAGCGCGCCATAGGCCAATCCTCCGCCCGGCAGCTGCGCATCGATCTCGGGACACCGAACGGCAAGACGCTTCGTTGGCGTGAGCCCGCCCCTTCCAGGCTGGCGATTTTCTCGCGCAGCTCGTCGAGGACGGCATTCGAAGTGGCGACAGCTGCGGTCATGATCTCCTATACGGCAACCCGTTTTCGGCTTGAGATGATGAAATATGTTCTGTATTTGTTCTCAAAGCGAACATGAGTCAATGCGCATGTGGCGCGTGGAAGTTGCGCGAGAGTGCCCATCGAAGAAATCCATGAAGGGATTCAATTCGATGGCAGGAATGGGAATTTTTTCGCATGGCGCGACCGGAGCCTGTGAACGATCTGGATCCGAGACTGAGGGATCACCGTGAGCCGATCATTGAATTCCTCTGTCGCCCATGTCATCGCCACTGCGCAGTTGAGCGCAAGCTGTTGGTGAAAGCATTCGGCGCCAGTGTGAGCTTCGCGGTGATCCGCCGGCGCACGGCGATGGGCTGCGAGCGCATGCAAACGCCGGAGGGTGACAAATGCGGCGCGCACTTCCCATTTCTGGACGAGCGAGATAGTCCTGATGGAAGCTAGGCGATGACAAACGACGAAAACAGCCAGCGTCCGCGCAAGATCGTTCACATCGACATGGATGCGTTCTACGCATCCGTCGAACAGCGCGACAATCCGGAACTCAGGGGCCTGCCGGTTGCGGTCGGCTATCCTGCTGCCCGCGGCGTCGTGGCGGCCGCCAGCTACGAGGCACGCAAGTTCGGCGTTCATTCGGCGATGCCTTCGGTGTCCGCGAAGCGCAAATGCCCCGACCTCATCTTCGTCAGACCGCGCTTTGACGTCTACAAGGCCGTCTCGTTGCAGATCCGTGCGATCTTCGCCGAATACACGCCGATGATCGAGCCACTCTCGCTCGACGAGGCCTATCTCGACGTCACCGAAAACCTGAAGGGGATGGAGATCGCCACCGAGATTGCCGCGACGATCCGGGCGAAGATCAAGCAGGTCACCGGTCTCAATGCGTCGGCCGGAATTTCCTACAACAAGTTCCTGGCCAAGATGGCATCCGACCTGAACAAGCCCAATGGTCAGGCTGTCATCACGCCGAAGAACGGCCCGGCCTTCGTCGAGCAGCTTCCCATCAAGAAGTTTCACGGCGTCGGACCGGCGACTGCCGAAAAGATGCACCGGCTGGGGATCGAGACAGGCGCAGACCTCAAGGACAAGACCCTCGAGTTCCTGGTAGAACATTTCGGGAAGTCGGGGGCCTATTTCTATGGAATTGCCCGGGGCATCGACAATCGCCAGGTCAAGCCGGACCGCGTGCGGAGATCCGTCGGCGCCGAAGACACGTTCTCCGAGGACATCCACTCCTACGGACCGGCGCGCGACGGTCTTCAGCCGCTAATCGAGAAGGTGTGGGGCTATTGCGAGGCCAATGAGATCGGCGCCAAGACCGTCACGCTCAAGGTCAAATATGCCGATTTCAGCCAGATCACCCGCAGCAAGACGGTTGCGGCACCTCTGCAAACGATCGGCGACCTCGAGGAGGTGGTCGGCCTGCTTCTCGCGCCGATCTTTCCGCCGCGCAGGGGAATCCGCCTGCTCGGCGTCACGCTGTCATCATTGGAACGGCAGATCTCTGAAATGGCACCGCAGTTGCGGCTGGCGCTTTAGACCGCCAGCGTTGCCTGGACAGGATCGATCGAATGGCGTTTGACCCGGAATGTCCCTGCCGGCAGCGAGCGAAGGATTTCGGCTTCGGGGAGAAGTCCGTCGAGCCACGCCAGGCGTTGATCTCGTGTCAGTACCGCCATCTGCCGGTCGTGAAACGGCGCGAGATCGGCATTCGCCTCGATTGTCAGGATGGCGTAAGCCTCCGGCCAGTCCTCGATCGCCGGCCGCCAGACCCCCGCGAAATAGAACCAGTCGCCATTGGCGAGCGAAAAGCTGAAGCTCCTGTGGCGAAACTCGGAAGCGGGCACCAGGCAACGGTGGGTTGGAAACGTCCTTCCCTCCGACCGGACGACGTTCACGGCGCGCGCATCGCCGTCGCGCGGGCGCAGTCCTCGATCGTCTCGCGGGGGACGATCTGCTCCTTGAGCGCGCCGGCATCGGCGTAGAAATTGCGCGTCGCCGCGGTGGTGCGGTTGAAAACGGCGATCCTGTAGCCCTTCTCCGCGATCTGAGCGCGAGGTTGGCTCCCATGACGCCGAGGCCGATTAGGCCGATTTCCGCCTGTGACATTGCGGGTCTCCAAACCTCTTTCGTCGCTTCAGAAGCTCAACTGGACCTTCATCGAACGGTTGCGGTCGCCGGCCGTCTCGAAGGCTGCAACCGCCTCCTCCAGCGGGAAGACGCCGGTCAGAAGCGGCTTCAGATCGACACGTCCTGCATTGATGATATCGACGGCCAGCCCGAATTCCTCATGGAACCGGAATGTGCCTCGCATCTCGATCTCCTTCGCCACCACCAGGTTCTGCGGAATGGAAACATCACCGCCGAGGCCGAGTTGTACGAGCACCGATCGCGGCTTGAGAACTTCGAGACCGGAACGGACCGCCAGGGCATTGCCCGAGGCTTCGAACTGGACGTCGAAATGCCCCTTGTTTGCGGCGTAGGCGGTAAGTCGATCGGCGTTCTCGGCGACGTTGATCACGCGATCCGCGCCAATCGACTGCGCCTTTTCGAGAACGCCATCCATCACGTCGGTCGCAACGACCTCCCGAGCACCATGAACGCGAGCGGCAATGATCGCCAGGGCCCCGATCGGGCCACAGCCAGTGACAAGAACCCGTTTGCCGAGCAGCGAGCCTGCCCGTGCCACGGCATGCAAGGTGACGGCAAACGGCTCGGCAAGCGCCGCTTCGTTGACCGAGACGCGGTCAGCGATCTTGTGGCACTGCCACTCCTCCGCGACTAGACGCTGGCTGAACGCCCCCTGGATATGCGGCATGGGCATGGCGCTGCCGTAGAAGCGCATGTTCAGGCAATGGTTCTGTTGACCGCACTGGCAAAAAGCGCATGATCCGCAGGGCCGGCTGGGCGACACTGCCACCCGGTCGCCGACGGCGAACCTGGAAACGCCTCCGCCGAGCGCCTTGATCGTACCTGCGACCTCGTGCCCCAAAATCATCGGTTCACGCAGGCGCACCGTGCCGAAGCCGCCATGATTGTAGTAGTGCAGATCGGATCCGCAGATGCCGCCAGCTTCGATCTGGACCTCGACCTGACCAGAGCCCGGAGCCAGCTCTTCTCGCTCCTCGATCCGCAAATCCTTGGCGGCGTGAATGACGACAGCCTTCATGGGCGAACCTCAAATAACAGGCGTGATGAGCGGAGCGCCGGCGAAATGGGCGGCAAGATTGTCACGGACAAGCTGTCCCATGGCCTTGCGCGTCTCGACGGTTCCGGATGCGTGATGCGGCTGCAGCAGGACATTGTCGAGCGCGAGGAACCGCGGATTCAGCTTCGGTTCGCCCTCGAAGACGTCGAGCGCTGCTGCCCCCAACACTCCGCTTCCCAGGGCATCGAGCAGAGCTTCCTCGTCGATGTTGGAGGCCCGCGAAATATTGATCAACATTCCCTCCGGTCCGAGCGCCGCGATGACGTCGCGCGAAACGATATGCCTCGTGGCGGCGGAGGCCGCCAGCGTAACGAACAGGAAATCCGACCTCTCGGCCAGTGCAACCGGATCGGCAACGAAGGTCATGCCTTCCGCATGGGGCTTCTCGGCAACATCGCTGTACGCGATGTCCATGTCGAAACCGCGAAGGCGCTTCGCAACCTCAAAACCGATGCGGCCGAGCCCGAGCACGCCCGCCCTGCGGCCCCAGACGCGCCGTTTCAGCGGATAGAGGCCCTTCGCCGCCCAGCTTCCGTCCGTTACCCAACGTTCGGCGCCGATCATGCCGCGCGACTGGCAAAGCATCATGGCAACACCCAGATCGGCGACGTCGTTGGTCAGCACATCGGGTGTATTGGTGACGCGGATGCCTCTTTCCCGGCAGGAAGCCAGATCGACGGCGTCGTATCCAACCCCGTAAACGGAGATAATTTCGAGCTTCGGCAGATTTTGGATCAACGCCGCCGACGCGCCGAGCTCGCCCCGGGTTGCAATGGCGCGGATGTTGGGCCCATGCTCGCTGATGTAGGCGTGCCGATCCGAGGCCTCATAGATCTTGTGGACCGCGTAACGGTTTTCGAGGTCGACAAGGTCCCAGTCCGGATACGGCCCCATGAGCAAGATTTTCGGTTTCGCCATCATACTCCTCCCGTGATTTCTTCGGTGGTCGAGCGACCCCAGCGGATCGCCAGGTTGCTCATCGCCAGCGCCACGACGCGTTCCGGCGACTGATCGATTTCGATCGTCACGACGTCCGTCTCGCCCGAAGGCAATTCGAGCGTGGCGAGCTGGCTGTCGAGCAGCGACGGCGGCATATAATGGTCCTCGCGCCCGCCCATGCGCCGGGCGAGCGTCGCCCGGCTGCCCTGCAGGAAGACAAAGGTGATCGGCCGTCCGGCGACGGCGCGCAGCCGCTCCCGGTAGGAGCGCTTCAATGCGGAGCAGGACACGACGACGGGCGGTCGGCGCGCCAAGAGCCCGCCGATCTCGTCGAGCCAGGGCCAGCGGTCGGCATCCTCGAGCGGAATGCCGCGCCGCATCTTGCCGACATTCGCCGGCGAATGCAGACTATCTCCTTCGACGAACGGACAGCCGAGATAATCCGCAAGCCGTTCGCCAATCGTCGATTTGCCGCAACCCGATGCGCCCATGACGACGACCGGCCCGAAGCTGCGACCGGCATCAGAGGCTTGTGGTGATGCCGCCGTCGACATAGAGCGTGTGTCCGTTGACAAAGGAGGAAGCGCGGCTCGCCAGGAAGACCGCCGAGCCGACCAGTTCCTCGACCTCTCCCCAGCGGGCCGCAGGCGTCCGCTTTTCCAGCCACGACGTGAATTCCTGGCTGTCGACCAGCGCCTGATTCAGCGGCGTCTTGAAATAGCCCGGCGCGATGGCGTTCACCTGCAAGCCATACTTCGCCCAGTCGGTGCACATGCCGCGGGTCAGGTTCCTGACCGCGCCCTTGCTCGCCGTATAGGGGGCGATGCCCGGGCGCGCGAGTTCACTCTGAACCGAGGCGATATTGATGATCTTGCCGCCGCCGCGCGCAATCATATGTCGGGCGACGGCCTGGCCGACATAGAAGACGCTGGAGACGTTCGTCCTCAACAATTGCTCCCAGCGCTCGGCCGGGAAGTCCTCGAGCGGCGTGCGGAACTGCATGCCGGCATTGTTGATCAGGATGTCGATCGGCCCGATATCCCTCTCGATCGCGTCGACCCCGCGCTTCACCGCATCGGGGTCGGTCACGTCGAAATCCGAGACCGCAACGTCATGATCGGCCTCTTTGAGAGAGCTCGCAGCCGAGGCCAGCTTCGAACGATCGCGGCCGTTGAGAACGATGGCCGCCCCGTGCTCGGCCAGCCCGCACGCCAGCGCATAGCCAATGCCTTGCGACGAACCGGTGACGAGAGCCCGCCTGCCTGTGAGGTCAAAAAGTGGAAAAGCCATAACTTCATATTCTCCTGTGCCGTCGCGCCTGACGGCGTATGCAGCGTGCCATCGTCGAGGCGAAGCAGGCCACATGTCAGTCTTCGACGACGAGACCCTTTGCCTTCAGCACCGCTTCCAATTTGCTGACCTCGACGACCGACTTGCCGGCTTTGTATGCGGCGATGTATTCGGCCTCGGCATCCTCCCTGGCCTGCGCCAGCTTCGCCACATCGCGTGCCTCCGACCGCCGCACGACGACCAGCCCGTCCGCGTCGCCGACGATGATGTCGCCCGGATGCACGATTTCGTCGCCGATCAGGATTGGCTCGTTGGTGGCGCCGAGCGTCTCCTTGACAGTGCCCTTGATGCAGACGCTCAAGGAAAAGACCGGGAAGCCAAGCTCGCGCAATTGAAGCGTGTCTCGAACGCCCGTGTCGGTTACGAGGCCGCCGATGCCCTTCGCTAGGCAGGCGTTGGCGAGGACGTCGCCGAAAGATCCGGCCTCTTCATACTCGCCGGCGGAAACGACGATGATGTCTCCCGGCTGAGCGTAGTTGATCGCGACCTGGAGCATGATGTTGTCGCGCGGCGCGCATTTGACCGTGAAGGCAGGGCCGCAGAGTTTCATTCGGTAGTCGATCGGCTTCAACCGGGAAGACAGCGCGCCTCTGCGACCCTGCGCTTCGTGAAGGGTCGCCGGCGAAAACTTGGCGATGGCCGCGATCTCGTCCTTGCTCGGACGTTCAAACCGTTGCTTCAGTCTGATCATTGAAACTCTCCTGGGGCCGCCGGCGGCTGCCGGCATTATTTTTGATCAACGCTGCGTGCAGCGCCCGCATGCGGGGCGCGCGCACGATTGCTCGATGACGCGGCCCAAGCTCGGGCCGCATCTTGGGAAAGCGATGTTCATCGCCATTCAGTGATTACGGGATCGGCTCGAACTTCAGTTCGGTGATCGGGACGACCTTGTCCGTGCGGGTCATCTTGTACTCGGTGTTCGGTCCGAGCCATTTGTCCCAGATCTTGTTGATCTCGCCCGACTTGTCGAGCGAGACCAGGATTTCGTTGATCTTCGCGGTCAATGCCGGCTCGTCCTTCTTCATGCCGATGCCGATCGGCTGGTAGAGCATGGGCTCTTCGATCATGCGCATCTCGGCGCCCTTGGTCTTCGACTCGTTGACGATCTTGGTCGTCGTCATCGTGTTGGCGACCAGTC
>NZ_ATYB01000014.1:3217057-3369557 GCF_000427465.1 Sinorhizobium arboris LMG 14919 | reverse complement strand
GCCGAGGCGAGGGGCCAGACGGTCTATTTCAACGCCTGGGGCGGCTCCGAAAACGTCAACGCCTATATCAGGTGGGCCGGCGACGAGATGAAGGCGCGCTACGGCGTTTCCGTCGTCCATGTGAAGCTCGACGACACCGCAAAGGCAACCGCGACCGTGCTCGCGGAAAAAACCGCAGGAAAGGACGAGGGCGGATCGATCGATCTCGTGTGGATCAACGGCGAGAACTTCGCCGCGATGAAGCGCGCCGGTCTGCTTTACGGCCCCGGCTGGGCGACCAAGCTGCCGAACTGGCGCTATGTCGACTACGAAACAAAGCCGACGGTACTGACCGATTTCACTATCCCGACCGACGGGCTGGAGAGTCCCTGGGGCGGCGCCAAGCTCGTGTTCTTCTACGACTCGGCGCGAACAAAGACGAGCGACCTGCCTGATTCGGCGACGGATCTCCTGAAATGGGCCGAGACCTATCCGGGGCGCTTCTCCTACCCGCAGCCTCCGGATTTCACCGGCTCTTCCTTTCTGAAGCAGGTGCTGACCGAGCTCGTCGACGACAGGGCCAAGCTGCAGAGACCCGCCGACGACGCCACTTTTGCGGCCGATGTCGCGCCGTTGTTTGCCTATCTCGACAAGCTCACGCCGCTCTTGTGGCGAAAGGGCAAGGCCTATCCGCAGAACTATGCGGACATGAAGCAGAAGCTCGCCGATGGGGAACTGGACATCATCTTCGCCTTCAATCCGGCGGAAGCCTCTTCCGCGGTCGCCAATGGCGAGCTGCCTGAGACGGTGCGTTCTTTCGTCTTTTCAGGCGGTACGCTCGCCAACACGCATTTCGTCGCCATTCCCTATAATGCGTCGGCCAAGGCCGGTGCGTTTCTGCTTGCCGACTTCCTCCTCTCGCCCGAGGCGCAGCTTCGCAAGCAGGACCCGAAGATCTGGGGCGACCCGACGGTTCTCTCACTCGCCAAACTTCCGGCATCCGACCGATCCGCCTTCGAGCGGCTGGATCTCGGCATTGCAACGCTCCGCCCCGACGAACTCGGTCCCGCGCTCGACGAACCGCACCCGGACTGGATGACCCGGATCGAAACCGAATGGATCCGCCGTTATGGCGCAGCCAACTAGGCTCGGCGGAAACGCGCTCCTCGCCTTCATTCTCGGGTTCCCTATCCTTGCCGGTCTTGCAGGCACGGTCCTGCCGGCCTTCGGCTACCTGCCGGCACTCGGCGGCTTTGACGTCACGCTCGCCCATTTCACCGAACTCGCCCGCCAGCCGCACATCCTTCGCTCCGTCCTGACCGGCCTTGCCGCCGGACTGCTGACGACGGTCGCGACGGTCGCAATCGTCGGCACGTTCGTCGCCGGCTTTGCAGGAACGCCGGTTTTCACCCGCATCCAGCATGTCGTCTCTCCCCTGCTTGCGGTTCCGCATGCGGCGGCCGCCTTCGCCCTGGCTTTCCTCGTCGCTCCGTCGGGCTTCCTGCTCCGGCTGATCTCGCCGGAAGTGACGGGCTTCACGCGGCCGCCGGACTGGCTTCTTCCAAACGATCCTCTCGCGCTGACGATGGTCGCCGGGCTCGTCACCAAGGAAGTACCGTTCCTGTTCCTGATGATGCTTGCCGCCCTGCCGCAGCTCGCGCTTTTGCGGGCCCGGCGACTTGCAGCGGCGCTCGGCTACGGGCCTGTGGCCGGCTTCGTCGTCTGCCTCTGGCCGGCCCTCTACCGCCAGATCCGCCTGCCGGTTTTCGCGGTGCTGGTCTATTCGGTCTCCACGGTCGACGTCGCCATGATCCTTGGGCCGCAACTGCCGCCGACTTTGCCGGTGCGAGTGACGCAATGGGCGGGAGATGACGACCTCGGCGCGCGATTTCTCGCCTCGGCCGGCGCCTTCCTGCAGCTCGGCGTCGTCGTCGCGGCAATGGCGACCTGGATCGCACTCGAATGGGTCGGAAAAGCCGCTCTGGCGCGCGTGACCTTTTCCGGGCGGCGCTTTGCAAGGGACGGCGCACTTCGCGCCGCGGGCGCCCTCGCCATGACCGGCTGTGCGGCCACGATTTTCGCAGGCCTCGGCCTCCTTACAATCTGGTCGGTCGCGGGCCTCTGGCCCTTTCCGGATGCTCTGCCTGGAAATCTCACGCCGAAGACCTGGATGCGAACGCTGCCTCAAATCCGGCACCCGCTTCTCACCACGATCGCGCTTGCCCTGTTGGCGGCAGCGTTCGCGCTCGTGTTCGCGATCCTCCTGCTCCACCGGAACGGTGCTGGCGGGGGACAGAAGAGTGCGGCCGGCTACCGGCTGCTTTACCTGCCCCTGCTGGTGCCTGAGATCAGCTTCGTCTTCGGCCTCCAGGTTCTGATGCTCTCGGCGGGGGTTGCGCCAAATTTCGCGAGCGTGCTGGCGGTCCATTTTCTTTTCGTGCTCCCTTATGTGCTTCTGTCGCTGTCGGCGCCCTGGCGCGAGCTCGACCCGCGCTTTGAAAAGATCGCCGCCGGCTTCGGCAGGTCCACCTTGGAAATCCTTTTCACGGTACGGCTGCCGCTGCTCTTTCGTGCCTGCCTCACGGCGCTCGCCGTCGGATTCGCGGTTTCGGTCAGCCTCTACCTGCCGACGCTCCTTGTCGGATCCGGAAGGCTGGCGACGATCACGACGGAGGCAGTTGCCCTTTCCTCGGGCGGCGACCGTCGGGTCATCGGCATCTATGCCCTGGTTCAGGGACTCCTGCCCTTTCTCGCATTTCTCGTTGCGTCGCTCGGGCCCCAATTGCTATTCCGCAACCGCCGGGCAATGAGGACGTGAATGCAGGAAACCGCCGGGACACAGTCCCCGACCAGGACAGAACGCCTGACGCTCTCGGACGTGACGATTCGTCTGGGCGACAGAACTCTGCTCGCCATTTCGGCGGCCGTCGCGCCGGGTGAGGTGCTGACCGTCATGGGGCCGTCCGGCTCCGGCAAGTCGAGCCTGCTCGCCTTTGCGGGCGGTTTTCTCGATCCGGCATTCGCTGTGACCGGCCGCATCCTGATCGGGGAGAAGGACCTGACGGACGTTCCCGCCAACCGGCGCCACGCCGGGATCCTGTTTCAGGATCCGCTGCTCTTTCCCCATCTTTCCGTCGGCGGCAATATCGTCTTCGCGATACCTCCGGCTGTCAAAGGACGGGTCAAGCGCCGGCGGTTGGCAGAAGCGGCCCTCGACGAGATGGACCTCGCCGGCTTCTACGACCGCGATCCCGACACGCTCTCCGGCGGCCAGAAGACGCGCGTGGCGCTGCAAAGAGTGCTCGTTTCCGAACCGCAATTCCTGCTTCTCGACGAGCCCTTCTCCAATCTCGACGCGGCGCTCAGGCAGCAGACGCGTGAGCTCGTCTTTTCCAAGGCCAGGTCGGCCGGGCTGCCGACCATCCTCGTGACCCATGACGCCTCCGATGCGGAAGCGGCAGGCGGCCGTGTGATCGAGATCGCGAAAGAGGAGCAAGCGTAATGCGCGCGCTTCCCGCCCTGCCCGTCCGCGAGATCCTGCCTGACCTCGGCGAGGCGCTCGCTTCCGCGGGATCCGTCGTGCTTTCGGCTCCGCCCGGCGCCGGCAAGACGACGCTGGTGCCGCTCTTCCTGCTCCGTCAGCCTTGGCGCGGCGATGGCAAGATCATTCTGCTCGAACCGCGGCGGCTCGCCGCCCGCGCCGCGGCCGGGCGCATGGCCGAACTTCTGCGAGAGAAGGTCGGCGAAACCGTCGGGTACCGCATGCGGCTCGACAACCGCCTATCTGCGAAGACGCGCATCGAGGTCGTGACGGAGGGCGTCTTTAGCCGGATGATCCTCGACGACCCCGAACTTTCCGGCATTTCCGCCGTGCTGTTCGACGAATTCCATGAGCGCTCGCTCGATGCGGATTTCGGCCTGGCGCTGGCGCTGGACGTGCAATCGGCGCTGCGCGAGGACCTCAGGATCGTCGTTATGTCCGCAACGCTCGACGTCGAGCGCATCGCCGGACTGATCGGCGATACGCCGGTCCTGAAAAGCGAAGGCCGGAGCTTCCCGGTCGACATCCGCTACGAAAACCGAAACGCCGGAGAAAGCGTCGAGGACGCGGTGGTCCGAACGGTCGCCGAAGCGCACCGTCGCGAAGACGGTTCGATCCTCGCCTTCCTGCCGGGGCAGGCGGAGATCGCCCGCACGGCGGAACGTCTCGCCGGACGCTTCGGAGAAGGCACGATCATCGTGCCGCTCTATGGCAATCTGAGCCAGAAAGATCAGGACGCAGCGATCCGCCCGGCGCCGAAGGGCATGCGCAAGATCGTGCTGGCGACCTCGATCGCTGAAACCTCGATCACCATCGACGGCGTCAGGATCGTCGTCGACAGCGGATTGCAGCGGCTGCCGGTTTTCGAGGCTTCGACCGGCATCACGAGGCTCGAAACCGTGCGGGTTTCAAGAGCTTCGGCCGATCAACGAGCCGGACGCGCAGGAAGAACCGAACCGGGCATTGCGATCCGCCTGTGGCATTCCGGCCAGACGGCGGCGCTTTCCGCCTTCACGCCGCCGCAGGTCCTTGCCAGCGACCTCTCCGGCCTGCTTCTCGACCTCGCCCATTGGGGCGTGGCCGATCCGTCGACACTGAAGTTCCTGGATCCGCCGCCGGAGACGACCTTGCGCGAAGCGCGAAGCCTGCTCGTCGAGCTCGGCGCGCTGGATGGCGGCGGAGCGCTGACGCCGAGGGGCCGCAGGATCCGCGATCTGGCGCTGCCGGTGCGGCTCGCGGCAATGGCGGTTGCGGCCGCCGAAGAGGGTCGGGCGCAAGAGGCATGCCTGCTTGCGGTGATGCTTACCGAGCAGGGACTTGGCGGCAACGGCATCGATGTCGAAGAGCGGCTGCGACGGTTCCGGAGCGAGCGCAGCGACCGGGCGGAGGCCGCCCGGGGTCTGGCCAGGCGGATGGCCGCGGACCTCGGTGCGTCGAAGAGGCCGAGTCCAGACCCGGTTTCGCCCGGAGCCATGCTGATGCACGCCTTTCCGGATCGGGTCGCGCTGCAGCGCGGCGGGCGCGGCCGCTTCGTCATGGCGAACGGACGCGGCGCCGAAATACCCGAGACGGAACGGCTTGCAGCGGCCGGGATGCTGGTTATTGCCGATCTTACGGGCAGAGCCGGCGCACAGCGGGTGCTCGCAGCCGCGGAGACAGACCGGTCGGATGTCGAAGGGCACATGCCGGAGGCGATCGTCACCGAGGAGCAGAGCTTCTTCGATCGGGCAAGCCGGCAGGTGCGTGCCCGCCGGGTGACGCGGCTCGGGGCGATCATCTTCGAGGAGAAACCCCTGCCTCGCCCCGGCGGCGAGGCGGCGGCGCGGGCACTCGCGGATGGTATCCGGCAGTTGGGGCTCGCCGCTGTCCCCTTCCCGCAGGACGTGGAGCAGCTGCGCGACCGCATCGGCTTCCTGCATCGCTCCATCGGCGATCCCTGGCCGGACATGTCGGACGCGGCGCTGATCTCGCGCCTCGACGAGTGGTTCGTCCCCTTCCAGGGAAACGCCGGCGGCATCGACGGGATCAAGGGTCGCGATCTCGCCGAAGGCCTCATGGCGCTCGTTCCCTACGATCTTCAGCGCGTCCTCGCGAAGCTCGCGCCGACTCATTTCGAAGCGCCGACGGGCCAGCGCCATCCGATTCATTACCATGGCGACGAACCCATCCTTTCGATCCGCGTGCAGGAACTCTTCGGATTGAAAACGCATCCGGCGATCGGCGACGGGCGGCTGCCGCTGCTCCTCGAGCTCATCTCCCCCGGCCACCGCCCGATCCAGACGACCCGTGACCTGCCGGGCTTCTGGGCGGGATCGTGGAAAGACGTCAGGGCCGACATGCGTGGCCGCTATCCGAAACATCCCTGGCCGGAGGACCCCGCCAATGCGATACCGACGACGCGCGCCAAGCCGCGCGGGATGTAGATGGTGAAAGGGCGCTCGGCTTCTCCTCGCATGCCACGTCGGCGTGGCCGAATGCAGCTCCACGGCGCACCCGATCCGGCGCCATTTGATATTTGCCGGGTTCGGCATAAAGTCCGCTAAGATGAACTGATGCCGGTCGCGCGTGCGGCCGCATCGCGGAACGGAAACGCATGGCAGCCGCGACACTCTACAACGATCTGAACAGCAATCGCAGCCTCCGGCTGCAGACCCTCGTACGGCTGCGCTGGTTGGCGGTGGGCGGTCAATCGCTCGCCGTCATCGTTACCGCGCTCTGGCTGCAGTTCCCGCTGCCGATCGTTCCCTGCTCCGTGCTGATCGCTTGCCTGGCGCTCCTCAACGTCTTTCTCACACTCCGCTTTCCGCCGACGCAGCGGCTGACGCCGCCGGCAGCCTTCTCCCTGCTCGGCCTCGATCTTGCGCAATTGACTGCGTTGCTCTTCATCACCGGCGGACTTGCCAATCCCTTCGCGCCGCTTCTTTGCGTGCCGGTCATCATCTCGTCCGCCTCGCAGCCGAAGCCACAGAGTATCGTGCTGGCCGGCCTCGCCGTCGTGGGTGTCACGGCCCTTGCGTTCTCCCCCTTCCCACTGCCCTGGTATCCTGGCACCGTTCTGTTGATGCCGCGCGTGCTGACGGCAGGCATCTGGTTCGCGATCGTCTCGATGACGGCGTTCGCCGCATTCTACACCTATCGCGTCTCGCTCGAAGCAAGCGAACTTTCCGAGGCGCTGACGGCGACCGAGCTCGTACTCCAGCGCGAGAAGCACCTGTCGCAGCTCGACGGCCTCGCCGCCGCCGCCGCCCATGAACTCGGAACGCCGCTTGCGACGATCAGCGTCGTCGCCAAGGAGATGGAACGGGAACTCGGCGACGATCCGCGCTTCGGCGAGGACGTTCATCTCCTGCGCAGCCAAAGCGAGCGCTGCCGCGACATTCTGAGGCGGCTGACGACGCTTTCGTCCGAAAGCGAGGAGCATATGCGGCTTCTGCCGCTCTCGTCTTTGATCGAGGAGGTGATGGCGCCGCATCGCGAATTCGGAATCGAAATCGAACTGAAAGAGCAGGGCGACCGCGCGTCGGAACCCGTCGGCCTCCGCAATGCAGGCATACTCTACGGTCTCGGCAATCTTCTGGAGAACGCGATCGACTATGCGCGCAAGAAGGTGACCGTCACGACGGAACACACGGCCGAGCGCGTGCGGGTGACGATCGAGGACGACGGCGACGGATTTTCGCCGGACATCCTGGCGCGGATCGGAGAACCCTATGTGACGCGGCGCCAGAAGGACGACAGTGCCGGCGGTCTCGGCCTCGGGCTCTTCATCGCCAAGACGCTGCTCGAGCGTTCCGGTGCCCGTCTACGCTTCGAGAATGGCGGCCCGAAACATCCGGGCGCCCGGGTCAGCGTCGAATGGCCGCGCGTTCTGATGGACACGAAACTGGCGAAATGACTTTTGGCAGTTTATTGAAGACAAGTATTGGAAAGCCCACATAGTGGCCAGCAAACCACCGGGTTAGAAATGATCGACAAATTGACGCCTGCGCCAAGTACTCACACCGCGGATGCGGACCTGATCGGGCCTGACAAGAGCCTCCTGATCGTCGATGACGACACGGCCTTCCTGCGGCGCCTCGCCCGCGCCATGGAAGCGCGCGGCTTCGCCGTGGAGATCGCCGAATCGGTCGCCGAAGGCATTGCCAAAGCCAAGACCCGTCCGCCGAAACACGCGGTCATCGATCTTCGGCTCAGCGACGGCAGCGGTCTCGACGTGATCGAGGCGATCCGCGGACGCCGCGACGATACGCGGATGATCGTGCTGACGGGTTATGGAAACATCGCGACCGCGGTCAATGCCGTGAAGCTCGGAGCGCTCGATTATCTGGCCAAGCCCGCTGACGCCGACGATATACTCGCGGCGCTGATTCAACGCCCTGGCGAGCGCGTCGAGCCCCCGGAGAACCCGATGTCGGCCGATCGTGTGCGGTGGGAGCATATCCAGCGCGTCTACGAAATGTGCGAGCGCAATGTTTCGGAAACGGCCCGCCGGCTCAACATGCACCGCCGGACCCTGCAGCGCATCCTGGCGAAACGCGCGCCGAAATAGCGGGCGGGTATTGACAGCGCCTCGTACCTCCCCCTCATCCGTCCTGCCGGCCACCTTCTCTCCGCAGGCGGAGCGAAGGTGAGACTCGCGACTTCTTCTGCAGTTCCCCTCCCCCGGGGGTGCGGGGCAATTCTTCGCTAATCCCGTTCGCCGCCGACGATGTCGCGAATCGACTGGCCGAGCTCGCCATTCCGCTCGGCCGCCCACTCGGCGAGCGTCAGCCGCTGCGCCGCGGTGCGGGCAAAGGCGCTGGTCACCGATTTTCGCGTATTCGGCGGCAGGCGGTGTTCCGGTGCGTCGCGCAGCATATGCGCCCCATAGCCGTCGGAAAGGATCAATCCGCATTCTTGCGGGAAGATATCGAGCGGCACTTCCGCATGCGTGGCGAAGAAAAGGCGGTCGCAGTGGAGCCTGTATTCCGGCCACTTGCGATCGACGCGGAAGTCCTCGATCGAGGTCTTGATCTCGATGATCCAGATTTCGCCCTTGGGCGAAAGCGAGATGAGATCGGCCCGCCGACCGCTGGCAAGCGTCAGTTCCGGCAGAGCCGCGTGGCGCAGTTCCATCAGCAGACGCTGAACGCCGCGGCGCACCCTCATCGCCCGCTCGGACTGGCGTCCGTCTGCAAGCGGATTGTCCCCGTGGATAGACAGGATGGTCATTGCTGCTGGCCTTGGCGCGCCTGATGAGACATGCGGCGCTGCGGGGTGGCTTGTTGCAAAAAAACAATCGTCACGGAATTTACACCTTTCGGCCATATTGCGGCGGCCCGGTCCCTTGCGCACCGCGGGGCAATAGAAAATAAGCTGGTGGCGCTGACGGCCGGACACCCTCCCCGTATTTTCCTCACCTCTTTTACGAGACCATCATGCGCTTCCGCAACGCTCTCCTTCTGTGCAGCCTGGCGGCCACCCTCGCCCTTACCGGCTGCTCGCAGACCACAACCACGGCCGGCCCTTCTCCTGAGGGCGAGAAAGTGGCGACGAATCAGATCTTCTCCGGCAATTATGGCCCTGTTGAGGACCACGGATATGCCGTGCCGGGCGTTCCGATCAACCGCGTCGACCAGCGCTTCCATCGCCAGATCGTCGATTATCCGACGAAGGAACGCCCGGGCACGATCGTCGTCAACACCCCGAGCCGCTTTCTCTATTACGTGCTGCCCGGCGGCAAGGCCGTCCGCTACGGGATCGGCGTCGGCAAGCAGGGTTTCGCCTGGGAAGGCGAGGCCTATGTCGCCTGGAAACAGGAATGGCCGACCTGGCATCCGCCGAAGGAGATGGCCGAGCGCAGGCCGGAAGTGGCCAAATATGTCGAGGCCGGGATGGGCCCGGGCATCAGCAATCCGCTCGGTGCCCGCGCCCTCTACCTCTTCAACAAGGAAGGCAAGGACACGCTCTTCCGCCTGCACGGAACGCCGGAATGGTCGTCGATCGGCACCGCCGCCTCGTCCGGCTGCATCCGCCTGATGAACCAGGACATCATCGATCTCTATTCCCGGGTCCGCCCGGGCCGCAACGCACGCGTCGTCGTGCAGCAGTAACGGCTGCGCTACATCGAAGGAAAAGGGCCGCCCGGAGGATGCCGGGTGGCCCTTTCTTTTTGCCGTGATGGCGCGATCGCGCGTTCGCAGGATGAGGGACGGATCTTCGTCTGAAGCTCCTATGTCCGCTGTTTCGCCTTCAGCTCCAGCCGGCGACGATGAAGCACCGGCTCGGTATAGCCATTCGGCTGCTGGCGGCCCTTGAGCACGAGATCGAGCGCCGCCTGGAAGGCGATCGACTCTTCGTAGCGGCCCGCCATCGGCCGATAATTCGGGTCGCCGGCGTTCTGTCCGTCGACGATCGCCGTCATGCGCTTCATGGTCTCGACGATCTGCGCTTCGCTGACGATGCCGTGATGCAGCCAATTCGCCATATGCTGCGCCGATATGCGCAGCGTCGCCCGGTCCTCCATCAGGCCGACATTGTTGATGTCGGGCACCTTGGAGCAGCCGACACCCTGATCGACCCAGCGCACCACATAGCCGAGAATGCCTTGGGCATTGTTGTCGAGTTCGCGCTGGATTTCCTCCTCGGTCCAGTTCGGCCGCACGGCGACGGGCACGGAGAGGATATCGGCGAGCTTTGCGCGGGGGCGGCTCTTGAGACCGGCCTGGACTTCGGCGACGTTGACGCGGTGATAATGGGTCGCGTGGAGCGTCGCAGCCGTCGGCGACGGCACCCAGGCCGTGTTGGCGCCCGCCTTGGGATGAGCGATCTTCTGTTCCAGCATCGCCGCCATCAGGTCCGGCATCGCCCACATGCCCTTGCCGATCTGGGCGTGGCCGGAGAGCCCGCATTCGAGACCGATATCGACATTCCAGTTTTCATAGGCCGAGATCCATGGCGCCTGCTTCATGTCGCCCTTGCGGATCATCGGGCCGGCCTCCATCGAAGTGTGTATCTCGTCGCCGGTGCGGTCGAGGAAGCCGGTATTGATGAAGACGACCCGTTCGCGGGCCGCCCGGATGCATTCCTTGAGGTTGACGGTCGTACGCCGCTCCTCGTCCATGATCCCCATCTTCATGGCGTTGGCGGGAAGCCCGAGGGCCGCTTCCACGCGGGCGAATATCTCGCAGGCGAAGGCGACCTCCTCCGGCCCGTGCATTTTCGGCTTGACCACATACATGGAGCCGCTGCGCGAATTCGCCCGCCGACCGTTCTCGCCGATATCATGAAGCGCAATCAGCGCCGTCACCATGGCGTCCATCAGGCCTTCCGGCACTTCTTCGCCGTCCCGGTCGAGGATCGCCGGATTGGTCATCAGGTGGCCGACATTGCGCACCAGCATCAGCGACCGTCCCGGCAGCGTCAGCGTCGCGCCATCCGGCGCCGTGTAGGTCCGGTCGGGATTAAGACTCCGGATGAACGCTCTGCCGCCCTTGGTCACCTCCTCCTCGAGATCGCCTTTCATGAGCCCGAGCCAGTTGCGGTAGACGAGCACCTTGTCTTCGGCATCGACGGCCGCAACCGAATCCTCGCAATCCATGATGGTGGTGACCGCCGACTCGAGAATGACGTCGGAAATGCCGGCGGCGTCGGCCTTGCCGATCGGTGTCGTTGCATCCAGGACAATCACGATGTGAAGGCCGTTCCGGCGAAGAACGATCTCGGACGGCGACGCGGGATCACCGGCATAGCCGGCGAACTGGACGGAATTGCGCGGACCGATCTTCGTGCCGTCGGCAAGCGTGATCGTGAGGGTCGCGCCTTCGACCGAGAAGGACTTGGCATCGTTCCAGCGGCCGGCCGCCAGCGGAGCGCTCGCGTCGAGAAATTCTCGCGCCCAGGCGATGACCCTTGCACCGCGCTTCGGATTGTATCCCTTGCCGCGCTCGGCCCCGTCGGTCTCGGCTATCGCATCGGTGCCGTAGAGGGCGTCGTAGAGCGACCCCCAGCGGGCATTGGCCGCATTGAGCGCATAACGGGCGTTCATCACCGGCACGACCAGCTGCGGACCGGCAATCGTTGCGATCTCGGAATCGACATTTGCGGTCGAAACGTAAAAGTCGGGCCCCTCCGGCAGGAGATAGCCGATCTTCCGCAGGAAGGCTTCGTAGGCCTCGATGTCTACCGGCGCCCCATGCTCGCGATACCAGCCGTCGAGCTGGGCCTGCAGTTCGTCGCGCTTGCCGAGAAGAGCCCGGTTCTTCGGTCCGAGATCGTGAACGATATCCGAAAAGGCGGAGAAGAACCGCTCCGCCTCGACGCCGGTGCCCGGCATCGCCTCTTCGATCAGAAAGCGATGGAGCCCCGCATCGATCTGCAAGCCATATTTCTCAACGCGGTCCATGCCAAGCTCCTGAATCCAGTCTTCCTATTGCAATAGATAGAAGCGGTGCCCGGAAGGAAAAGCGCCTTGGCCCCGCTCTCATGCGGGGACACTCTCGCATCAAACCATTCCCTGTCAATTCCGCAAGGATGCGAAGAATTGTTTCCGGAATGGAAAAGATCAAAACTCGTGATGCGCGATACGCGGACGACCGCTTGCCGAGGCGATGAAGCGTGCCTCGATCAGCTTGCGGCTGCCTTCCACTTCCGGCGCGTCGATCTCTTCCCAAAGCGTCGCGGCCGGTTCCTCCGCGCCATTGGCGCGGGCGCTCTCCAGCGCCATCCTTTCAGCGCGCCGGCGGGCGACGCCGAAGGCCTCCTGCTGATCGACGAAGCGCTCGCTCGCGCCCGCGCCGTTAACGATGAAAATGCCTTCTTCCGGCGTCGTCACGAAGACGGTGACGGTCGCCCGCACCTGGCCCACGACCGCACCGACGGCGTTTGCTACATCTGCCTCGGCCGGGATCGCAACCTCCGTGGAAAGCATTTCGGCGATAGCGGGATAATAGACCGGCGCCGAAGCGCCGAGGCCGACAAGCGGCCTGTCGAGACCGAGAGAGAAGCGTACGATGCCTGGCTCCCGTTTCAGCGCCCGGTCGACGGAAAGCGAGGCGGCGGGGTCGATGGCACCGGCGCCGTCCTCGTTGAGGCAGGCCTGCAGGATGGCCTCCGAGGACTGCCGCGTCAGCCTGTCGACGATCATCTGTGCAAGAGCCTCGACGGAAGAAGCGATCGGCTGCCCCGAGCCGTCCTTGGTGCGGCCGGCGATCTCGAGACCAAGGCGCGCGGCCTTGGCATTCCACTGGGCCTGCCTTCCGAGAACATGCATCGCGTCCGAGGGGGTGAGCCCGCAGATATGCACCAGCCCGCGTGCCACGAGCCGATCCAGCGTCGCCTTCTGCGGCGTGCTGACGAGAAGGTCCGCAAGCGCCACCGGCACCATGCCGATGCGGTCATAAAGGGCCTGCTCCTGCGGCTGAAGACCGCTCGCCAGATGGCCGGGTAAGCCGGTCCGGACCGCCAGGCGACCATCATGGCGGCCCGCATGAGGTGCCCGCAACTGCTTTTCGAGCACCGACAGAACAGCTTCCTCATGCAGCGCCGCCGCAAGGCTCAGGGGCAGAAAGCGGCGGGGCCCGAGATCGAGCTTGGCCTTGAGGCCGCGATCGTTGATCTTCACCTCGGAGTCGCCGCCGAGGCCGTAGGTACGCATGGCGACCGCCTCGACCATGGTGCGAAAACCGCCGACGACCGCGCCCTCGGCGTCGAGGCGCGGACGGCCCTTTTCAAGTACGGCGATATCGGTGGTCGTGCCGCCGATGTCGGAGACGACCGCATTGTCGAGGCCCGTCAGATAACGGGCGCCGACGATGCTCGCGGCCGGGCCGGAAAGGATCGTGTCGATCGGCCGCAGCCGCGCTTCCGCCGCCGAGATCAGCGCTCCGTCGCCACGCACCACCATCATCGGCACGTCGATGCCGCGAGCCTGGAGGAAATCCTCGCAGGAACCGATCAGCCGGTCGATCATCGAGACCAGCCGCGCATTCAGAAGCGTCGTAAGGGCCCGCCGCGGGCCGCCGAGCTTGGAGGAAAGCTCATGGCTGCAGGTGACCGGCAGGTGCGAGACCTCGCGGATGCGATCGCGCACGCGCTTCTCGTGGTCCGGGTTGCGGACGGCGAAATAGCCGGCAATCGCGAAGGACGAAACCTGAGACGCGAGCGCCGGAAGCGCCTCGTCGAGCGCGCTCATGTCCAGCGGCGTCTCGCCGCCATGGACGTTGTGCCCACCAGGCAGGAAGAGGACCGGGTCCGACCCGAGCGCTTCCTGAAGACCGTCGCGCTTCAGGTCTTCCGGACCGAAGCCGATCATGATCAGGCCGGCCCGACCACCCTGCCCTTCGACCAGCGCATTGGTTGCAAGCGTCGTCGAGAGCGATACGAGGCTGATCGCCGAAACCGGCACCTTGGCCTTGGCGAGCACGGCTTCCACGGCGCCGGAAACGCCCTCTGCGAGATCGTGCCGGGTCGTCAGCGCCTTGGCCTTGGCGACGACGCCGGTCGCTTCGCTGAAAAGAACGGCATCGGTATAGGTGCCGCCGGTGTCGATGCCGAGGAGAAGATGCGAGGTCAATTTTTGCTCAGTCCAATGGTGAGGGCCTAGAAGAGGTCTGTCCGGTGATAGGACATATTTTCGGGAAAAACCATCGCGCGGCAGCGACCTTTGCGCGTCTGACGGCGGGCGTGGCGCTGAGCGCCTACTTCACCCGCACCGACACCCGCATGGGCAATCCGCCCCTCGGCTGCGTCGTCAGCCTTTGCACGGGCCAGGGATTGGTCTTCTCGGTCAGGTCGAAGCGGAAGCGGTGCATGAGCACGGCGAGCGCGATGACCGCCTCCTGCAGAGCGAAGGTCGCGCCGATGCAGACGCGCGGGCCAGCGCCGAAAGGCAGGTACTGGAAGCGGTTGATCTTGTCCCGGTTTTCCGGAAGGAAGCGCTCCGGCATGAAGGCGCGGGGCTTTTGCCAGTAGAGCGCGTGCCGGTGGAGCGTCCAGGGC
Source organism: Sinorhizobium arboris LMG 14919 (assembly GCF_000427465.1). Lineage (NCBI taxonomy): Bacteria > Pseudomonadati > Pseudomonadota > Alphaproteobacteria > Hyphomicrobiales > Rhizobiaceae > Sinorhizobium > Sinorhizobium arboris. The sequence continues at coordinate 3,355,060 of NZ_ATYB01000014.1, read as the reverse complement.
ATGACCAGCACCGATATTCCCTTGCGGATCGGCACGCGCTCGCCCTCCGGGGATGTCCACGCATCCTCCTCGATCGCCGCGCGGTTGATGGACGGCGCCGGCGGATAGAGCCTCAGCGCCTCCTCGAAGGCGGCAAGCACATGCGGCATGCGTCCGAGCCAGTCGACCGGATCGGCGCCGCCCGCAAGAACCGAATCGATCTCCTCTTCCATCGTCTCGCGATAGGCGGGCGTATTGGCGATGCAATAAAAGCACCAGGCGAGCGCTCGTGCGGTCGTCTCGTGGCCGGCACCTATGAAGGTGAGAATATTGTCCTCGATCTCGGAGGTCGAAAGCCCATCCGGGCCTTCCAGCTGCAGAAGCAGGGTCAGGAAGTCGTTCGGGACCTCGCCGGGCGCTTCCGCCATCCGTCGCCGGCGCAGAGACATCGTTTCGGAAACGACGCCGCGGAAACGGTCGAGCACCTTCCGGCCGCCGATGCGGGTCAGCCGCGGAACCCAGCCCGGCGCAACCAGGAGGTCCATCGGATCGACGCGCCCCATTCGATGCAGCAATTCCTCGACATTGGCGGCGAAGCCCTGTTTTTCGACGGCGATCTCGCCGGAAAAGAGCGTCTCGGCCAGGATCTCGAAGGTGAGTTCGGTCATGTCCACGGCGACATTGGTGACGAAGGGTTCCGAGGCCGCGCGCGCGTAGCGGTCGACGAATTCCTCAGAAACGCGAAGCATCTGGCCGGCAAAGCCTTTTGCGTGCCTTGGCGTGAAAACCGGCGCCATCGCCTTGCGCGACCGTTTCCAGACTTCGCCCTCCGCCGTCAGAAGGCCGTCGCGCAGGATCGGGCGCAGAATCAGCCGCCGGACGTTCGACATTTCGTAATTGCCGGCATTTTCGACGAGGATGTAGCGGATGAGCCCGGGATCGTTGACGATGAGCGTCCGCTGATTGATGAACTTCGTCTCGATCCAGGGAAGCGTGTAGGAAGGCTCCCCCCAAAGCTCGAGCGGGTTTCGCAGAACCGTACGGATGATCTCAAGCCGCGAGGGAATGCCGGTACGCGGGACGGGCGCGGGCGGCTCGAACAGCTCCGGTCGCGTGTCCATGTGACGTCGCCTTTCCTGTTTGCTTACCGTTTCAGTTTTTTACGGCGCAATCAAGAAAATGCTTCACGTGAATCGCGATGGTTCCGCTGCGAGGCGACAAGGGATCACAACAGGCGTTCGAGCTCTGCCAGCTTGTCGTTGACAAGCCAGCCGTAATAGTTCTCTTCCGGCCAGTGGACCTCGCCCCCCTGGTTCTTCGCGGCAAGCGCGGCCGCACGCGCATCCGGATTGCCGACATTGTAGAGCGTTGCCGTCAGGCCCGGGTTGCCGGAGATATCCATGCCGGCAATCGAACGATAGGCATCGATCGAATGGCGGATCGAGGCGGCCATATAGGCAAGCGACACGTCCGGTTCCATAATGGCCTCGTAGACGCCGGCCGCATCGTTCTCATCGAGGCGTTCGTACCCGGAGACGCGCGACACCATGTCCGTCAGCATCAGGGCGGTGAGCGGATTGATCTGGCCGAGGCCGAAGGTCTGGCCGGCGAAGAACGGCTGGAAGAAGACGGCGCTGAAGCGGTTGTTCGGGAAGGATTTGCCGGCCACCGCATGGCCGCGGAACTGGCTGTCCCAGACCCGCTCGCGGCAGCTCCAGAGCGCGTAGGAGCCTTTCTTGCCGGCGCATTCGGCAAATTGGGGCCGCTCGACGAACTCGGCGATGGACTCGCCCTCATAGCCGAACTGGAACCTGTCGCCCGCATAGGCGGCCGCCTTGACGTAATAGGATTGCAGCCGGTCGTAGGCGTCGACATTGTAGGTATGTTCGCCGACGATCGCCCCGACCATGTGGATGGGCGCGATGCCGTAGGCGCTGGCGACCGACTTGATCTTGCCGACGAGGCTGCGGTCGGTGGCGAGAAGCTCGCGCACCTTTTCGTATTTCGCGTCGAAGGATGTGCGGCCGGCCTTGGTGCGGCGCACCGAGGCGCCCGGAATGCCCGGCTGCTCGACATGGCGATTGCCCTGCGGGACGACAAGGATCCCGCTCGCGGCCGAAGGCCCGGCGGCGAAGCAGAATGTGGCGATCACGAGCATGCAGGCGGTAAGGCGCAAAGTCTGTTTTCCTGTAGAACTCTTCCAAGAAGCCGCGGGCCCCGTCCGTTCGGCGGCGCCCCCTAAGGCACGATCATGTCGGAATGATGCCTTAATTCTTAACGGCTCTGATCGGTCTAGAAAAAATGAAGGCGCCTGTCGAGTGACAGGCGCCCCACAATTCGGTGATCAGAGACGTTGCGACGCCTGCGTCACAGGATGTAGCGCGACAGATCGGTGTTGGCCGCGAGGTCCCCGACATGCTGACGGACGTAGTCGGCATCGATCGTCACCCCCTGACCGCCACGATCGGGCGCATTGAAGGAGACATCGTCGAGCACACGCTCCATCACGGTCTGCAGGCGCCGCGCGCCGATGTTCTCGACATTGGCGTTGAGTTGGACCGCGACCTCCGCAAGCGCATCGATTGCATCCTCGGTGAAGTCGAGCGCCACGCCCTCGGTCTCGAGCAGCGCCTTGTACTGGCGGATGAGGCTCGCCTCGGTCTCCGTCAGGATGCGGCGGAAATCCTCCTTGGTGAGCGCGCGAAGTTCGACACGGATCGGCAGGCGCCCCTGCAGCTCCGGCAGGAGATCCGATGGTTTGGCGACGTGAAATGCACCGGACGCGATGAAGAGGATGTGATCGGTCTTCACCGGTCCGTATTTCGTCGCCACCGTCGTGCCCTCGACCAGCGGCAGAAGATCGCGTTGCACGCCTTCGCGCGATACGCCGGCACCTATGCCGCCTTCGCGGGTGGCTATCTTGTCGATCTCGTCGAGGAAGACGATGCCGTCATTTTCCGCCGCCGCCACCGCCTCGCGCTGGATCTGCTCGTTGTCGAGCAGCTTGTCGGACTCGTCGTTGACCAGGAGCGCGTAGGAGTCCTTGACCGTCGTCTTGATTTTCTTGGTCCTGCCGCCGAGCGCCTTGCCGAACATTTCCGAGAGGTTGAGGACGCCGATGTTGGCGCCCGGCATTCCCGGGATCTCGAAGCCGCCGCCCGGCGCGCCGGTATCGGCGATATCGATCTCGATCTCCTTGTCGTCGAGTTCGTTGGCGCGCAGCTTCCTGCGGAAGGAATCACGGGTTGCCGGCGAGGCGGTGGCACCGACCAATGCATCGAGAACCCTCTCCTCGGCGTTCTGATGGGCCTTCGCCTTCACTTCGGCGCGCCGCTTCTCGCGCACCAGGCTGATGCCGACCTCGACAAGATCGCGCACGATCTGCTCCACATCGCGGCCGACATAGCCGACTTCCGTGAATTTCGTGGCCTCCACCTTGACGAAGGGCGCGCCGGCGAGCTTGGCGAGACGACGGGAAATCTCCGTCTTGCCGACGCCGGTCGGGCCGATCATCAGGATATTCTTGGGCATGACCTCGTCGCGCAACTCGTCGCTGAGCTGCTGACGGCGCCAGCGGTTGCGCAGCGCAATAGCGACCGCGCGCTTCGCGTCCTTCTGGCCAATGATGAAGCGGTCGAGCTCCGACACGATTTCTCTGGGTGAAAAGTTGCTCATCAATTCCTCTCAAATTCCGTCCGCTTGAGCTCCATCAGGAGGGTTCGACCGGACTCGTCTATCCATTCGCCACAGGGCACGAAACCGGCCTTCGCATAGGCGCGGACGGCGCGGCGGTTGCCGGCGTCCGGATCGATGACGATGCGCGCGGCGCCGTTTTCGAACAATCTTGCGGCAAAGGCTCTGAGCGCCTTGGCGGCGACGCCTCTGCCTGTCATTTCGGGCGGGCCGATGAAGATGTCGACGCCCGGCGTGTCGATCGACAGATCCTTGGCCCAGGGCTCCTCGTCATATTCCGACGGGATCCAGGACTGGATATATCCGGCCGGCTTCCCCTCCACGCGGAAGACGAAACCTTCGACCTCGCCGCTCGCACAACCGTCCCGTATCAGTCCGAGTTCCACATCCGGATCGCCCCACCACTGCCGGACATGCGGCTCGGAGAGCCAGCCAAGGAGCATCGGCAGGTGGCGTTCATCCACCCGCTCGAAGCTGACCTCTGCCGGCTCATTCCGCATCCAGCGTCTCCACGACGACGTTGTGATTGGTATAGACGCAGATGTCGCCGGCGATTTCGAGGGCACGGCGGGCGATCTCCTCGGCCGACTTTTCGCTATCCATGAGCGCCCGCGCCGCGGCAAAGGCGTAGTTGCCGCCCGAACCGATGGCGATCGTGCCGTGCTCGGGCTCGAGAACGTCGCCATTGCCGGTGATCGCCAGCGTCACCGTTCTGTCGGCAACCAGCATCATCGCCTCGAGATTGCGCAGATATTTATTCGTGCGCCAGTCTTTGGCGAGCTCCACGGCCGCGCGCATCAGCTGATCGGGATATTGCTCGAGCTTCGCCTCCAGCCTTTCCAGAAGCGTGAAGGCGTCGGCCGTCGCGCCGGCGAAGCCTGCGATCACATCGCCCTTCGACAGACGGCGGACCTTGCGGGCATTGCCCTTCATAACCGTCTGGCCAAGGCTGACCTGGCCGTCGCCCGCCATTACCACCTTGCCGCCCTTGCGCACCGTGATGATGGTGGTTGCATGCATCGTTCCGTAAGGATTGTGTTCGCTCATGAAAGTACCTATGGGGCCCGGGAAGCCGGGGTTTGCGGCTCGCAATGAGCCTGGTTGCTTGAGGCCTATGTAAGTCGCAGCCGCGCGATTGCAAATGTGCGAACCCGCGTCCATGCGCCTTTCCTTTTCACGCCGTTGCGCCCGGCCGAATCTCCGTCGCAGTTCTGGATATTTCGAGCCTCCCCTGATATGGAGCGGCTCTGTAGCGGAATACGAAGAGCGATGGCGGTTTTTCGCCTCTCTCCGCGCCGCCCGAAAACGATGTTGCTCCGACAGCCCGGCGGGCCCAAAGTCATCGGAGAGCGCAGACAGGAGAGCCTGATGGCAGACGTGACGCCGAGCCGCACCGGCCAAGTTTCGCGAAAGACGAATGAAACCGCCATATCCGTTTCCGTCAATGTCGACGGGACGGGGGTATCGAAGATCGCGACCGGCGTCGGCTTCTTCGACCATATGCTGGACCAGCTCTCGCGCCATTCGCTGATCGACATGGAGATCAAGGCGGAGGGCGACCTTCATGTGGACGATCACCACACCGTCGAGGACACCGGCATCGCTATCGGTCAGGCGCTTGCCAAGGCGCTCGGCGATCGCCGCGGCATCACCCGCTATGCCTCCATCGACCTTGCCATGGACGAGACGATGACGCGCGCTGCCGTCGACGTGTCCGGTCGACCCTTCCTCGTCTGGAACGTGACCTTCACGTCGCCGAAGATCGGCACCTTCGACACCGAGCTCGTGCGCGAATTCTTCCAGGCGCTCGCCCAGCATGCCGGGATTACGCTGCATGTGCAGAACATCTACGGCGCCAACAATCATCATGTCGCCGAGACCTGCTTCAAGTCCGTCGCCCGCGTGCTCCGCACGGCAACCGAAATCGATCCGCGCCAGGCGGGACGCGTTCCCTCGACCAAGGGGACGCTCGCCTGAGCCGGTCAGTATCTGGTTTAAGACCATGGCCTCCTACCTGATCATGACCCCGCCCGGCGCACCGGCCGACGACGAAAGGGCGCGATTCATCGCCGACGGCTTCTCCTGGACCGCCTTCTTCTTCCCCGGCCCGTGGCTCATCGTCAAACGCGCGTGGCTCATCGGAATCTCCGTTGCCATTCTGCAGTTCGTGCTGCTTCTTTCGGCATCGATGCCGGGCGGCTTCGGCGCAGCGCTGCTCGTCCATCTGGCGCTCGGCCTCATCGTGTCGCTCGAAGGGCCGCTTCTCATCGCGAGCAAGCTCTCGGCGCGCGACTGGACGCTTCGTTCGGTCGTTCCGGCACGCGATCTCGAGACGGCCGAAGAAATCTACTATTCGAGTCCCGGGTCCACCGACCATGAAACACATGCGGCGCCGTTGCCGTCGATCGATCGGTCCAGCCCGGGACGGCCGGCCGGCACCGCGGGGCTCGGCTTTTTCGAATCCTATGGAGAGCGCTGATGCGGGTCGCCATCATTGACTACGGATCGGGCAATCTGCGCTCGGCCACCAAAGCCTTCGAGCGCGCCGCCCGCGAAGCCGGCATCGCGGCCGAAATCGATCTCACCGACAGTCCGGACAAAGTGGCCACGGCCGACCGCCTCGTGCTGCCGGGTGTCGGTGCCTATGCCGATTGCCGCCGCGGGCTCGCCGCCGTGGAGGGGATGGAGGATGCGCTGACCGAGGCGGTCGAGAAAGCCGGCCGGCCTTTCTTAGGTATCTGCGTCGGCATGCAGCTCATGTCGTCCCGCGGGCTCGAAAAAACCGTGACGAAGGGATTCGGCTGGATTGCGGGCGACGTCGTCGAAATGACGCCCGAGGATCCCTCGCTCAAGATCCCGCAGATCGGCTGGAACACGCTTAACCTCAGCCGCCCGCATGCGCTTTTCGACGGTATTCCGACCGGCGAAACCGGTCTGCACGCCTATTTCGTCCATTCCTACCACCTCGCAGCAACGCGCGCCGAGGACGTGGTGGCGGAGGCGGACTATGGCGGTCCGGTGACGGCTTTCGTCGCGCGCGACAACATGGCGGGCTCGCAGTTCCACCCGGAAAAAAGCCAGGCCCTCGGCCTCGCCCTCATTTCGAATTTCCTGCGCTGGAAGCCCTGAAGCTGCCGCGTCATTTCTGATCGGACGAACACATGATCCTCTTTCCCGCAATCGACCTCAAAGACGGGCAATGCGTCCGACTGAAGCTCGGCGATATGGAGCAGGCGACGGTCTATAATCCCGACCCCGCTGCGCAGGCCCGCGCCTTCGAAGAGCAGGGCTTCGAATGGCTGCACGTGGTCGACCTGAACGGTGCCTTTGCCGGGGAGACCGTCAACGGTGCGGCGGTCGACGCAATCCTCAGGGCGACGAAGAACCCGGTGCAGCTCGGCGGCGGCATCCGCACGCTCGATCATATTGAGAACTGGCTTTCGCGCGGACTGAAGCGCGTCATCCTCGGCACCGTCGCGGTGCGCGATCCGGCGCTTGTGATCGAAGCCTGCCGCAAGTTCCCGGGTCGGGTCGCGGTCGGCATCGATGCCAAGGGCGGCAAGGTCGCGGTCGAGGGCTGGGCGGAAGCCTCCGAGCTCGGCGTGATCGAGCTTGCCAGAAAGTTCGAGGGTGCCGGCGTCGCGGCGGTCATCTATACGGATATCGACCGCGACGGCATCCTGACCGGCATCAACTGGGCCTCGACGCTCGAACTCGCGGACGCGGTTTCGATCCCGGTCATCGCCTCGGGCGGCCTCGCCTCGATGGACGACATCCGCCGCCTGACCGAACCGGATGCGCAAAAGCTCGAAGGCGCGATCTCCGGCCGGGCGCTCTATGACGGGCGGATCGATCCGAAGGAAGCCCTGAATCTCATCCGCGAAGCAAGAAAGGCGAAGATGCGATGACGCTGAAAGCCCGGGTAATCCCCTGCCTCGACGTGAAGGACGGCCGCGTCGTCAAGGGGGTCAACTTCGTCGATCTGATCGATGCCGGCGACCCTGTGGAGGCGGCACGCGCCTATGACGCGGCCGGCGCAGACGAGCTCTGTTTCCTCGACATCACCGCTTCCTCCGACAATCGCGATACGATCTTCGACGTCGTCGCCCGCACCGCCGAGCAATGCTTCATGCCGCTCACCGTCGGCGGCGGCGTGCGCCAGGTCTCCGACATCCGCAAGCTCCTGCTTGCCGGCGCCGACAAGGTGTCCATCAACACGGCGGCGGTTAAGAATCCGGAATTCGTCGCCGAGGCCGCCGACAAGTTCGGCGACCAGTGCATCGTCGTCGCCATCGACGCGAAGAAAGTCTCGACGCCGGGAGAGGCGGACCGCTGGGAAATCTTCACCCATGGCGGGCGGCAGGCGACAGGGATCGACGCGATCGGATTTGCGCGCAAGGTCGTCGACCTCGGCGCCGGCGAGATTCTTCTGACCTCGATGGACCGCGACGGAACGAAGAGCGGCTACGACATCAGCCTGACACGGGCGATTGCCGATGCGGTTCGCGCTCCCGTCATCGCCTCCGGCGGGGTCGGCACGCTGGACCATATGGTCGAGGGCATCCGCGACGGCCATGCGACCGCCGTGCTCGCCGCGTCAATCTTCCACTTCGGGACCTACAGCATCGGCGAGGCAAAGCGCCACATGGCCGAGCACGGCATCGCCATGCGTCTCGATTGAGGCGCGGCCGTCAACGAAAAGGATCTGACATGACCGAGTTCACCCTCTCCGACCTGGAGAAGATTGTGGCGACCCGTGCCCGGGCGGCCCCGGAGGAATCCTGGACAGCCAGGCTGGTGGCGGGCGGGCAGACGAAGGCGGCCAAGAAGCTCGGCGAGGAAGCGGTGGAAACGGTCATCGCCGCGATCGGCCAAGACCGGAAGAATCTGGTCGATGAGAGTGCCGATCTCCTCTATCATCTTATGGTCGTATTGAATATCGCCGCCGTCCCGTTACAGGATGTGATGAGCGAACTGGCCAGGCGGACGAGCCAATCCGGCCTGCAGGAAAAGGCGAACCGGCAGAATCCATGAGCATCGCCGCGAAAGACATCGAACCGGCCGACATTCCGGGCAATCTCCAAGGGGGTGAATTTTCGCCCTATCACGTCTTCTCCGCGGAGGAATGGTCGCGCTTTCGCGCCGATACGCCGCTGACCTTGACGGCCGGGGAGGTGCAGCGCCTGCGCTCGCTCAACGATCCGGTCGATCTCGACGAGGTGCGCCGCATCTATCTGTCGCTTTCGCGGCTCCTCTCGGCCCATGTGGAGGCGTCACAGATCCTCTTCAGGCAGCGAGCGCGTTTCCTCAGCATGTCGAACGAGACCAAGACGCCTTTCGTCATCGGCGTTGCGGGCTCGGTCGCCGTTGGCAAGTCGACGACGGCGCGCATCCTTGCCGAGCTTCTCGCGCGCTGGCCCTCGAGCCCGAAGGTCGACCTCGTCACAACCGACGGCTTCCTCTATCCGAATGCGGTTCTCCAGCGGGAAAACCTGATGGATCGCAAGGGATTTCCCGAGAGCTACGATATCGGTGCTCTGCTCAGATTCCTCTCGGCAATCAAGGCCGGCCGGCCGAACGTCAAGGCTCCGACCTATTCGCACCTGACCTATGACGTGATCCCCGACCAGTTCCAAGTGATCGACCGGCCGGACATCCTGATTTTCGAGGGGATAAACGTGCTGCAGTCGCGCGATCTGCCTGCCGACGGCAAGATCGTGCCGATGGTCTCCGATTTCTTCGACTTCTCGATCTATATCGACGCCGAAGAGAGCCTGATCCATAGCTGGTACGTAAACCGCTTCATGCGACTGCGCGAAACTGCGTTCCAGAACCCGCAATCCTTCTTCCATCGCTATGCGACGATCAGCGAGGATGCGGCGCGCGCGATCGCCGAGGGCCTCTGGCACAATATCAACCTCAAGAACCTGCACCAGAATATCCTGCCGACGCGGCCGCGCGCCGATCTCATCCTGCAGAAAGGCCCCAACCATCTGACGCAGACGGTGGCACTCCGGAAGCTTTGAACAAGTTTATCGTCTTTGGTCGATAAGGCCCTTCCCAGCCGCTCCCCACGGGTGGAAGGGCAGACGGTCGCCGCCAAGCACCGTACCCCTCCCCTTTGTGGCCGCAGGCGTTCGGGAGGGGTCCTTGCGGAGATCGCGCGACATCAAGGATTGACGCGACGCAGCGTCAGATTGAGCCGGCCGCCGCTCTTCAGGAGCGTCGAGGTATTGGGATAGATGCGGTCGACGCCATGGAAGGCGAGGCGCCCTTCGCCGCCGAGCACGACCACGTCGCCGCTTTCGAGCTTGAACGACACGGTCTGTCCGCCGCGCGTGCGGCCGCCGACCCGGAAGAGGCAGCTGTCGCCGAGAGAGATAGAAACGACGGCGGTCTCCAGGTCACGCTCGTCCCGATCCTGGTGGAGGCCCATGCGTGCCTCCGCGGAATAGAAGTTGACCAGGCACGCCTCGGGCAGCTTTTCGCTCGCCGCCACGGCATTCCAGATGTCCTGCAGCATGCCGGGTATCGGCGGCCAGGGCTTGCCGGTGACCGGATGCACCGACTGGTAGCGGTAGCCGCGATCGCGGTCGGTAACCCAGCCGAGCGCACCGCAATTGGTCATGCGCACGGACATTGGCTTGCCGGTCTTAGGCATCGCTGGCGCGACGAGCGGCGCCTCCGCGACAACGGCGCGGACAGCCTCGACCAATTCCTCCTGGCGGGAACGGTCGAGGAAACCGGGAATGTGTCTTACCCCTTTCGGCAGCACCAGCATTTGCGCGCATCCTGTCGTGCAGTATCGACCAAAGTGCCTCCCGTCAGCAGATCTGACGGGAGTCGACCGGGATATAGCGCTGGCCGGGGCCGGGATCGACCCGAAACCGACTTCCGTTCACCCGGCATCCAGTTCCGGGATGCGCAGCACCTGCCCCGGATAGATCTTGTCGGGATGGCTGAGCATGGGCTTGTTGGCCTCGAAGATCGCGGTGTGCTTGGCGCCCTTGCCCTTGCCGTAATGCGCCTCGGCGATCTTCCAGAGATTGTCGCCCTTCTTCACGGTGTAGAAGACCGGGGCCTTCGCCTCGGCCGGCGCGGCGGCGCCGTCGCCCACCTTGAGTTCGGATGCCTCGACCTTCGATATGCCGAGCGTGTTGCCGACCGCCACCACCGCCTTTTCGAAGGTGGACTGGTCCTTGACGACGCCCTTCAGCACCACCTTGTCATCGACTACGTCGACCTTGACGTCCTTGGTGCCGAGATCATGGGAAGCGAGCTCCTTTTCGACGCTCGCCGCGTCCGGCGCCGTGTCGTCGCCGCCGAGCCCGAGCTTCTTTCCCGCATCCTTGATGAAACTGAACAAACCCATGGTTGCCTCCTCTTCCGCAGACTATCCGGATAAGAGAGGGCGATTGCAGGCAAAAGGCAAGGGAGCGCGCTCAAGATTCCAGGTCGTTCAATCGCCGGCGGGACGGCCGCGCAGCTTCTTGATTTCGGAGCGGCCGGATTTCTCCTTCAGCCGGCGCTCGATGGATCCTCGTGTCGGCTTCGTCTTCCTGCGCGGCGGAGGTGGCGGCTCCGCCGCCTTCAGGATCAGCTCTTTCAGGCGCTCGCGGGCATCCTCGCGGTTGCGCTCCTGGCTACGGAAGCGGCTGGCCTCGATCATCAGGACGCCTTCCTTGGAGGCGCGGCGGCCGGCGAGCTTCAAGGCGTTGGCCTTGACGCGTTCCGACAGGGACGGCGAAGCCGGAATATCGAAGAAGAGCTGGACGGCCGTGGAAACCTTGTTGACGTTCTGCCCGCCCGGACCACCGGCCAGCACGAATTGCTCCGTGAGCTCCCAGCCGGCGATCACGATGGTTTCGTTGATGTAAAGCGGTTCGCTTGCCATGCATCTTTCCTCGGCCGTTTCTATCGCATGCCTGAAAAGCAGCCGCAAATGCAAAACCCGGCCGCAGGCAGCCGGGTTTCACGTGAATCATGGCAAGAGACCCGATTTATTCGGCGGCCACCCGGGCGCCAGGAGCGGCGTCGCGTACGCTGCCGTCGACGTGACTCTCGAACTTGGCGAAATTGGCGATGAACATGTCGACCAGTCGCCGTGCCTGGGCGTCATAAGCGGCACCGTCCGCCCAGGTGGACCGCGGGTCGAGAATGCCGGCTTCGACGCCCGGCACGGAGACCGGCACCGCGAAGCCGAAATTCGTATCCGTGCGGAAGGAGGCGTTGTTCAGCGAACCGTCGAGCGCCGCCGAAAGAAGTGCGCGCGTCACCTTGATCGGCATGCGGCTCCCCGTGCCATAGGCACCGCCGGTCCAGCCGGTGTTGACGAGCCAGCAGGTGACCCCGTGCCTGGCGATCAGCTCCTTGAGGAGATTGCCGTATTCCGACGGATGGCGCGGCATGAACGGCGCACCGAAACAGGTCGAGAACGTCGCCTCCGGCTCCGTTACGCCCTTTTCGGTACCAGCGACCTTGGCGGTGTAGCCGGAGAGGAAGTGATACATGGCCTGTTCCGGCGTCAGCTTGGCGATCGGCGGCAAAACCCCGAACGCGTCCGCGGTCAGCATGATGATCGTGCGCGGCTGCGGCGCCGTGCCGGTCTTGCTGGCATTCGGAATGAAATCCAGCGGGTAGGCGCAGCGGGTGTTTTCCGTCAGCGAGCCGTCGTCGAAGTCAGGCTGGCGACGCTCGTCGAGAACGACGTTCTCCATCACCGTGCCGAAGCGCCGAGTCGTCGCAAAGATCTCAGGCTCCGCCGCTTCCGACAGGCGAATCGCCTTGGCGTAGCAGCCGCCTTCGAAATTGAAGACACCCTTTTCGCCCCAGCCGTGCTCGTCGTCACCGATCAGGGTGCGATTCGGGTCGGCCGAGAGCGTCGTCTTGCCGGTGCCGGAGAGACCGAAGAAGATCGCCGTGTCGCCGGCGGCGCCGACATTGGCCGAGCAATGCATCGGCATGACCGATTTCTTGGGCAGCAGGTAGTTGAGCACGGTGAAGACCGATTTCTTCATCTCGCCCGCATAGGACGTGCCGCCGATCAGGACGAGACCGTTGGTCAGGTCGCAAGCGATGACCGTCTCACTGCGGCAGCCGTGGCGCGCGGGATCGGCCTTGAAGCTCGGCAGGTCGATGATCGTCAGCTTCGGCTGGAACGACAAAAGGGCCTCGCGCTCAGGGCGGATCAACAGATTGCGGATGAACAGCGAGTGCCAGGCGAATTCGGTTACGACGCGCGTCGGCAGCGCATTCTCCGGGTCGGCACCGCCGACGAGGTCCTGGACATAGAGTGACATGCCCTTTGCATGCGCAAGCATGTCCTGACGAAGAAGCTCGAAGTTTTCCGGCGAAATCGCACTGTTGTTGTCCCACCAGATCTGGTCGGCCGTGTTGGCGTCGCGCACGACATACTTGTCCTTGGGCGAGCGGCCGGTGTGCTGGCCAGTGCGGGCGCAAAGCGCGCCATGCGCCGTCAGTTCGGCTTCGCCGCGGGCCAAGGCCTCTTCGTAAAGCTGCGCCGCCTCGAAGTTGTAGCGGACGACCGAGAGGCCGGAAAATCCGATCGATTCCAGTCCGATAGAGGGATTGCGGCTGCCAAGCTCATCCATGGTCAAGCTTCCTTCGTGTTTGGCCATTGGCGTTGAATTTCGTCGGAACATACCGGCAAGGCTCACCCAAGACAAGATAGCCGATCCTAAAACGGTAATGATATCAGTATATTAATCGATTTAAAGAAAAATATGTATTTTTTAATCGGTTGAATCGCAGCTCCCGGAAGCCTATCTGCGCCACCGTCCGCGGGGAACCCGCACCACATGCTTTTGCACTTCGCCACAATTTGTTCCACCTTTATACTCAAGTAACGCGGCCGTGACTCGCGGTTGCCGCGATTCTTGAGGCGCAGCTTGAAGCGCACCGGCAACCGGGCCCGAAAACGGAGTACAATAAGATGCAGACCATCGCGCTTGTCGATGACGACCGCAACATCCTGACATCCGTGTCCATCGCGCTGGAAGCCGAAGGCTACAAAGTCGAAACCTATACGGACGGCGCATCGGCGCTGGAGGGTCTGCTGGCGCGCCCGCCGCAGCTCGCTATCTTCGACATCAAGATGCCCCGCATGGACGGCATGGAGCTGTTGCGGCGGCTGAGACAGAAGTCCGATCTGCCCGTCATCTTTCTCACGTCCAAGGATGAGGAAATCGACGAGCTCTTCGGACTCAAGATGGGCGCCGACGACTTCATCACCAAGCCTTTCTCGCAGCGCCTCCTGGTGGAGCGCGTCAAGGCCATCCTGCGTCGCGCGGCCAACCGGGAGGCTGTGGCCGGGGCGGCAGGACCGGCGAAGAATGCCGACACGCCCTCCCGTTCGCTCGAACGCGGGCAGCTCGTCATGGACCAGGAGCGGCATACCTGTACCTGGAAGAACGAATCCGTGACGCTGACGGTCACGGAGTTTCTCATCCTGCACGCGCTGGCGCAGCGCCCCGGCGTGGTCAAGAGCCGCGATGCCCTGATGGATGCTGCCTATGACGAACAGGTCTATGTCGACGACCGGACGATCGACAGCCACATCAAGCGGCTTCGCAAGAAGTTCAAGATGGTCGACAACGACTTCGACATGATCGAGACGCTCTACGGCGTCGGCTATCGGTTCCGCGAGTCGGCCTGAGGAAACGAATCCGCGGATCGCGCATCGTTCGGGGTGCACGCCATGCTTAGGGCCGGCGGGCTTCGCATAGGCCAGGTGCGCGGCGCGTGTAGCGCTTGCGCGGCGGCGCCGGCTGGCGTAGGGCATCGCGGAACGGGCGAAGGCGACAGGCGTCGCGGGAGCGGGAGACTTGGTAGAAGTCTTGCAGGGCGATATCGAAGAAGCTGAAGGACGGACATCGACGCTGCGCGGGCAGAGGCGATGGGCGCATCCCTTTACGCTGATCCGCCGCCTGTTCGGCAATGCCGTCTTCTCGAGCCTGACGCGGCGCATCGTCTTCTTCAACCTCGTCGCGCTTGTGGTACTCGTCGGCGGGATCATGTACCTCAACCAGTTCCGGGAAGGTCTGATCGATGCGCGCGTCGAGAGCCTCCTGACGCAGGGCGAGATCATCGCCGGCGCCATTTCCGCCTCCGCATCGGTCGACACCAATTCGATCACCATCGATCCGGAAAAGCTGCTGGAGCTGCAGGCCGGTGAGAGCATCACGCCGCTGCCGAGCGACGAGGACCTCGAATTCCCGATCATCCAGGAGCGCGTGGCGCCGGTCCTCAGAAGGCTGATTTCGCCCACGCGTACCCGCGCGCGCCTCTTCGACGCGGATGCTGACCTGCTGCTCGACTCTCGGCATCTCTATAGCGGGGGTCAGGTGCTCCGCTTCGACCTGCCCCCGGTCGATCCGGAATCGCCGAGCCTCGCGGAGGAATTCGCCACGTGGTTCAACCGGTTGCTGCAGCCGGGCAACCTCCCGCTCTACAAGGAGCCGCCGGGCGGTAACGGCTCCATCTACCCGGAGGTGATGAACGCTCTGACCGGCGTGCGCGGCGCCGTCGTGCGCGTGACCGAGAAGGGCGAGCTGATCGTCTCGGTGGCAGTGCCGGTACAGCGATTCCGCGCCGTTCTCGGCGTGCTCCTTCTCTCCACCCAGGCCGGCGACATCGACAAGATCGTCCATGCCGAAAGGCTGGCGATCATCCGCGTTTTCGGCGTGGCGGCGCTCGTCAACGTTATTCTTTCGCTGCTTCTTTCATCGACGATCGCCAATCCGCTCCGCCGGCTTTCGGCCGCCGCCATCCGCGTGCGTCGCGGCGGCGCCAAGGAACGCGAGGAGATCCCGGACTTTTCATCCCGCCAGGACGAAATCGGCAATCTGTCGGTTGCGCTCCGGGAAATGACGACGGCGCTTTACGACCGTATCGCGGCGATCGAGAACTTCGCCGCCGATGTGAGCCACGAACTCAAGAACCCTCTGACATCGCTGCGCAGCGCGGTGGAGACCTTGCCGCTCGCGCGCAACGAGGAATCGAAGAAGCGGCTCATGGACGTCATCCAGCACGACGTGCGGCGCCTCGACCGGCTGATAAGCGATATTTCGGATGCCTCCCGGTTGGATGCGGAGCTTGCCCGCTCCGACGCGAAAAAGGTCGACCTGGAAAAGCTCCTCGGCGACCTCGTCGATATCTCGCGGCAGATCCGGGGCAGCAAGAAACCGGTGCTGCTCGATTTCGTCGTCGACCGCAAGGACAATCCGCGCGCGAGCTTCATCGTCAGCGGCTACGAACTGCGCATCGGCCAGATCATCACGAACCTGATCGAAAACGCCCGCTCCTTCGTCCCCGAGCAGAACGGGCGCATCATCGTCCGACTGACCCGGTCGCGATCGCGCTGTCTCGTCTATGTCGAAGACAACGGCCCGGGCATCCAGGCGGAGGACATCGATCGCATCTTCGAGCGGTTCTATACGGACCGGCCCGAAGGCGAGGACTTCGGCCAGAACTCCGGGCTCGGCCTTTCGATCTCGCGCCAGATCGCCGAAGCGCATGGCGGAACGCTCAGGGCCGAGAACCTCGTCGGCAAGGACGGCGGCGTCAGCGGCGCCCGCTTCATCCTCTCGCTGCCCGCCGAGCCGCACCCGTGAACGCGCCTGTCATCAATGTCCACGGGACAGCGATCGTTCTCGGCACGGCCGGGTTCCTGATCACGGGGCCTTCCGGCTCGGGCAAGTCGGCCCTGGCACTTGCCTGTATCTCGGAGTTGCGGCGCCGGGGCCGCTTCGCCGCGCTCGTCGCGGACGACCGGGTCGATCTGACGCTTCGCGACGGGCGCATCGTCGCGCGCTGCCCCGCGGCCATTCGCGGGCTGATTGAAATCCGCGGATGCGGGATCGCGAAGGTCGAAACTCTCTCCGCGTGCGTTCTCGAGTGGGCGATCATGCCCGTCAGGACGCCATTCGACCCGCGCCTGCCGCCGGAGGAGGAGGAACTGCAGCTCGATATCGGGCGAAATCTGCCGCTGTTGCGCGTTCCCGTTGAAGGACCGCTTTCGCCAGTCGACGCCCTCGCCGCGCTTCTGCCCCGAAATCTAGGACTTTAGCCTGATCTGAATGCAGCACGGCTGCTTTTTCGGCATTTTTGGCTTGCACTTCGGCTTTTCCTTGCCAAGATGGCGCCCCCAACAGGTGGACGAAATTGCTGCATTGCGATATCTGGCCATCAACGAGTTGCATATGCAGTTGGAGCAAAGATACCCATGATCGGACTTGTGCTTGTCACTCATGGCAAGCTGGCGGATGAGTTCCGGCACGCTTTGGAGCATGTCGTCGGTCCGCAAAAAGCTATCGAGACCGTCTGCATAGGCCCCGAGGACGACATGGATCAGCGGCGTCAGGATATCCTCGACGCCGTCGAAAAGGCCAATGAAGGCGACGGCGTCATCATTCTGACGGACATGTTCGGCGGAACCCCCTCCAACCTCGCCATTTCCGTGATGCGCGGCGGCAGCGTCGAGGTCATTGCCGGCGTCAATCTGCCGATGCTGATCAAGCTCGCCGGCGTGCGTGGCGAAAGCGACATGGACAAGGCGCTTGTGGAAGCTTCCGAAGCCGGGCGCAAATACATCAATGTCGCCAGCCGCGTTCTGAGTGGGAAATAATGGACCACCGCCCCGACACGGCTCTGACGCGCGAACTGCTCATCGTCAACAAGCGCGGCCTGCATGCGCGTGCCTCTGCGAAATTCGTGCAGACCGTCGAGGCCTTCGACGCCGAGATCACCGTCTCGAAGGACGGGATGACGGTCGGCGGAACCTCGATTATGGGCCTGATGATGCTGGCGGCCAGCACCGGCTGCACGGTCTTCGTCACCGCCAGCGGCGCTCAGGCCGAAGAGGCGCTCAACGCCCTCGATTCCCTGGTGCGCGACAGATTCGGCGAAGAGATGTAACCGATATAAACATATAAAGACTTCTTTATATGTTGGTTGCCCTTCCCTGGGATTCCTGATAGACCGAGACCACGCTGCCCGCGATCGCGGGAGGCATTGTCATGCCGCCGAACGGCCATGTGGCCGGGGCGGCCCTAGGATCAGCCTGGAGAACTTCATGAGCGCAACGCAGGACTATATCGTCGCCGACATCGGGCTTGCCGATTTCGGGCGCAAGGAAATTGCCATTGCCGAAACGGAAATGCCGGGTCTGATGGCCTGCCGTGAGGAATTCGGCGAATCGAAGCCGCTGAAGGGCGCCCGCATTACCGGCTCGCTCCACATGACCATCCAGACCGCCGTGCTGATCGAGACGCTGGTCGCGCTCGGCGCCGAAGTCCGCTGGGCGTCGTGCAACATCTTCTCGACCCAGGACCACGCTGCTGCCGCGATTGCCGCGAGCGGTATTCCCGTCTTCGCCGTCAAGGGCGAGACGCTGGAGGAATATTGGACCTACACCGACAAGATCTTCCAGTGGGCCGATGGCGGCGTGTCGAACATGATCCTCGACGACGGCGGCGACGCGACCATGTACATCCTGCTCGGCGCCCGCGCCGAGGCGGGCGAGAACATTCTGACGAACCCGGGCTCGGAAGAGGAAGAGATCCTTTTCGCACAGATCAAGAAGCGCCTTGCCGCGACACCCGGCTGGTTCACCAAGCAGCGTGACGCGATCAGGGGCGTGACGGAAGAGACGACGACGGGCGTCAACCGCCTGTACCAGCTCCAGGCCAAGGGCCTGCTGCCCTTCCCGGCAATCAATGTCAACGACAGCGTCACCAAGTCGAAATTCGACAATAAATACGGTTGCAAGGAATCGCTCGTCGACGGCATCCGCCGCGGCACGGACGTGATGATGGCCGGCAAGGTCGCGGTGGTCTGCGGTTACGGCGACGTCGGCAAGGGCTCGGCCGCCTCGCTCAGCGGCGCCGGCGCACGCGTCAAGGTCACCGAAGTCGATCCGATCTGCGCCCTTCAGGCAGCCATGGACGGCTATGAAGTCGTTCAGCTCGAAGACGTCGTATCGTCCGCCGACATCTTCATCACCACCACCGGCAACAAGGACGTCATTCGCATCGAGCATATGCGCGCGATGAAGGACATGGCGATCGTCGGCAATATCGGCCATTTCGACAACGAAATTCAGGTCTCGGCGCTCCGGAACCTGAAGTGGACGAACGTCAAGCCGCAGGTCGACCTGATCGAGTTCCCGAAGGGCAACCGCATCATCCTGCTTTCGGAAGGCCGCCTGCTCAACCTCGGCAATGCCACCGGTCATCCGTCCTTCGTCATGTCGGCTTCCTTCTCCAACCAGGTTCTGGCGCAGATCGAGCTCTTCACCAGGGGCGAGAACTACAAGAACGAGGTCTACGTGCTTCCGAAGCAGCTCGATGAGAAGGTCGCGCGCCTGCATCTGGCCAAGCTCGGCGCCAAGCTGACGGAACTCTCCGACGAACAGGCCGCCTATATCGGCGTGAAGCCGCAGGGTCCGTTCAAGGCTGAACACTACCGGTACTGATCCTTACCCGGACAATCCACAACATCTTGTGGCCGCGATCTTGACAAGAGATCGCGGCCGCTTTTTTGGGCCGCACACTTTCAGCTGAATCCTCAAAGAAGTATGCTTAAGTCATTGATTCGTGACGCTGGCGCCGTTTTTCGGCCGGCGGCACGGTCGAATGGGATGTCTTGTCGAACAGGCGGCAAACAGACGGAGACAGACCGGAGATGCAATCGGAACCAACGGGAACCCTCGAACGGGTTCCGGCGCGCGGGGGCGCAAGGTCGCCGGCACTTTCCGGGCGAACGGGGGCGGCACCGTGAAAACATCAGTATCCATGACTTCTTCAGAACGGCAGGGGGCGCCGAAGCTGATCAAGCGGCTCCTTGCGGGAACGATGCTGTTTGCCGCAAGCGACGCCGCAGCTCAGGCAACCGACCCGGCCAGGAGCATCTTCGGCACATCCGAGGTGGTGACCTTCTCCGTCCTGATCGGCGTCATTTCGGCAGCCATGATCTCGGCGATCTGGCTCATCCGGCAGCGCGGCAACATCGAGGCCGAGAACCGCGAACTTCGTTCCAATCTGTCGGACACGAACCAGCGCATTTCCCGTTTCCAGGCGCTGATCGCCGACAAGAACAGGCGCATCGTGATCTGGGACGGGCTCGCGGAACGACCGGAATTCCTCGGCCAGCTCCCGGTCGAAACCGGGGCGCCGCAGGACGATCGCGATTTTCTCGCCTTCGGCCGCTGGATCAAGCCGCAATCGGCAAGCCTGCTCGAAAAGGCGATCGAAACCCTGCGCGCGCAAGCGCAGAGCTTCGACCTCGTGCTCGAAACGCAACGCAACGAGGTGCTCGAGGCCCAGGGCCGGGTGTCCGGCGGGCGGGCCTTCGTGCGTTTCATCGCGCTCAACAATCTCAGGGCCGAACTCGCCGAGCTGAAGCTCGAGCGCGATCAGCTGCATGCGTCGCTTTCGACATTCCGCACGCTGCTCGACGCGGTCGATCTTCCCGCCTGGCAGCGCGGAGGAGATGGCAGGCTCGAATGGGTCAATGCCGCCTACGCCAATGCGGTCGAAAGCCAGAGCGCGAGCACGGCGGTCGCCGAAGAGCGAGAGCTGCTCGCGACCGCAGCCCGCGAGCGGATCCGCACGGTCTCGACGTTCCAGACGCCGTTCCGCGACAAGGTTTCGACCGTGGTCAGGGGCAACCGGACGTTCTTCGACGTCGTCGACGCCCGCACGCCCGCGGGCTCGGCCGGAATCGCGATCGACGTCTCCGGCATCGAGGCGGTACGCGAGGAGCTGGCGCGGACGCTCAAGAGCCATGCCGAGACACTGGAACATCTGGCGACGCCGGTGGCGATATTCGACGGCAACCAGCGCCTTCAGTTCTACAATCAGGCTTTCCAGCGCCTTTGGGACCTCGACATGGGGTTCCTCGAGCGCAAGCCGGACAATGGCGAGGTGCTCGACCGGCTGCGTGCCGGCGGCAAGCTGCCGGAGCAGCTCAACTGGAAACAATGGAAGGCAAATGCGCTTTCCGTCTACCAGGCGATCGACACGCAGTCCGATCTTTGGCACCTGCCGAACGGCCAGACGCTCCGCGTTTTCGCCACCGCGCGGCCGCAGGGCGGTGCGACCTGGGTGTTCGAGAACCTGACGGAAAGGGTCGACCTCGAAACGCGCTACAACACGCTCGTTCAGGTCCAGGGCGAAACGATCGACCATCTGGCCGAGGGCGTCGCCGTCTTCGGCCCCGACGGCCGCATCCGTCTCTCGAACCCGGCATTCCGGGCGATCTGGGGCATCAACGAGACCGAGGCCCAGGCCGGAACCCATATCCGGGCGATCGAGCAGGCATGCCTCGCCTCCTACGACCAGCCGGATGGCTGGAAGCGCTTCGCCCATATCATCACCAGCTTCGATGACGAGCGGCCGTCGAGCCGCGGCATCCTGGAACTGCGCACGGGCCTCATCCTCGACTACGCGGTCATTCCGCTGCCCAACGCGCAGACCATGCTGACCTTCGTCAACATAACCGACAGCGTTCGAGTCGAGCGCGCATTGACCGAGAAGAACGAAGCACTGCGCAAGGCGGACGCGCTGAAAAACGATTTCGTGCACCACGTCTCCTACGAGCTGCGCTCGCCGCTGACGAACATCATCGGCTTCGCCGACCTTCTGAAAACACCGGTCTTCGGCGAGCTCAACGAGCGTCAGGCCGAATATGTCGACCACATCGCCACCTCCTCGTCGCTGCTCCTGACCATCGTCAACGACATCCTCGATCTTGCGACTGTCGATGCCGGCATCGTCGAGCTCGACTTGTCGGAGGTCAGACTCGTCGACCTCATCGACGACGTGACGCAGCAGATGGGCGAACGGCTTGCCGAGAGCGGCGTGTCGCTGAGAACCGACGTTCCCGACAATCTCGGCCGGATCGTTGCGGACCAGCAACGGCTGAAGCAGATCTTCATCAAGCTTCTCACCAATGCGGCGAACTTCGCCCCGGACGGCAGCGCGATCGATCTCAAATGCTGGCGCGAAGGGGGCGACTTCGTCTTCTCGGTTTCCGACAGCGGACCCGGTATCCCGCAAGATGTGCTCAACACCGTGTTCAACCGCTTCGAAAGCTACGGCCAGCGCGGCGGCGCCGGCCTCGGCCTTTCCATCGTCGAGAGCTTCGTCAGCCTCCACCACGGCAATGTCTCGATCCGCAGCAAGGAGGGCGAGGGCACGGAAGTTACATGCCGCATTCCCTCCGCCGAAGCGCCGAAGATCATCGCGGCGGAATAGAGCAATACCAGAAAAGTGTGGAACGGTTTTCCGTCCGGAATTGCGGTAGAACAAAGGACTGACGAATTTCCGCGACTCGGAGAAAAGCGGAATTCTCTGGATGGAATAGATGAAGTCTCTCGAACGCCTGCTCAAGGACGAAGCAGCTACCATCGAATTCGGCGAAGACCTGTCATTGGCGCTGAAGGCCGGCGAATGCGTCGCGCTCTCGGGTGATCTCGGCGCCGGAAAGTCCACGTTCGCAAGAGCGTTCATCCGGGCGATGGCAGACGACGAGACGCTCGAAGTGCCGAGCCCTACCTTCACGCTGGTTCAAAGCTACGATCTGAGGATTCCGGTCGCTCACTTCGATCTATACCGCCTTGCGGACGCATCGGAGCTGGACGAACTCGGTTTCGACGAGGCGCTTGCCAGCGGCGTCTGTCTCGTCGAATGGCCGGAGAAGGCCGAGGAGGCGCTTCCGGCCGACCGGATCACCGTGATTTTCTCGCATGAAGACGAGGGGCGGCGCATAAGCCTCACGGCACCGGACGCGATCTTCGAGCGGATCAGCCGCTCGCTTGCAATTCGGACGTTTCTCACGAACGCAGGATACCCCGGCGCCCGCCGTCGGCATTTGAGCGGCGATGCCTCGATCCGGGCTTATGAACGCGTCGGGCGCGAAGGCGGCGAGCCGGCGAAGCTCCTTATGGATGCGCCGAGGCACAGGCCCGGCCCCATTCTCCAGGATGGCAAGTATTACCAGCAGCTTGCCCACATAGCCGAGGACGTCGTCCCCTTCGTCGCGGTCTCGCAACTCCTGCGCAGGCGCGGCTTCGCGGCACCCGCGATCTACGCACGCGATCTCGACCAGGGTCTGCTGCTCATCGAAAATCTCGGCTCCGAAGGGATTCTCGATGCCGCTGGCCGCCCCGTCGCTGAGCGCTATCTGGAAAGCGCGCGGCTCCTCGCGCGGCTTCACTCCCAGCCCGCGGAACGGGACATCGCGGTCGGCGAGGGCGTCGTCCATCGCATTCCCGATTTCGACCGGACGGCGATAAAGATCGAAACCAGCCTCCTCATCGACTGGTACCTGCCGTGGAAGCGCGGCGCTTCCGCATCCGAGAAGGAACGGCGAGACTATTTCGCCGTCTGGGATGGACTGACAGATGTTCTCGCTTCTGCGGAAAAGAACCTTCTTCTGCGCGATTTCCATTCGCCCAACATCCTGTGGCGTCAGGACCGCATCGGTCTCGACCGCATCGGCATCATCGACTTCCAGGACGCGATGATCGGGCCGACGGCCTACGATGTGGCCTCGCTGGTGCAGGATGCGCGAGTGACGATCGAGCCCCATCTCGCCGAGCGCATAATGGATGCCTACGTCTCCGAGCGTCGGGCTCTCGGCCCCTTCGACGAGAGGACTTTCCGGCGCGACTGGCATCTGATGGCCGCTCAGCGCAATTGCAAGCTCGCCGGCATATGGGTGCGGCTCAAGGAGCGCGACGGCAAGCCGGGCTATCTGAAGCATATGCCGCGCACCTTCGCCTATCTTGAGCACGCGCTCTCCCATCAGGTGCTGACACCCTTGCGTGAATGGTGCATTAAGGCTGGAATCCTCGCTCCCGAATCAGCGAACCGTTAGGATACGATGCCCATCACCGATGCCATGGTGCTTGCGGCCGGACTGGGCACCCGCCTGCGGCCGATCACCGACACGCTGCCGAAGCCGCTCGTCAGGATATCCGGCAAGCCGATGATCGATTATGTGCTGGATCTGCTCGCCGCCGCGGGGGTGACCAGGGCCGTCGTGAACGTCCACCACTTCGCCGACCAGATGGAGGCGCATCTCAGCCGCCGTGAGGCGCCGCATATTCTGATTTCGGACGAGCGGGACGCGCTGATGAATTCCGGCGGCGGGCTTGCCAGGGGCTTGAAGCTGCTCGACGAGGGCCCGGTTCTCGTCATGAATGCCGACCTTTTCTGGGTCGGCGAGAAACCCGGGACGCCGAGCAATCTTCAGAGGCTGGCCGCGTTCTTCGATCCCGAGCGCATGGATATGGCCCTGCTCTGCGTGCGTCTGGAGGACACCACCGGGCACAACGGCAAAAGGGATTTCTCGCTGTCGGAAAATGGCCGGCTCAGGCGTTACGAACAGGGTTTCGAAAATCCCGTCGTCTATGCCGGCGCGATCGCCATGGACTCGCGGCTGCTTGCCGACGCGCCGGACGCGGCTTTCAACCTCAACATCTATTTCGACCGGGCGATCGCCAAGGGGCGGCTTTTCGGCCTCATGCTCGAAGGCCACTGGATGACGGTCGGAACGCCCGAGGCGATCGCGGAGGCCGAGGACGCGATACGGCGTTTCCGGCCGGGGGGATGACGTGACAGGGCAACCGAACGTCTTCACGATTCCCGCCGGTCTGCCATTTCTGAGGACGCTCGCGGCAAAGCTATGCAACGGCGAGGTGACGCCGGGCTTCCGATACGATCCGGCGCAGCCGCTGGCGCTTGCCGGCGTGACGATCTTCGTGCCGACCCGGCGGTCCGCGCGCGCCCTGCGTTCGGAATTCGTGGACCTGCTCGGCGGCCGTTCGGCGATCCTGCCGATGATCCGGGCGCTGGGCGAGACCGATGACGACAGCGGCTTCTTCGAGACGGAAGTGCCGGCGATCCTCGATTTGGCGCCGCCGCTTTCCGGGACTGCAAGGCTCATCGAGCTCGGGCGTCTCATTCTCGCCTGGCGAAACCGCCTGCCGCAGGTGGTCCTCGACATTCATGCCGAAAGCCCGCTGATCGCTCCGGCAAGTCCTGCGGACGCCGTCTGGCTCGCGCGCAACCTCGCCGAGCTCATCGATGCGATCGAGACGGAAGAGCTCGACTGGGACGTGCTGGATACGCTCGATGGCGGCGAGCATGCGCTCTGGTGGCAGCTGACGCTCGCCTTCCTCAAGATCGCCCGCATTTACTGGCCGGAGCGGCTCACCGAGCTCAAGCATTCCTCGCCGGCCCGTCACCGCAACGCCGTGCTGAAAGCGGAGACCCAGCGCATTGCCGACGGCAAAGCGAGCGGACCGATCATCATCGCCGGTTCGACCGGCTCCATTCCGGCGACGGCAGCCCTGATCGCGGCGGTCAAGGCGCTGCCGAACGGCACGATCGTGCTCCCCGGCCTGGATTCGACGATGAGCGATGCGGAATGGCAGATGATCGCCGGAGAGGGGTCAGGCGCCGGCCCGTTTTCGAAGAATCCGGCCAGCCGCACCCATCCCCAATACGGATTTCACCGTCTGCTGAAGCGCATGGGCATAGAGCGCAACGACGTGCCTGCCCTCGGCGCCGCTGCCGACGACCTCGATTACCGCAGCGCGGTTCTCTCAAGGGCGCTTTTGCCCGCCGACGCGACGAACCTCTGGATGCAGGCACGCCAGGGCTTCGATCCGGACAGACTGCGTGCCGCCTTCGCGGATGTGGCGCTTATCGAAGCGGCGAACGAGCGCGAAGAGGCGACCGCCATCGCGATTGCGTTGAGACTTGCGCTCGAAGGCGACGAGGAGAGCCAGGCCGCGCTCATCACGCCCGATCGCGGCCTGGCGCGCCGTGTCGGCGCCGAGCTCGCCCGCTTCGACATAGAGGCCGACGATTCCGCCGGCATTCCGCTCTCGGCAACGCCGGCCGGAGCGCTTGCGCGGCTGCTCCTCGAAGCCACACTCCGGCCCGACGGCCCGGTCGCCTTGATCGCATTCCTCAAGCACCCGCTGTCGCGTTTCGGCCGGACGGCGGAAGATGCGCGTCGCGCTGCGGACGTGTTGGAGCTCGTGGCCCTGCGCGGCGGCACCGACGTCGCCGACATATCGGCCCTGGAAGCAGTGCTCGACAAGGCTCTCGCCGGACAGAAGGCCGAGCGCCATCCGCCGCCCTGGAGGGGCGGCGTCGGCCAGGACGACATTGCTCTGGCGCGCGCACTCGCCCGCCGCATCGCTTCGGCCACCGAACCTCTGGCGGGCATGGTTTCCGCGGACCCGGAGACCGGCCGCCACCGCACGCCCGTGCTGGCGCTCTCGGACTGGGCGGAGCGCACGGGACGCGCGCTGGAAGCGGCCGCGGTCGACGAGCGCGGCAGCCTCGGCGCGCTTTGGGCTTCGGAAGCCGGCGAAACACTGGCGACCCTCCTCAAGGGCATCATCGAAACGGATGGCCAGATGGAGGCGGACGGATCGCAATGGTGCGACATACTGGAAGCGCTCGCCGCAAGCGAAGCGGTGAAGCCGCGGTCGATGCGCCATCCCCGGGTCTTCATTTTCGGAGCGCTGGAATCGCGCCTGCAGAGCGTCGACCTCGTGGTGCTCGGTGGCCTGAACGAAGGCACCTGGCCGGGGCAGACGTCGAACGATCCGTTCCTGTCGCGGACGATGAAGGCGGGCATCGGTCTCGAGCCGCCGGAGCGGCGCATCGGTCAGCTCGCGCATGATTTCCAGATGGCCTGCGGAACGCGCCGGTTAATCTTTTCGCGGTCCATGCGGCAGGGTTCGGCGCCGACGGTCGCTTCACGATGGCTGCAACGCCTGCAGGCGCTCGGAGGCGACAGCCTGACCGAACAGCTCAAGGCCAATGGCGCGGACTACCTCCGCTGGATGCGCATTCTCGACGCCGGAGAGCGTCAGCCGCTCGCGGAGCGGCCGGAGCCGAAGCCGCCGGCGGAGCTGCAGCCGCGCAAATATTCCTTCAGCGAGGTGACCCGCCTTCGCCGCGATCCCTATGCCGTCTACGCCCGGCGCATTCTCCGGCTCGAACCGATCGACGCCTTCAACCGCGAGCCCGGTGCGGCCGAACGCGGCCTGCTCTATCACCGGATCGTCGATCGCTTCGTGAAGAGCGGCTTCGACCCGGGGACGCGCGAGGGCGAAGAGGCGATGGCCCGGCTCACCGACGAGGCTTTCGACGAGGAGCGACTGCCTGCGCATATAGACACCATCTGGCGGCCGCGTTTCCAGGCGGTGGGAAAAGCGTTCCTTGATTGGGAACGGGAGCGCCGGCATGGCATTCTGAAGTCGTTCACCGAGGTTCCGGCGGCGATGGATCTCGGCGTCGCCGACATCCGGCTCACCGGCATCGCCGACCGGCTGGACCGGCTTGCGGACGGAACGATCGACATCATCGACTACAAGACCGGATCGAGCCCATCGCCGAAAGAGGCGCGGGCTCTCCTCGACCCGCAGCTCGCGCTCGAAGCCGCCGCGCTCAGGGCCGGGGCATTTCACGGCATCGGCCCGGCAAAACCGCATTCGCTGCACTATGTCCGGCTGAAGCCGGGCAGCCGCTTTGCCGTCGACACCGTCAACAATGAGGGCGCCCGCTCGAAGGAGACGAAATCCACCGAACAGCTCGCAGACGAATCGCTGGCGGAGCTCAGAAAGCTGCTTTGCGCGCTCATGAACGGAAGACACGGCTTCGCCTCGCGCCTGATCGTGCAGAAACAGCGCGACTACGGCGGCGAATACGATCATCTGGCGCGTGTCGCCGAATGGGCAACCGCCGATGGCGAGGACGACGATGAGGAGTGAAGCGACAGGCCCGGAAGAGAGGACGCCCGAGGGGTGGCTCGACTGGACGACGCAGCGCCAGGCGCTCGCTTCCGATCCCGAGCGGTCGGCCTGGGTGTCCGCCAATGCCGGCTCCGGCAAGACGCATGTGCTGACCCAGCGGGTCATCCGGCTGCTGCTCGCCGGTTGCCGACCGTCCGCCATCCTCTGCCTGACCTATACGAAGGCGGCCGCCTCGGAGATGTCGAACCGCGTCTTCGAAAGGCTCGCCGAATGGGCAACCCTGGAAGATTCGGCGCTCGGAGGCCGCATCGAGGCGATCGAAGGCAAGCGGCCGCCGCCGGCCAAGATCCGGGAAGCGCGCCGGCTTTTCGCGCGCGCCCTGGAGACGCCGGGCGGGCTGAAGATCCAGACGATCCACGCCTTCTGCGAAGCTCTCCTGCACCAGTTCCCGCTCGAGGCCAATGTCGCCGGACATTTTTCGGTGCTCGACGACCGCGCAGCGGCGGTGCTGCTCGCCGATGCGCGCAGGGCTCTCTTGACCGCCACGGCAGCGGCGGACGACAGGCAACTGGCGGAGGCCTTCGCCACCGTACTCGACCTTGCCGACGACACCGGGCTTGAAAAGCTGCTCGCGGCGATCGTCGCCAACCGGGCGCAGGTCCAGGACTTTCTCGACCGCGTCTCCGGAAACGGTGGGGTGGAGGCGCATCTGCGGGCGGCGCTCGGCCTCGAGCCCGGCGAGACGGCCGAGACGGTCATGGCCGCGGTCTGGCCGCTCGCGGGGCTCAATGGCCCGGCACTCGATGACTATATCGACCTTGGCTTGCGTCTTGGTGGCGCCAAGCCCTCCGCCATCGCAGAAGGCTTGCGGGCCGTCCGCGCAATCGAGAGTGCCGCTGCGCGTTACGCCAGACTCGTGGAACTCTTCTTCAACGGCGGCGGCAAGCCGAAGGCGGAATCGGCCTTTCTGAACGCCGCCATGCGCCGTGAGGCGCCACACCTCGAGAGCCATCTGGAACAGGCCCGCAGCCACATGCTCGCCTGCGTGGATCGCCTGAGCATCGTCAGGATGTACGAGGCGACCCGCGCCGCCCTCGTTCTCGCCGAGAGGCTCAACCGCGACTACGAAGCTCTCAAGAAGGCGCGCAGCCAGCTGGATTTCGAGGACCTCATCAACCGCACGGCCGCCTTGCTTGCCCGCAGCGACGTCGGGGCCTGGGTGCACTACAAGCTGGACCAGGGGATCGACCATATCCTTGTCGACGAGGCGCAGGATACGAGCCCGTCGCAATGGACGATCATCCAGTCTCTCGCGGCGGATTTCTTCGCCGGCGAAACGGCGCGTGCCGACGACCGTACGATCTTTGCCGTCGGAGACGAGAAGCAGTCGATCTATTCCTTCCAGGGCGCGCGGCCGGAGCGTTTCTCGCGCGAAAGCACGCTGACGGAGCGGCGGGTGCGCGCGGGCAACAAGCACTTCAGCCCCATCCGCCTGCAGCTTTCCTTCCGCTCGACGACCGACGTGCTCTCCGCCGTCGACGCGGTGTTTGCCAATGCGGCAAATGCCAGGGGCCTGAGCGCGGAGAACGAGGCGATCGTGCACGCCTCGAACCGAATCGGCCACCCGGGCGCCGTGGATATCTGGGACGTGATTGCCCCCGAGCCGGCGGCTCCGGAGGACGACTGGACGGCACCCTTCGACGCGACCCCGGAACGGGCGCCGGTCAGCATCCTCGCCCGACGCATAGCTGCCGTCCTGGAAGACTGGATCGGCAGGGAGACGGTCATCGAAAAAGGCGTGCGCCGTGCCATGCGGCCGGGAGACGTCATCGTGCTGGTGCGAAAGCGCGACGCCTTCGTCGCCGCGCTGACGCGCGCGCTCAAGCGCCGGGGCAACATCCCCGTTGCCGGGGCCGACCGCCTGGTCCTGACGAGCCACATCGCCATTCAGGACCTGATGGCGCTCGGCCGCTTCGTGCTTCTGCCGGAAGACGACCTCTCGCTTGCCGCGCTGCTCAAAAGCCCGCTCGTCAATCTTGGCGAAGACGACATCTTCGAACTCGCCGCGCGAAGGGCGGAAGGCGAAAGCCTGTGGCAGCGGCTGCAGCAGGCGGGCGCGGATGAGACGAGCCGCTACCACGGCGTCGTGCGCACGCTTGCAAGCTATTCCGGCCTCGCCCGACACCTGCTGCCGCACGATTTCTACGCCCGCATCCTCGGCGCTCATGGCGGCCGGCGCGCCTTCCTGGCTCGGCTCGGCAGTGAGGTCAGCGACATCCTGGACGAATTCCTCACCTTTGCGCTCGACCATGAGAGGAGCGGCCTGCCGGGCCTGCAGGCCTTCATCTCAACGCTCGAGATCGAGGCACCGACGGTCAAGCGCGAACAGGACAAGGAGCGCGACGAAGTCCGTGTGATGACCGTGCATGCGGCGAAGGGCCTCGAGGCGCCGGTCGTCTTTCTCGTCGACGGCGGCGGCGAGGCCTTCGTCCGACAGCAGGTTTCGGACCTGCGCTTCCTGGAAATGGTACAGGCCGACCGTTCCGTCCGCGCGGTTCCGGTCTGGCGTGCACCGGGCTCGGCGCCGAACTCGCTGCTCGCCGCCGACAATGAACGGCTGAAGAGACTGGCCGAGGAGGAATACCGCCGTCTCCTCTATGTCGGCATGACGCGCGCAGCCGACCGCCTGATCGTCTGCGGCTATCGCGGGCAGCGGCAGAACACCGATACCTGGCACTCGATGGTACAGGGGACGCTGGCACAGGACCTGAAGGGCCGTGGAACGCCTTGTCTGTTCCGCGCCGGAAGCGAGGAATGGCAGGGTCTTGCCTGGCGCGAAGCGCATGTGCCGCGAGACCTCCCGACGGCCGGCGGCTCAGCGGAGCTGCAACAGGCGGTGGCCGGATTGCCGGGCGCGCTTTTCACGCCTCCTCCCGCGCCGCCACGCCTGCCCCGGCCGCTTGCCCCGTCGGGCACGACCATTGCCGTCGACGACCCGGACGGCGAAGCGATCGTCGGCTCGGCACTCTTCGCAGCCAGGAGTGCACCGAAATTCTCGATGCTGCGCGGCGCTATCCTGCACCGGCTGCTGCAGGTCCTCCCCTCGATCAGCCCTTCGGAGCGGCTGGCTGCCGCGGAGCGCTACCTCTCCCGCTCGATGCCGCGCTGGCCCGAAGCGGAACGGCGCGCGCTCGCCGGAACCGTGATGGACGTGCTCGGCCATGCGGAACTGCAACCGCTCTTCGGAGAGCACAGCCGGGCGGAGGTCTCCGTGATGGGCACGCTGAAGCTGGGGTCCCGCGAATTTGCGGTATCGGGCCGGATCGACCGCCTGGCCGTCTCCGGCGACATGGTGACGATTGCCGATTACAAGACCAACCGCGAGATCCCGGCGTCGCCCGACGAGATCGCGCCGGTCTACAGAAACCAGCTTGCGATCTATCGCGAACTCCTGAAACCTCTTTACCCCGGCAAGCGTTTCCGATGTGTGCTGATATTCACGGAAGGCCCGGCAATCCGGGTGCTTCCCGAATCGATGCTCGACGGGAGCCTTGAAGAGCTCGCAACAAAGTGAAATACACGATATTGAAAATCCAGTGGCGATGCCTCACATGAGACACAACATCTGGACACTGCCATTCCGAAGGAGCACCCGATGGCTACTGTGAAAGTCGATACATCCAATTTTCAGAAAGAAGTTCTGAACTCGGCCGAACCGGTCGTCGTCGACTTCTGGGCAGAATGGTGTGGCCCGTGCAAGATGATTGCACCCAGCCTCGAAGAAATCGCTACCGAGCTTGCCGGCAAAGTGAAGGTCGCCAAGCTCAATATCGATGAAAACCCCGAGCTCGCTGCCCAATACGGCGTGCGCTCGATCCCGACGCTCGCCATGTTCAAGGCCGGCGAAGTCGCCGACATCAAGGTCGGTGCCGCCCCGAAGACGGCACTCAGCTCGTGGATCTCGAACGCGGTGGCTTGAGCAGCCAGGACTTCAACGCAGGATCAGGAAAGCCCGGTTTGGCCGGGCTTTTTTCTTTCGGCTGACAGGTCCGGTTCTTCCGCACCTATCGCGGCGGCGTTCCGTTTTCCGCCAGCACGTCGCCGACCAGGTAAAGAGAACCGCCGATCAGCACACGCGGCGGCACGGGATCCTCGTCGGTGAGCTCGGCGATCTGGCCGAGCGCTTCGGCGACCGAGGAAGTCGCATTCGCCTCGAGGCCGGCGGCGGCCGCATCCGCGGCCAGGGCCAGCGGATCCAATCCCGCGTCTGACCCTTGGACCGGCACGGTGAAGACCTGTTCGGCAAGATCGAGGAAAGCCTTGAAATAGCCGATCGGGTCCTTGGTGTTGATCATCCCGATGATCAGAAAGAGCGGCCGCGGGTCACGCTCCTCGAAGGTGGCCATCGCCTCGGCAATGACGTGGCCGGCGCCGGGATTATGGCCGCCGTCGATCCAGATCTCGGCTCCCGGCGGGCCGAAATGCGAGAGCCTGCCGCCGGCAAGCCGCTGCAGGCGACCGGGCCATTCGACGCCGGCCAGCCCTTTTTCGATGGCCGCCTCCGGAACATCGAAGCCGGCTGCCCGTACGGCACGGATCGCCGCCGCGGCATTGGCATATTGATGCCGTCCCGGCAGGCGCGGCAGCGGCAGATCCGCAAGGCCGTTCTCATCCTGAAAGATCAGCCTGCCGAACTCCTCATGCGCCATGAAATCCTGGCCGTAGACGGATACGGGGCAGCCAAGCCGTTCGGCGGTCGCGATAAGCACCTCGCGCGCACCCTCTTCCTCCTGATGGCCGATTACCACCGGGCAGCCGCGCTTCATGATCCCGGCCTTTTCCGCAGCGATCAGTTCGACGCGGTCGCCGAGATAGGCCTGATGATCGAGCGAAATCGGCATGATCACGGACACGGCCGGCCGGGCGATGACATTGGTCGCGTCGTATCGGCCGCCGAGGCCGACTTCTACGATCGCGACGTCGGCCGGATGCTCCGCGAAAAGCAGGAAAGTGACAGCCGTCAAGATTTCGAAGACCGTGATTTTCTCGCCGCCATTCGCTTCTGCGACGCGCCGGACGGCATGGGCCAGAACGGGGTCGCCCACCAGGGCGCCCTTGCCGCCCTTTACACCCAGCCGGTAACGTTCGTGCCAGTTCACCAGATGCGGCGACGTGTGTACATGAACGCTGAGACCCGCAGCCTCCAGGATCGCTCTGCAGAAGGCCGTGACCGACCCCTTGCCGTTGGTGCCGGCCACGTGGATGACCGGCGGCAGGCGCTCGTGAGGATTGCCGAGGGCGGCAAGCAGCCGCGTGATCCTGTCGAGCGATAGGTCGAATCCCTTGGGATGCAGGGCGAGAAGCTTCTCGATTTCCTGCGCGGCCTCGCTGACCTCAGTCGCCGTCATGATCCTAGCCCCGAAAACTGGCCCGCCGCAGCGGGTGAGGACAGATGGACGCGCTTAGCGCGTCCGGGTCGCCCCAACTCATTGAAACATCCGTCGTGCCTTGCGAACATCGATTCCGATTCTCGGGCCGACGGGCTAGATCGCTTCCCTGCTTGAAACAGCGAAGCGGTCTGACAGCTTGAAACGGTGCACCTTACGGACGAAAACACACACTTTCGCGAAAGTGCTCTACGCGCTCGCGGCCACGGGCAGCGGCGCCAGCTCGGTCGCGGTATCGCGCTTGACTGCCTTGGCCGGCTTCTTCATCAGGATGTTGAGAACGCGCGCAAGCGTCTCCGGTATGTCGTGGCGCTTCACGACCATGTCGACCATGCCGTGTTCCAGCAGGTATTCCGAGGTCTGGAAGCCCTCGGGAAGCTTTTCCCGCAGCGTCTGCTCAATAACCCGTTTGCCGGCAAAGCCGATTTCTGCGCCGGGTTCGGCCATGTGGATGTCACCCAGCATCGCATAGGATGCGGTGACGCCGCCGGTCGTCGGGTTGGTCAGGACGACGATATAGGGAAGCCCCGCTTCCTTGAGCATGTTCAGCGCGACGGTGGTGCGCGGCAGCTGCATCAGAGAGAGGATGCCTTCCTGCATCCGGGCGCCGCCCGAAGCCGGGAACATCACCAGCGGGCACTTTTCGGCTATCGCCCGCTCGAACGCCTTCACGATCGCTTCGCCCGCGGCGATGCCGAGAGACCCGCCGATGAAGTTGAACTCATGCGCGACGGCAACGAGCTTGATGCCCTGTACCTGGCCGAGGCCGGCAACGATGGTATCCTCGAGTTCGGTCTTGGCGCGGCTGTCGCGCAGTCGATCGATGTATTTCTTCGAGTCGCGGAACCTGAGCGGATCCTGCGCCACCTTGGGCTGCGGAAAGGCCTCGTAGATTCCGCCGTCGAAGAGATCCTTCAGACGGGCCTTCGCCGGCATCTTCATATGGTAGCCGGATTGCGGGATGACCCACTTGTTCTCTTCGAGATCGCGATGGAACACCATCTCGCCCGTTTCAGGGCACTTGATCCAGAGGTTCTCCGGAACTTCCCTGCGGCCGAGCATCGAGTTGATCTTCGGCCGAACGTAGTTTGTGATCCAGTTCAATTAAGCAGTCTCCTGAAGATTTTCCTTCGGCTTGTGCGCGTCAATATGGGCAATTATTCGGCTGCAGCAAGCCGTGCCGCCCGTACGCCCGCCGCAAGCCCTCTAACGAGCGCTTCGACACCCGGTACCGTCGCTTCCGTCGCGCGCCCCTCCTCCGTCAAGCTCGACGCGATCTGGTTGACGATGGCCGTGCCGACGACGACGCCATCTGCAGACGCGCCGACGGCGCGCGCCTGATCGGCGGTCTTCACCCCGAAGCCGACACAGACGGGCAAGGGCGTATGCGCCTTGATGCGTTCGACGGCGCCGGCGATCAGCGACGGGTCCGGCAGCGCCGAACCCGTGATGCCGGTCATCGATACGTAATACACGAAGCCCGAGGTGTTTTCGAGAACCTTAGGCAACCGACGGTTGTCCGTCGTCGGCGTTGCGAGCCGGATGAAGTTGATGCCCTTCTCAAGCGCCGGAATGCAGAGCTCGCCGTCCATTTCCGGCGGCAGATCGACGACGATCAGGCCGTCGACGCCAGCCTCGAGCGCGTCCGCCAGGAATCGCTCGACGCCGTAGATATAGATCGGGTTGTAGTAGCCCATCAGCACGATGGGGGTTCGCTGGTCCTCCGCCCGGAACAGGCGGGCAAGCTCCAGCGTTTTAGCAAGCGTCTGCCCGGCTTTGAGCGCGCGCTGGCCGGCGAGCTGGATCGCCGGTCCATCGGCCATTGGATCGGAAAAGGGCACGCCGAGTTCGATGATGTCGGCACCGGCCTGGCGCAGCGCCTTCATGATCGACAGCGACGTCTCGAAATCCGGGTCGCCGCCCATGAAATAGGTCACGAGAACCGGTCGCCCCTCGGCCGCGACGTCGGCGAACCGTTGCTCCATGCGTGCGGTCATGATCTTTACTGCCCCATACCGAGAATTTTGCCGACGGTGAAAATGTCCTTGTCGCCGCGACCGGAGAGATTCATCAGGATGATCTCGTCCTTGCCCATTTTGGGCGCGCGCTTGATGACTTCGGCGAGCGCATGGGACGGTTCGAGCGCCGGGATGATGCCCTCGAGGCGAGTCAAAGTCTGAAACGCCTCAAGCGCCTCGTGATCCATGATCGGCACATATTCCACGCGGCCGATGTCGTTCAGCCAGGCATGTTCCGGTCCAATTCCCGGATAATCCAGCCCGGCCGAGATCGAATGGCCTTCCTTGATCTGACCGTCGCCGTCCTGAAGCAGATAGGTGCGGTTGCCGTGCAGCACGCCGGGCGATCCGGCGGTGATCGAGGCGCAATGCTCCTCGCCGTCGAGACCTTTACCCCCCGCCTCGACCCCGACGATTCTGACGCCTTGGTCGTCGAGGAATGGATGGAAGATGCCGATCGCGTTCGAGCCGCCGCCGACGGCTGCGACGACGAGGTCCGGAAGCCGGCCTTCTGCTTCGAGGATCTGCCGCTTGGCCTCCTCCCCGATGACTGCCTGGAAGTCGCGGACCATCTCCGGATAGGGATGCGGACCGGCGGCCGTCCCTATCAGATAATAGGTACTGTCGACATTGGTTACCCAGTCGCGCAACGCCTCGTTCATGGCATCTTTGAGAGTGCCGTTGCCGGCGGTAACCGGCTTCACCTCGGCGCCGAGAAGCTTCATCCGGAAAACGTTCGGCGCTTGCCGCTCCACGTCGGTCGCACCCATATAGACCACGCAGGGCAGGCCGAAGCGCGCCGCCACGGTCGCCGACGCCACCCCGTGCTGGCCCGCGCCGGTTTCTGCGATGATGCGGGTCTTGCCCATACGCTTGGCGAGCAGAATCTGACCGATGCAATTATTGATCTTATGGGAGCCCGTGTGATTGAGCTCCTCGCGCTTGAAATAAATCTTGGCGCCGCCGAGTTCGGCCGTCAGGCGCTCGGCGAAATAGAGCGGACTCGGCCGGCCGATATAATGGGTGCCTAGATTTTCGAGTTCCGCTTTGAAGGCCGGATCGTTCTTCGCCCTCGCCCATTCGTCCTGGAGATCGAGGATCAGCGGCATCAGCGTCTCGGCGACGAAGCGGCCGCCGAAGATGCCGAAACGGCCCTCCTCATCGGGTCCGGATCTGAAGGAGTTCGGTTTGGGCGGCTGATTCACGTCTTGCTCCCTGACCGCGGCCGCTCGGCTTCCGCCCGGCGGACCGCTTCGAAAAACGCTTCCATGAGCGTCAAATCCTTGATACCCGGCGCGCTTTCGACTCCGGAGGACGTATCGATGGCGCGGGCGCCGGTCAGCGCAAGTGCGTCTTCGATATTGCTCGCATTCAATCCACCGGAAAGCATGTAATCGACGCTTCCGTCAAGCGCGTCGAGAAGCCTCCAATCGAAAGAAATCCCATTGCCGCCCGGCAGATCGGAACCGGCCGGAGGCTTCGCATCCAGGAGAAAACGATCGACGATGCCGATATAGGGCTCGATCCGCTCCAGATCGGAGGCTTCCCGGACGGCGAGCGCCTTCATGACCGGAAGACCGTAAAGCGCCTTGATCGAAAGGACCCGTTCCGGAGTTTCCGAGCCGTGAAGCTGGAGAACGTCGGGATCGAGCGCCGACACGATCTCGTCGAGACCGTCATTGTCCGCATCGACCGTGACCGCGACGATCTTCGCGCGCCCGCGGGCGGGCGCCGAAAGGCGGCCGGCATCGGCCGGCTCGACGTTGCGGGGACTCTTTGGGAAGAAGATGAAACCGACGTGGGATGCGCCGAGTGCGACGGCACGCTCCACGGCCTCGGACGTCTTCAAACCACAGATCTTCACTTCCGTTTTCATGGGAAGCGACCTTGCATGAAATGCCGCCCGAGTCGAGCAAAACCGTTGCTTTGCCGTGGCGAATGTTAGGAAGAGGGCTGCGGCGGGCACCCGCTGTTCGTCGAGCGAACCATGCCGGCGCCGCTCATCCGCCTGTCGGCACCAACTCCCCGCAAACGGGGCGAAGGGGCCAGCGGCGTGCTCTGCAAATCCCCTCTCCCCGCCTGCGGGGGAAACGGCCAGGTGAGGGCCAGTCTCGGTCGAATCCTCTTGGTGCCGGTCAGCGAACTCACCCCGCTATCTACCCGAAATCGATCGCATGCAGCATGGTGCCGTTGCGCTTGAGCCAGTGCTTCGCATCCTTCGTTTCCGGGCACAGGCTTTCGCACAGCGCCCAGAAATCGGGCCCGTGGTTCATTTCTTGAAGATGGGCGACCTCGTGTGCCGCGAGATAGGCGATCACCTTCGGGGGCGCCATGGCAATCCGCCAGGAGAAGCTCAAATCGCCCTCGGCGGAGCAGGAGCCCCAGCGGCTGCGGGTGTCTTTCAGACTGAGGGAGCGTGCCCTGCGTCCGATCCTGCCGGCATAAACGGCGACAAGACGCTCGAGTTCGTTCCGCGCCTCCTTCTTCAGATAGTCGGCGATGCGCCGGCGCAGGTGCTCCTCGGCGCCGCCCACTCTCAGAACCGACTCGTCACCGACGATGATGGTCTCGGTCAGGCCACGCAGGCGACCGGTTCTCTCGATCCGGTGCGCAACGCCGCGAATAAGGATGGTGCCGCCGTCCTCCAGCTCGCTTTCCCCGGAAAAGCGGGCAAGCTTGGTCATCAACCAGCCTTGATGGCGGCTCAGAAATGCGCTGACTTCGCGCTCCGGCAGGCCCTGCGGCACGGTAAGCTTCAACGCTCTTCCGCCGGGCTCGATGCGCAGCGTCATTCTCGTCGCTCGCGCATTTTGCCGGATAGTCAAAGGAAGGACTTTGCCGGCAACCTCGACGTCGCGGATGACATCGAGGTGCGGTCCACTGCCACGGCGCCGCTTGAGAGATGAAAACATGAAATCCGTTCTAGCCGATTCGCGGTGCCCTTGGCAGGTGGCTGGGCGACATCCGGCGTTTCACATGAAACACCGGATGTCTACGGATCAGCTGGATTCGAAGCCGGCTTCCGGAGCGGAGCGGCCGTTCTTGCGCTCGCGCATGAAGCGGTCGAATTCCTCCTGGTCCTTTGCGCGACGGAGTTCGCGTACATAGGAGTCGAACTCCTCACGCATCTCGTCGAGCTTGCGGCGTTCCTCGTCGAGGCGGGCGAGTTCGGCCGCGCGCCAGTCGTCGAAGGCGACGTTGCCGGTGCGATGCTGTGCCCAATGTCCCCGGTGGTTTCGTTTGAAGCCGGCACACATGCGATCCACTCCTTCATTGGCGTCCTTCTTGAACGCCCTCAGCTTGTCGCCGAAGAGGATGTAAGCGAGCATTGCCAGGCCGAGCGGCCAGAACACAATGAAACCCAGCACCATCAATGCAATGGTCGCAGGCGTCCAGTCCGGACGGATCAGTGCAGATTGGTTCATCTTCAGGATTCCTCGCAGTCAGCGGGCAGCCCTTCGCAGCCCGATGAAAACGATGTGGGAAACCCATGGCCCCGACGCAAGACATCGTGCCAAGGAATCGGTCAACCCCCTGACTTTGCTCGGACAAATCGAGCGCTCCAACCACTCTCTCAGGCCGACTTGCCGCCCTTGATGAGTTGCTTGACAGGCGTTGCATGACGCGAATGCTGCCGCTGAAAGGCGACGATGCGCGGCGCGATCTCGCGGCGGAACCGCGAGCCGTTGAAGACGCCGTAGTGCCCGACGTCGGGCTGCATATAGTGCTGCCGCATATGCTCCGGAATGCCGGTGCAGATCGTCTGCGCCGCTTTCGTCTGTCCGAGACCGGAGATGTCGTCGTTCTCGCCCTCAACGGTCAGCAGCGCCACCCGGCGGATCGCCGTAGGATCGACGCGGGTGCCGCGGTGCACCATCTCGCCCTTCGGCAGTGCGTGCTGCATGAAGACGAC
This sequence comes from Sinorhizobium arboris LMG 14919, assembly GCF_000427465.1. Classification (NCBI taxonomy): domain Bacteria; kingdom Pseudomonadati; phylum Pseudomonadota; class Alphaproteobacteria; order Hyphomicrobiales; family Rhizobiaceae; genus Sinorhizobium; species Sinorhizobium arboris. The sequence continues at coordinate 3,316,210 of NZ_ATYB01000014.1, read as the reverse complement.
CTGCACCGTCTGCAGATAAAACTCCGCGGTCAGGTCCATCACCGCCAGATATTCGTCATAGAAGTCGCGGTGCTTGTCGGCCGCGTCGCCATCGTTCTTGACGAGGTGGGCGAAGAACTCCTTGTGGGCGATCAGGTGCCGGTCGAGGTTCATCGACATGAAGCCCGAGAGCTGGAGAAAGCCCGGATAGACCATTCGCATGAAGCCGGGCTGAGGCCAGGGAACCGGCATGATGACATTGTCGCGGAACCACTCGATCGGCCGTTCCTTCGCCAGCTCATTGACCGCGGTCGGGTTGATGCGGGTGTCGATCGGACCGCCCATGAGGGTCATCGTCGATGGTGCGAGGGGGTCCCCCGCCGCCTCCATCAGCGCAACGGCCGCCAGTACCGGCACGGCCGGCTGACAAACTCCGATCACATGCGCATCCGGCCCCAGGAAATGCAGCATCTGGATGACGTAGTCGATATAGTCGTCGAGATTGAACGTTCCCTCGCTCAAGGGAACCATGCGGGCATCGATCCAATCGGTGATATAGACGTCCGAATGGGGCAGCAGCGCCTCCACCGTTCCGCGCAGGAGCGTGGCATAGTGGCCGGACATCGGCGCCACGATCAGCACCTTCGGATCCGGGGCGCGATTCTTGGCCAGGCTACGCTCGAAATGTATGAGATTGCAGAAGGGCTCGCGCCAGACGATCCTTTCGCGAACCGGCACGGGCTGCCCATCGATCACGGTCTCGGACAGCCCGAATTCCGGCTTGCCGTAGCGGCGCGTGGCGCGCTCGAAGACTTCAAGCCCAGCGGCTGCCGCGCGGCCGAAATAGGTATGCGAAACCGGGTTCATCGGATTGCTGAAGGCAAGCCGCATGGCATCCGCCGCCGTGCGCCACGGAGCCATCATGGCATGATTCATTTCGTATAGCTGGTAGAACATGGGCGCGTATCCCTTGTTTCAAATCAACGAAAACGCCGCTCCCAGTTCGACGCCGGAGCACTTCCACGGGAAAACCTTTGTGCCGGTTCCCGTCGGGAAGCGCGTAGTTTTCAAAAGTTGGACCGCTCACCGGGACGGTGGAACGGTCTGGCTTGCGGTTGTTCGTTTCTGGTGCCCGCAATCGCCGCTACACTAGCATTTTTCTTGTGCAGCGCAACAAATGCACCCCTCACTTTTTAGGAAAGAACATGTGAGCTTCTCACCCGCCGCCGACCGCGACAACCGCTTTGACCAGCCCTGTCTTGTCGTGCGCCCAGCGGGGAAGATCGTCGACGAGGTCTTCGAGCGTCGTGCGGTGCGTGACGAGCGCCTCCACCGGCACGAGCCCCGCGGCAAGCGACTGAATGACGTGATCGAAATCCTCGCGCGTGGCGTTGCGGCTCGCGACGAGCGTCATTTCCCGCTTGTGAAATTCGGGATCGGAGAAGCGGATGTCCTCCTTGACCACGCTGACGAGGACCAGCGTGCCGCCATGGGCGACGTGTGCGAAGGCGTGCTCCATGGATCGGACGTTGCCGGTAGCGTCGAAGACGACGTCGAACCCATCTCCGCCCGTTGCCTGCGCCAGCGCCTCATCGTCACCCGCCAGGATTCCAGGCGGAAAGCCGAGCCTTTCCGTTGCGAAGGCCAGGCGTTCCGCGCTCGTGTCGAGCAGCCTTACGTCGTGGCCGGCGATACGGGAGAAGATGGCCGTCCCAAGACCGATCGGTCCCGCGCCTATCACCAGCGAACGGGCGCCGCGGCCTGCCGCCGACCGCCGGACCGCGTGGGCGCCGATCGCCAGGAACTCGACCGCGGCGGCGGCTTCGGGCGAAAGACCTTCAGCCGGATAAAGGTTCTGCTCGGGCATGACGATCTCCTCGCAGAAGGCGCCGTCGGTGTGAACGCCGAGGACACGGATATCCGTGCAGCAGTTCGCCTTGCCTTTGCGGCAGGCGATGCAGTTCCCGCATGAGAGATACGGATTGACGACCACGAGCGTTCCGGGCGCAAGCCGGGTGCCCGGACCGCCTTCGACCACCCTCGCCGAGATCTCGTGACCCATCACGCGCGGATATTCGAGAAAGGGGTGCTTGCCTTCGAAGATATGGTAATCGGTGCCGCAGATGCCGACGCGGCTGACGGCAAGGCGCACCGAGCCGGGCGGCGGTGCTTCAGGTCCGCGACTGGCGACGAGCGCGAGACGGCCAGGCTCTGAACAGACGACGGCTTTCATGCGGCGCTCCCAAGCTTTGCTTGCGGCCGGTGCGGTAAGACGGCCATTACCGAGCGCCCCGCCGCCGCAACTGGTCAAAATAGACGATGACGATGATCAGCAGGCCGGTGATGATGCGCTGCCAGAAGGAATTTACGTTCAGAAGGTTGGCGCCGTTGTTGATCGTCGCAAGGATGAACGCGCCAAGCAGCGGCCCGTGTACCGAGCCTACGGCCCCGAAGAGGCTCGTGCCGCCGATGACCGAAGAGGCGATCGCCTGCAGTTCCCAGCCTTCCGCTTGCGTGGCGTTGCCGATACCGATGCGCGACGCAAGCAGCAGCCCGACGAAGGCGGCGCAGGTGGAAGACAGTATGTAGGCGAGATAGATAGTGCGATTGACGTTTACGCCGGAAAGGCGGGCCGCCTCACGGTTGGAGCCCACCGCGAAGAGATAGCGCCCGAAGCGGCTCAGATGCAGGAAGACGTAAGCCGGAATGGCTACGACGATCACCATCCAGAAGAGACTGGGAACGCCGAGGAAATCGGCGCGCGAAAAGTCGGTGAAATGCTCGTTCGTTATGGAGATGGTCGAGCCGTTGGTGATCAGGAGACCGATGCCGCGAAGCGAAGTCAGCGTCGCAAGCGTGATGATGAAGGGCGGCAGCCCCATTCGCACGATGCCGAAGGCATGGAAGGCGCCGATCAGAACCCCGATCGCGAGCGTCGCGATGATCGCGAGCCAGAGCGGAACGCCCGCCGCGAGCAGCCAGGCGACGATGACGCTGGTGAAGCCGACGACGGCACCGACCGACAGGTCGATGCCGGCCGTGATGATGACGAACGTCTGGCCGACGGCGAGAATCGCGGTCATCGCCCCCTGACGCAGGAGGTTGCTGATGTTGTTCGGCGTCCAGAAGGCGTTGGTCGCGAGACCCAGCAGCAGCCAGAGGACGACCAGCAGCCCAAGCAGCGTCAGGCCGAACAGAATGCTGACGCCCTTCTTCGGCGTCGGTCCCGCGCCTTCAACCGTTTCCACACTCATCGTTTCCTCCCCTGCGTCTTTTCCTCAACCGGCTCCATCAGGCATTGATCGCCTGCGCCAGCACTTCCTCGTGGCTCGCGGCGCGAAAATCGTGGCTTGCCACCAGCCTTCCCTGTCTGAACACATGCAGGCGATCGGCGAGTTCGTAGACCTCCGGGAGGTAGGAGGAGATCAGGATGATCCCAGCTCCCTTCTCCAGAAGGCGCGCGAACAGCCGGTAGATTTCCGCCTTGGTACCGACATCGACGCCCACGGTCGGCTCGTCGAAGATGAAGAGCTTTGCGCCGTGGCTCAGCCACCTGCCGATCACGATCTTCTGCTGGTTGCCGCCCGACATGGCGGAGGCGAGCACCCGACGCGACGGCGTCTTGATCTTCAGGTCCCTGATCTGACGTTCGGCGTTGGAGGCCTCCTCGGCACGGTTGATCGTCAAACCGCGTGTCAGCCTCTTGAACACAGGCAGATTGATGTTGAGGCCGATCGGCAGATTGAGGCACAGGCCCTGATCGCGGCGGCTCTCCGGCGCAAGCGCGATCCCGAGGTCCATGGCATCCCGTTCGTTGCCTATCGCGACCTTGCGGCCCTGCCAGAAGATCTCTCCCGCGGTCAGCGGATTGCGCCCATAGAGGCCGAGCGCGAACTCGCTGCGTCCGGCGCCGATCAGACCGTAAAGCCCGACGATCTCGCCTGCCCTGACCGAGAGCGATATGTCGCGGAAACCAGGCCCGGAAAGGCCGCGCGTCTCGACGATCGTTTCGCCCGGCTCAAAATGTTCCTTGTGATAGATCTGCTCGATCGTGCGGTTGATCATCAGAGCAATCAGTTCGGCCTCATTGGTCTCGGTGATGGCGCGCGTGCCGACATGCGTGCCGTCGCGCAGCACCGAAACGCGGTCTGCGAGTTCGAAGACCTCTTCCAGCCTGTGGCTGATATAGACGATCGTCACGCCCTCGCCCTGGAGCCGTCGGATAAGGCGGAAAAGCTGTGCCGATTCCTGTCGCGTGAGATAGGCCGTAGGCTCGTCGAAGATAAGAAACTGCGTGCCGCGCATAGCCGCCCGCGCGGTAGCGACCAGCTGCTGCTGTCCGATCGTCAGGCTGCCGAGCTCGGCATTTGCCGGCAGATTGAAGCCGAGGTCGTCGAGCACACCCTGGGCCGCGGCAGTCATTGCGCGCTTGCGCATCAGCCCGCGCCGGTTCATCTCGTCGCCGAGGAACATGTTGGCCGCGACGCTCAAATGCGGGCAAAGCACCACCTCCTGGTGAACCGCGTTGATGCCGCGGGCGATCGCTTCGTTGGGCGTGGCGAGATCGACGGGTTCGCCGCACCAGCGGATCTCGCCGGCGCTGCGCCGGATGACCCCGGTCAGGAGCTTGATCAGCGTCGACTTGCCGGCACCGTTCTCGCCGACGATCGCATGGACTTCGCCGGAGAGGAAGGTCATGGTCGCGGGCTTCAGCGCCTCCACCGCGCCGTAGTTTTTCTGCAGGCCGCGGAGCTCGAGAATGGGCTCGCCCTTCGGAACCGGATGGCTGCCCGCTGCCCTCACCTGTTCGTCATGGCGATGGCTGACCTCTTGAAGCCCTATCATCGCGTTCTCCTCCACTTTCTTGATCGCAGCGGCCGCTCCCCCTCGACCGCTGCAAAGGCTTGCCGCCTCGCTCCCGCGAAACGGCGCGCGGTGCCTGCCTTACGGCACCGCGCGCACCGGTTCGTCAGTTGACCTTCGGGTTCAGAAGCGCGTCGATCTTCGGCTCGCTCATATTAGCCTTGGTGACCAGGTTCGCACCGGTGTCGACATTGGCTTCGACCTTCTCGCCCTTGGAAACCGCCAGAGCCGTCTTCACGCCATCATAGCCCATGCGATAGGGGTCCTGCACGACGAGGCCGGCCAGCACACCTTCCTTGAGGAAGCCGACGGTCTTGTCGTCGCTGTCGAAGCCGATCACCTTGATCTTGTCGCCGAGCTTGTTCTCGGCGATCGCCTGGCCGACGCCCTGCGCCATGATCAGGTTCGAGGCAAAAACGCCGACGAGGTTGGGGTTGGCGGTGATCAGATCGGTCATGATGTTGAGACCGGTCGTCGCCTGGCCGTCGGCATATTTGTCGGCGACCACTTTAAGCCCGGGATATTTCGTCTTGACCTGATCGAGAAAGCCTTCGCGGCGCTGGTCCAGAGAGCCGACGCCCGGAAGGCTGGTGATGATCGCGATGTCGCCCTCTTCCTTGCCGGTTGCCTCCTTGATGGCAGCAGCAAGACCGTCGGCGGCGATGCGTCCGCCTTGAACGTTGTCCGTGGTCAGGAACGACGTGAAGGCCTTCGAATCCGCGCCGGAATCAATGCCGATGACCGGAACCGACTTGGCGGCCTCGTCGACAGGTTTGCCGAGCGCCTTGAACTCCGTCGGGGCAATGACCACCGCTGCCGGCGCGCCCGCGACTGCATTTTCAAGGATCGTGATCTGGCCGTTGATGTCGGATTCCGACTGGGCACCGAGCTCCGGCACGTTGACGCCGAGGTCCTTGCCGGCGGCGCGCGCGCCCGCGAGCACGATCTGCCAGTAGAAGGACGTGGTGTCCTTGACGATGATGGGAATGGTGACGTCCTGCGCGAAAGAGTTCGCAGGTATCATTGCGGCAACGAAAGCGGCGCCGGCCAGGGCATTGAAGGCGCGGCGGGAAAGAATGCGCTTGGCTATGCTCATCGGGGTTCTCCTCTCAGTAACACCTTGTTCCGTTATCGGCACCGGGCCGCCAGGTGCATGCGGGTCCGGTTGCTTATGAAAGGTGACGGGCCGCCATGGCCGGCGGCGGGGCATCAGGCCCTTACCGCCTCCGGTCCCAGCTCGGGCGCGACAAGTGTGTGGGGATCGAAGCCCGCGTAATCCTCCGGCGCGATTTCAAAGCGCGTCAGCTCCATATTCCGCTTGAGGCTCTGCGGTTTGGCGGTTCCGAGCAGGACGGAGGCGACCTGAGGATTGGCCAGCGGAAACTGCAGGGCCGGGGCAGCGAGCGGCATGTCCTTTGCCGCAGCGATGCGTTCCATCGCTGCGACCTTGGCGCGCACCTCCTCGGTTGCGGGCATGTAATCGAAATGCGCTCCCTCGACGGGACCGGTCGCGAGAATGCCGGAATTGAACACGCCGCCGACGATCAGCGACGTGCGCTTATCCGCGCAGAGCGGCAGGAGCTCGGCAACCGCGGAGCGGTCGAGAAGCGTGTAGCGCCCGGCAAGCAGGATGCAGTCGATTTCGGCCCGGCGCATGACGTCGAGGCAGACCGGCACCTCGTTGACGCCGAGGCCATAGGCCGAAATGACGCCGCTCGACTTCAGCTCTTCCAGCGCTTTCAGGCCGGAGTCCAGGAGCTGCCGCAGGTAGACGGCATTTTTCGCCGCGCCGTGCGTATAGCCGCCGATGTCGTGGACATAGAGGATGTCTATCCGGTTGAGACCAAGGCGGGCGTAGCTCATCTCGACCGAACGCATGATCGCGTCGTAGCCGTAGTCATAGGTGACGTCGAAGTTCAGAGGCTTGACGTAGGAATAGTCCGGAACCTTGTCCTCCGGCACCGGATGAAGCAGGCGGCCTACCTTCGTCGACAGCACGAAACCGTCGCGCGGCTTGTCGCGCAGGAAATCGCCCACACGCCGCTCGGCAAGACCGAGCCCGTAGAAGGGCGCCGTGTCGAAATAACGGATACCTGCTTCCCAGGCGGCGTCGAGCGTTGCCATCGCCGCATCACGGGTACATTCGCGATAGAGACCGCCCAGTCCGGCCGTGCCGAAGCTGAGTTCGGTCACCGCAAGTTCGGTCCGTCCGATCCTTCTCGTCTGCATTCCTTGTCTCCTCCCCAAGGAAAATCTGCCCCTCACCCTAAAGCGTCGCCCCCAGATGCCATGGCACGAATTCGTTGTCACCGTAGCCGAAAAGCTCGCTCTTTGTCTTTCGGCCCGAGGCCGTCTCTATGATGAACTCGAAAATCTCCCGGCCGAGGCCGGCGATCGTCGCCTCACCCGAGGCGATGACGCCGCAGTCGATATCCATGTCCTCTTCCATGGCCCGATAGAGCGCCGTGTTGCTGGTGAGCTTGATCGATGGCGCCGGCCGACAGCCGAAGCAGCTGCCGCGCCCGGTCGTGAAGGCTATGACATTGGCGCCGCCGGCGACCTGGCCGGTTGCCGATACCGGATCGTAACCCGGCGTATCCATGAAGACGAGGCCCGGCTCCGTCACGCGTTCCGCATAACTGTAGACGGCGGTCAATGGCGAGCGGCCGCCTTTGGCGACCGCCCCGAGCGATTTTTCGAGGATCGTCGTCAGGCCGCCGCGCTTATTACCCGGCGAAGGATTATTGTCCAGCGAAGCGCCATGCATCGCCACATAGTCCTCCCACCAGGCGATAAGTCCGTCGAGCTTCACCGCGACTGTCTCATTGATCGCGCGGCTGCGCAGCAGATGCTCGGCGCCGTAGATCTCGGAGGTTTCGGATAGGATGGCCGTGCCGCCGGCGCCTGCGAGGATATCGACCGCCGCGCCGAGTGCCGGATTGGCGGTGATGCCGGAAAGCCCATCCGAGCCGCCGCATTGCAGGCCGACGATGATCTCGCTGACCGGGATCGGCACGCGCCGGGCGGTTGCCACCTCTTTCGCGATCTCGTCGAGAATGCCGAGTGCACGCTCGACCGAGCGGCGCGAACCGCCGGCCTCCTGGATGTTGAAATGCCGCTTCTCGGCTCCGGCCCCACTCTGGCCGTAGAGCGTCAGCTGATTGACCTCGCAGCCGAGGCCGACCATCAGCACGCCGCCGAAATTCGCGTGGCGCGCATAGCCGGCGAGCGTCCGGTGCAGGTTCTTCATTCCGTCGCCCGTGGACGACATGCCGCATCCCTGGTCGTGCACGATCGGCACGAAGCCGTCGATGCCTTCATATTTCGGCAGAACACGCCGGTTGGCCTCGTCGGCGATCGCGCGACAGACCGTGGTGGAACAGTTCACGCTGGCGACGATGCCGATGTAGTTGCGCGTTGCGGCACGGCCGTCCGCCCGGCGATAGCCGAGGAATGTGCGCGCCTTGTCCGTTGCGCTCGCGGCCTCCGGCGGCACGGGAGCGCCGATGGCGAGCCGGCCCTGGTCGAAGGCGAGGTTATGCGAATGAACGTGCTCGCCGGGGGCGATGGTCGATGTGGCCCGACCGATCGCCTGGCCGTATTTGACCACCGGCTCACCCGCATCGATCTTACGGATCGCGGCCTTGTGGCCTGCCTCGATCCGAGCAACCGCCGGCACGCCGCCAGCCAGCCGTTCGCCCGGCGCAATCGCGGCGGTGGCGACGACGACGTTGTCTTCCGGCGAAAGAAGGATCGAAGACGGTGCGGGCAATTCAAGCTCCTCGCATGTAAAAGCACCCTTCTGTCTTTTATCTACAATAGACAGATGTTCGTCAATGACTATTATGTGGCTATTGCGGCCGTCGCGGATTGGGAGCCCGGCGCGCCGTCACGACCAACCCGAGCCGGGCCGGATCTCGTCATGGCGAAGCAGAACACCGTCTTCAAGGATGCCTTCAACCGCTGCCTCGACCTCTTCGCCGAGACCGCCACGCTGCCCTCGGAACCGGAGCTCGGCCAAGCGCTCGGCGTCAGCCGCACAACCGTGCGCGCCATTCTCACTCGCTGCGAGGAACTGAGCCTCATCGCTTGGGACAAGCGTCTGAAGACCGTGCTGAGAAGACCCGAGCCCTCGGATTATTTCCCGACCGAGGAGACCGATTCGCTCGCCGAGCGAATCGAGCGGAGCTTCATGCGCCGGATTCTCGCGGGCGGCGCCGAGCCCGGCATGCAGATCAACGAGCTCGAACTTGCCCGCGAGATCGGCGCCGGCACGACGAGCGTTCGCGAATTCCTGATCCGCTTCAGCCGCTTCGGGCTGATCGAGAAACGGCCGAACAGCCATTGGGTTCTCAAGGGGTTCACGCGCGATTTCGCACTCGAACTGACCGAAGTGAGGGAGATGTTCGAGCTGCGATCGGCCGCCCGCTTCGTTTCTCTTCCCGAACAGGACCCGGCCTGGGAGGAACTGAAGACGATCGAGGCGGAGCATCGGGAAATCCTCGCCGACATCGACAAGCGCTACGGCGAGTTTTCAGAGCTCGACGAACGCTTCCACCTCCTGGTGCACAAATCGTCGAGCAACCGCTTCATCATCGACTTCTACGATGTCATCGCCATCGTCTTCCACTATCACTACCAGTGGAACAAGGCGAATGCACGGGAGCGCAACGCCCGGGCACTGGAAGAGCATCTCGACTATATCGCCGCGCTGCAATCGCGCGATCCGACGCTCGCCGAACAGGCCTGCCGGCGACACCTGAAATCGGCGCGCGAGACTCTGCTGCAATCGATCCCCTAGGGTCACGATGATTCAGTCGGACGACCCAGGACCATGAACATGATCGGGTCCAATGGAGCGCGTCAGCTTTCTGAAACGCTCCAGCCGGAAAAACCGATCAGTAGCCGGATTCACGTCTTATCGGTCCGGCTTCTCCAAGAAACTCCCGGCGCAACCGTTCCGTTGCGCTGACGAGAAGCGTCACATCGGTGCCGATCGCCAGGAAGTCGGCCCCAAGGTCACGATAGTCCCGCGCCTGGGCGGGATCGAGGGTCATGATGCCGCGCGCCTTGCCGGCGCGATGGATTCGCGCGAAGGCCTCGATGATGACTGCCCGCACCTCCGGATGGCCGGGATTGCCGAGATGGCCCATGTCCGCGGCAAGATCCGCCGGACCGATGAACAGTCCGTCGACGCCGTCCAGCGAAGCGATGGCGTCGATCGCCTCCAGCCCTGCCCGGCTCTCGATCTGCAAAAGCAGACAGATTTCGTCATTGGCGTTTTCGAGATAGTCGCCGATGCGGCTGAAATTCGTGGCCCGGCCCAGAGCGGCACCGACGCCGCGAATACCATGCGGCGGGTAACGCACGGCGCGCACGAGCTGCCGCGCCTGCTCGACATTGTCGACCATCGGGATCAGAAGCGTCTGGACGCCGGCGTCGAGAATCTGCTTGATCATGACCGTGTCGCCGACCGGCAGGCGGACGATCGGATGGCTGCCTCCGCCAGCGACCGCGCGATACTGTGCCGCCAGCATGGGAAGATCGTTCGGAGCGTGCTCGCCATCGATCAGCAGCCAGTCGTAACCGCTGCCGGCCACCACTTCGGCCGCATAGGGACTGGCGAGCGCCACCCAGAGCCCAAGCTGGAACCGGTTTTCGCGGATCGCCGCTTTGAAGGTGTTTTTCGGGGCGGGCATCGTCGGTCTCCTTTGGAGTGGGCTGCTTTACGCGGAATAGACGGCGGCCGCCCAAGTCCCCTCTCCCCGCAAGCGGGAGAGGGAGGGTGACGGCGATCCTCATCCTGCAACAAGAATCGATGACGAAGACTAATGTCTTCGCAACAAAAGAAAACCGCCCAGCGCTGCCGAGCGGTCTGTTTGATGGGGCTCCTGCTCAGGCAATACCGCCGAGGCAGACATATTTGATCTCCATGAATTCCTCGATCCCGTATTTCGAGCCTTCGCGTCCGAGGCCCGAAAGCTTGACACCGCCGAAGGGCGCCTCGGCCGTGGAGATCAGCCCGGTATTGACGCCGACCATGCCGTATTCCAGGGCCTCGGCCACGCGGAAGACGCGGGCGAGATCCGTCGCGTAGAAATAGGAGGCAAGACCGAACTCGGTGTCGTTCGCCTGCGCGATCACGTCCGCTTCGTCCTTGAAGCGGAAGAGCGGCGCCACCGGGCCAAACGTCTCTTCCCGTGCGACCGCCATCGCCTGGGTCACGTCGGCCAGCACCGTCGCCTCATAAAAGGTGCCGCCGAGCGTATGGCGACGACCGCCCTGCACCACGCGCGCGCCCTTCGAGAGCGCATCGGCCACGTGCTCCTCGACCTTCTTCAGCGCCGGCTGGTCGATCAGCGGCCCGAGAATGACACCTTCCTCCAGGCCGTTACCGGTCTTGAGCTTGCCGACGGCCTGGGCAAGCTTCTCGGAGAAGGCCTCGTAAACGCCGTCCTGCACATAGATGCGATTGGCGCAGACGCAGGTCTGGCCATTGTTGCGGAACTTGGCGATCAGCGCCCCTTCGACCGCCGCATCGAGATCGGCGTCGTCGAAAACGATGAATGGAGCGTTGCCGCCAAGCTCCAGACCGAGCTTCTTGATCGTGGCCGCGCTCTGGCGATAGAGCTCGGCACCGACCTCGGTGGAGCCGGTAAAGGTCAGCTTTCGTACGGTCGGATTGGAGGTCATCTCGGCGCCGATCTCGCGCGCGGAGCCTGTGACGACGCTGAAGAGACCCTTCGGGATGCCTGCGCGCTCTGCGAGGACGGCGATGGCGATTGCCGAAAACGGCGTCTGCGCGGCCGGCTTGAGGATCATGGCACAACCCGCGGCAAAGGCCGGCCCGGCCTTTCGGGTGATCATCGCATTCGGGAAGTTCCAGGGAGTGATCGCCGCGACGACGCCGATCGGCTGCTTCATTACCAGAATGCGCTTGTCCTTCTGATGGCCGGGGACGAGATCGCCATAGACGCGGCGCGCCTCTTCCGCGAACCATTCGATGAAGCTCGCTCCGTAGACGATCTCGCCTGTCGCTTCCGCAAGCGGTTTGCCCTGCTCCATCGTCAGGATTCGGCCGAGATCGTCCTTGTTTTCGATCATCAGCTCGAACCAGCGGCGCAGTACAGCCGAGCGCTCCTTCGCCGTTCTTGCGGCCCAGTCCTTCTGCACCCGCGCCGCAGTCTCGATGGCGGTGCTGGTCTCGGCGGCGCCGAGCTTCGGGACACGGCCGATGATTTCGCCGGTGGCCGGATTGTTCACCTCGATCGCATTCTTGGGATCGGCTTCGATCCAGGTATCTCCCACGAGAGCGGCCTGGCGAAACAGCGACGGGTCTTTCAGATTCATGGCGCGTCCCTTCCTCAAAATTCTACAGAACTTATACAACTTTTTTCGCCAGTTCGACAATCACATGATTGCCGTTTAGGGATCCTTCTCGCATGTGCTGAACTGAAGCGCACGGATGGCCATGCGTCACACAGATGCTATCTGCGAAAATAAGGATGTTTCGTTCGTGACAGAAATCAACCGTAGAAGAGCCGATCACCCCATCCACTCTGTTTTTCTGGAACGCTGGTCGCCGCGCGCCTTCACCGGCGAGGAGATTGAGGAAAAGGATCTGCTCGCGCTTTTCGAGGCGGCGCGCTGGGCGCCTTCGGCCAGCAATCTTCAACCCTGGCGCTTCGTCTATGCCCGCCGCGGCACCGAGGATTTCGGCCGTCTGCTGTCGACGCTCGACGAAGGCAACCAGCGCTGGGCTAAAAACGCCTCTGCCCTCGTGATCATCCTTTCGAAGACCCACAGAGCCACATCGACCGGCGAGCTGAGGCCGGCCTATACGCACGCCTTCGATACGGGAGCGTCCTGGTTCGCGCTCGCGCTGCAGACGCAGCTTGCCGGTTGGCATGCCCATGCAATGGCGGGAGTCGACAGGGAAAAGGCAATGCAGGTGCTCGGCGTGCCGGAGCACTACCGTGTCGAGGCAGCCGTCGCGATCGGCAGGATCGCCGATCCTTCCACCCTGCCGGAGGATCTGCGCGAACGGGAAAAGCCGAGCCAGCGCAGGCCTGTCGGCGAGTTCGTCTTCGAAGGACACTTCAAGGGCGAATGAGCCAAAGTCGCCGAACTTCGGCAACGACAAGAGCAGGACGGAAGTCGCCCTGCTCCTGTCGAGGTTGCGCAGCAGATAAACGCCCTAAGCGTCAGATATCGAGGTTGGCGACGCTCAGCGCATTTTCCTGGATGAAGTCGCGGCGCGGCTCCACTTCGTCGCCCATCAGGCGCGAGAACAGGCCATCCGCATCGGTCGCATCGGCAACCTTAACCTGCAGCAGCGAACGGACGTTCGGATCGAGCGTCGTCTCCCACAGCTGCTCGGCGTTCATTTCGCCCAGGCCCTTGTAACGCTGCATGGTGAGCCCCTTGCGACCGGCGGCGAAGATCGCGTCCAGGAGGGCGCGCGGGCCGCTGATCTCCTGCGTGCCGTCGCGGCGGCGCAGTACCGGGGGCGCACCGTAAACTTCCTTCAGCCGTCCCTTGAGCTGATCGATGTGGCGCGCATCGGAAGAACCGATCAGCGCCATGTCGAGCATGGCCGCTTCCTTGACGCCGCGCACCATGCGCTCGAGCTTCAGCCCGCCTTCGGCCGTAACCGTTGCCTCCCAGCCGCGCTCGGTCTCCTCGGCGATGACATCGAGCCGGCGGGCCACTTCGGCGGCGATCTGCTGGTATTCGTCGCGTTCGCCGTTGAGCTCAACGTTGAGCGCCCCGGCGATCGCAGCCTGCTCCACGACCGAGCGATTGTAGCGGGAGTGGAGCCCATCTATCAGCGAGCGCAGTCGCAGCGCGTCGTTGATGACCTCGCGAAGATCCTGGCCGGCGCGCACTTCGCCCGAAGCGAGTTCGAGCGACGCCTCCTCCAGGCCCATGCCGATCAGATAATCTTCGAGCGCCTTCTCATCCTTGAGATACTGGACGGATTTGCCGCGCGCCACTTTGTACAGCGGCGGCTGGGCGATGTAGAGGTGGCCGCGCTCGATCAGCACCGGCATCTGCCGGAAGAAGAAGGTGAGCAGCAGCGTGCGGATGTGGGCGCCGTCGACGTCGGCATCCGTCATGATGATGATCTTGTGGTATCGCAGCTTGTCGGCGTTGAACTCGTCCTTGATCGACGTTCCGAGCGCGGTAATCAGCGTGCCGATTTCCTGGCTCGACAGCATCTTGTCGAAACGCGCGCGCTCGACGTTGAGGATCTTGCCGCGCAGCGGCAGGATCGCCTGGTTTTCACGCGAGCGGCCCTGCTTGGCCGAGCCGCCTGCCGAGTCGCCCTCCACCAGGAAGAGTTCGGATTTGGCCGGGTCGCGCTCGGAACAATCGGCGAGCTTGCCGGGAAGCGACGAGATGTCGAGCGCGCCTTTTCGGCGCGTCAATTCGCGCGCCTTGCGTGCGGCTTCGCGTGCGGCGGCCGCCTCCACGACCTTGCCCACGAGAATCTTGGCATCGGAAGGATGTTCTTCGAGCCAGACGCTCAGGGCCTCGTTGACCAGACTTTCGACGACCGGGCGGACTTCCGAGGACACCAGCTTGTCCTTGGTCTGCGAGGAGAATTTGGGATCGGGAACCTTCACCGACAGCACAGCCGTCAGCCCCTCACGGCAATCGTCGCCCGTGAGCGATACCTTTTCCTTCTTGGTGACGCCGGACGTCTCGGCATAGGAGGTGATCTGACGCGTCAGCGCGCCGCGGAAGCCGGCCATATGCGTGCCGCCGTCGCGCTGCGGAATGTTGTTCGTGAAGCACAGCACGTTCTCGTGAAAGCTGTCGTTCCACCACATCGCCACTTCGACGGTGATGCCGTCCTTCTCGCCGCGGATCGACACCGGCTTGTGCACGAGCGGCTTCTTCGCCCGGTCGAGATAGGCGACGAAAGCCTCGAGGCCGCCGTCATACATCATCTCCTCACGGCGAATGTCCGAATGGCGCTTGTCGGTCAGCACGATGCGGACGCCGGAATTCAGGAAGGCGAGTTCGCGCAGGCGATGCTCGAGCGTGGCGAAGTCGAACTCGACGTTCGAAAAGGTCTGTTCGCTCGGCGTGAAAGTGACCTCCGTGCCGGTCTCGTCGCCGGCGTCTCCCGTCACCTTCAGCGGCCCGTCGGCAACGCCGTGGGTGAAGCTCATTTCGTGGATCTTGCCGGCCCGGCGAATCCTGAGCTTCAGCGACACGGAAAGGGCGTTGACGACCGAAACGCCGACGCCGTGCAGGCCGCCGGAGACCTTGTAGGAATTCTGGTCGAATTTTCCGCCGGCATGAAGCTGCGTCATGATGACTTCCGCCGCCGAGACGCCTTCTTCCCGGTGGATGTCGGTCGGTATGCCGCGGCCGTTGTCTGTCACGGTCACGGATCCGTCGGGATTGAGCGTCACCGTGACGATGTCCGCGTGCCCCGCCAGAGCCTCGTCGATCGCGTTGTCCACCACCTCGTAGACCATGTGGTGCAGACCCGAGCCGTCGTCCGTGTCGCCGATATACATGCCCGGGCGCTTGCGAACGGCATCGAGGCCTTTCAGCACCTTGATGGAATCGGCACCATATTCGGCGATTGCGCCGGCTTCGGTTTCAGAAATATCGGTCATTCGGGCTCAGGTCTTTCCAGGTTTTCGGACGTCGCGAGTCATTGCGAATCACAGCGCGAGATGCCTCGCGGACTATAGAAAATTTGTCCAATGGTTCCAAATCCCGACGCAAGGATCTCGGCCGGGACGAGCTTTCATCCCCTGTCCTTATCAGGAAATGCGGCTTTTTCCAAAACATCTTCCAGTGCCCGTATCGTCTCCGCCGGCAGGTCCCGGATCGCCATGCTCAAACGGTTGGCGAATGCGGTGTGTCCGGGCGGAAGGCCAGACGTGTCGAGCACGACTTTCGGGTCTGAAATATGCGCGATCCGGAAGAGTTCGTCGGCCTCGTCCCAGATCACGTTGAAATAGCCGGCCACGCGCTGGAGGAAATCGAAGCTCGGCGCCCCCCGCTTGCCGTGTTCGAGAGCCGAGAGGTAGGCGGGGCGAAACCCCGATCGCCGCAGCCATCTCCTTCTGAGAGACGCCCTTGCGCCGGCGCAGTTCGCGCACGGCCTCACCGAAGGGAGTCATGATGCGCTTCCCTTCGCCCGCGCCAGCCGCACATAGAGCGCACCCTCGCCGCCGTGGTTGCGGGCCGCCGGTTCGTAGGACGAGATCAGCGGCCGAAACTCCGGCAGCGAGAACCAGAGCGGTACGGCGCGCTTCAGGGCGCCGTCGCTGCCGAGCGATGTCCCCTTGCCGGTGATGACAAGGACATGCCTCAAGCCGCGCTCGCGCGCCCTGAGGAGAAACTGCAGCAGCAGACCATGCGCCTCGCTCTGGATCATCCCGTGCAGGTCGATCCGCGCCTCGAGTGTCAGCCTGCCCTTGGCAAGCTTGCGTTTGACCGGCCGCTCCAGCGGATGATGAGGGCGGTGTTCTGCCCTGTCGCGGCTGAGCGACAAGCCGCTGTCGGCCCTTTCGGGCGAGCTCGGGGCCGGCGCCGGCTCGGGGCCGGATCCAGCCTTGGTCTCAGCCGCCTCGCCCAGCAGCTCCTCGAGATCGTCCAGCCGCCCCGGCATGGGCCGCGCCGAACGCGCGACCTTCCCCCAGAGAATGCGGTCCTCGGTGGAAAGCTTCTTCTCCTTAGCCATGGCTATACTGGGAGCGATAGCGGGCCGCGGCTGCACGAGGCACGAGAATGAAGAAGTCTGCGTCGTTGCGCACGGAGCCGGCCAGAAGCCCCGCCTCGTCGCCGGAGCCGGTGAAGATATCGCCACGCGCCGGGCCGACGATCGCCGAACCGGTGTCGAGGGCGAGCATCAGCCGACCGAAGGGATGTCCGCCGTCGAGATGGGTCAGCGTCCGGCTCGCGATGTAAAAGGGGACGCCGAAGGTGTGAATGAGACGGTCGACGGCAAGCGATCGTCCCGGCGCGAGCGGCACCTTGGCGGCCGCAACGGGGCCGAGGTCCTCTTCGTCAACGGGTGCCTCGCGGAAAAAGATGAAGGATCGGTTGTGCCACAGGACTTCGTCCACCCTGTCGGGATGGGCCGCCAGCCAGCCGCGAATGCTCGCCATCGACACGGTTGCGGAGTCGATCTCGCCGCGATCGACCAACAGCTTCCCAATCGCGGAAAAGCGATGTCCGGTTTTCGCGGCATAGGTGATGCGCCGGCGCGCTCCGTCCGGATAGATCAGCCGCGCTGCCCCCTGTACATGGACGAAGAATACGTCGCTCTTCGAGCGGGCAAAGGCGATCTCCAGGCCGCGACCGGCGAGAAAGCCCTCTTCGATCGCACGGCGATCGGGATATTCCTCGATCCTGCCGTCGCGAAGGCGGCCAAAGGCGAAATAGGGGTCCATTCCTTCCGGGCGGTTTTCGTCATCTATGTCAATGAGGTCGGAGGGGCGCCGATAAAAGGGAAAACGGAACTGCGCATCCGGCTGAGCCCGTACCTCGATCTCGGGCTCGTAGAACGCGGTGACGAAGCCGGTGCCTTTCTCTCGCGGGCAGATTCGGAACGGAAGGAACTCGCCTTCGAAAAAGGCACGTGCTGACTCCGCATCAGCGAATTCTCCGCCCGCCGCCTCGAAGGCGGGCAGGAGGTCGCCCACCGAAATACCGAGAGAGCCGGTCTTATACGGTTTCACCGCCGTTACATGCCGGTGACAACGGCGAAGCGAAGCGATCACCGGCGCCGGGTCGTCCGCAGTCCATCCGGGCAATTCCGAAAAGGAGACCGGCTCGAGATGAAAGGCCATGGCCGTCCGCTTCCCGGTCAGTTTTCCGATTCGGTGGCGATCAGCTTCCAGTTCGGGTCGCGTGAGCGGATATCGCGCGCAAAAGTCCACAAGTCGTTCACTTCGGCAACCGAGTCGGCGTCTCCGTCAACCAGTTTGCCCTGCTTGTCGTAGGTCGCGGAAATCAGCTGGCTGATGATCCTGACCGTTATGTTTTCCTCGGCATCCTTGATCTCCGCGTGCACGATATCGGCCTTGTCGATGCCGACGAAGGTCGACTTGACGACTTCGCCCTTGGCCTCGCGCTCCGCAATTGCGGCCTCGAACCCCTCATAGACTTCGCGGGACAGCAATCCCTTAAGGGTTTTGCGGTCGCCATCGGCAAAGGCCATGACGATCATCTCGTAGGCCATCTTCGCACCGTTGAGAAATTCGGCGGGATTGAAGTTGGGATCCGCATCGGTCACGGCCCTGAGCTGGGCATTCAGCGGGGTTCCGGCCTTTGCTACGCTCTCGATCGCGGCATACCGCGACTCGTCTTCCGCCGTGCTCTCGCGGCGGGGAAGCTGTACGACCTTGCCGTTATCCTTGGCCTCCGGCCCCTGGGCGACATCCCTTGGAGAGTACGGATCGAAAGGAGGCCGCTCGCTGCCGGTCCTGCGACCAAGGACGCTCCGCAATTGCAGGAAGATGACCACGGCAGCGATCAGGAAAAAAAATGTGATGAAATCAAAAGAGCCCATTTCCACCCGGAACCGCTGTTAGAATTTCTCGTACTGTTCCATATAGTCCGGAAGGATAGACCATTCAAACGACGATGTCGCACCCATAAACCGGAGACCGGACAATTGCACTCACCTTCTTGCGAGCACGGGCGATGCGTTTCCTGATCCCGCTCCTCATTCTCGCGCTGCCGCTTGCCGAAATCGCCGGCTTCGTCGCCGTCGGCAGCGAGATCGGCGTGGCGATGACGCTTCTCCTTGTTTTCGCAAGCGCCGTCGCCGGCATCCTGCTCTTGCGCATCCAAGGCTTCGGTGTGCTCCGGCGCCTGCAGGAGGCGGCGCGGACAGGGAATGACCCGGGACTGGACGTTGTCGGCGGCGTGCTGGTCTTCATCGCCGCGATTCTCTTGATCGTGCCCGGTTTCATCAGCGACGTCGTCGGTCTTCTCATCTTCCTCCCCCCGGTCCGACGCGCCATCGCAGCCTTTCTGCGCAGCCGGATGACAATTCTGAGCAGCGCAACGGGCTTCTATCGCTCCTCCGGCCCCCGTCCTGCTGGCCCCCAAGCCTCTGATCCCCGGCGCGAGGAGCGCCGCGGCCCGCTGATCATCGATCTCGACGAGGATGAATTCTCGCGCAAGAAAAAGGACGAGGACGACCGTTCACCGCCCCCGGATCGTCTGTCCCATTGATTCGAGCCCCCACTTTTTCTCATTCCGGCTCCAATCGGGTCTATAATGCGACTCCGAGACGAACCGTCGGACGCACCGCTGCGTCGGGCCGGTCCCGGCCACCAGGGTTGTAAGCCAAGGCCCTAGATGCTAGATGGCCTCACCATTTCGAAGTCCGAGGAAACTCTTATGACGACTGATACCGCATCCAACGGCAACGGCAGTGCCCAGCAGCCGAGCCCGTCGCTCAACATCCTGGCCCAGTATGTCAAGGACCTCTCCTTCGAGAACCCCGGCGCACCGCGCTCGCTGCAGGCGCGCGACCGCTCGCCGTCGATCAACATCAATGTCAATGTCAACGCCAATCCGCTCGCGGAGAATGATTTCGACGTCGTCCTCTCGCTGAGCGCCCAGGCAAAGGACGGCGACAAGATGCTCTTCAACGTCGAACTCGCCTATGGCGGCGTCTTCCGCGTCGCCGGCTTCCCGCAGGAACATATGCTGCCGCTGCTCTTCATCGAGTGCCCGCGCCTGCTGTTCCCCTTCGCGCGCCAGATCGTAGCCGACGCAACCCGCAACGGCGGTTTCCCGCCGCTGATGATCGATCCTATCGACTTCGCGCAGATGTTTGCCCAGCGCATGGCCGAGGAAAAGGTCCGCGCGCAGGTTGCCAACACCAACGACACGGCCAACTGATCGGTCCGAAGTTTCTGGAAAGCCCGGCTCGGCGAGCCGGGTTTTTTGTGTCCGCCCTAAGCAATTCAAATTCGCCGGTACAGCTTGTGAATGGATCCTCAATCCTGAGGATGACGGAGGTGCGAGGCCGGCGTTCGCAGGCAGCGTACTTAACCGTCCTCCCCACGGGCTGTAATCTCGACGGCCTAAACCGCTTCCGATCTGAGGACGTATTCGGCTTCGCTGTATTTGGCCCAGATCGCATTCGCGCCGATCTTCGCGACGAGCGCCGCATGGGCGGCGATTTCGACCTCCGTCAGCCGTGGTCGCAAAGGCCGGTCCCTTCCGATGACGACGACCGGGCCGTCGTCGGCTTCGATCGAGCGGCCTCCCGTCTCCGCCACCACGAGACCAAGCGCCGCCTGGCGGCCGCCGATCATCTCGATATAGACCTCGGCGAGCAGCTCGGAGTCGAGCAGCGCTCCGTGCCTTGTTCGATGCGAGTTGTCTATGCCGTAGCGGCGGCAAAGCGCATCGAGCGAATTCGGCCCCATCGGGTGTTTGCGCCGGGCAAGCGCCAGAGTGTCGATGACCCTGTCGCTGCCAATTGGCGGCAGGCCGAGCCGCTCGAACTCCGCATTGATGAAGCCGATGTCGAATGTAGCGTTGTGGGCGACCCAGCGCGCATCGCCGAAGAAATCGACGATTTCCTGGGCGACGTCGGCGAAGGGCGGCTTGTCCTTCAGGAACTCGTCCGTGATGCCGTGGACGGCAAGGGCTTCCGGATGAACCTTGCGCTCCCCTGGATTGATATAGATATGGATCGTGCGCCCGGTCGGAAACTGGTTCTCGAGCTCGACGCCGCCGATCTCGATGACCCGGTCTTCGCGGTTGTCGAGGCCGGTCGTTTCCGTATCGAAGATGATTTCACGCATGCGGAAGCCCTGTGGACGACGTTTCGGAGCGAATCACCCGAAGCTGACCTCCATTCCTAATGTTATTTTCTGCGCAATTGAAGGCCGTTGCAGCCCTCATCCAGCCTGCTGGCTGTCTTCTCCCCGCAGGCGGGGCGAAGGGGTAAGCGGCAGCGTCGTCCTCCGAAGACTATCCGGCCCGCAAATCATCGACGATCGACCGGATCTGCTGCCGCGTGACGTCAAAGCTGTCGCTGGTGTCGACGATATAGTCGGCGCGGGCGCGTTTCTCGCTGTCGGGCACCTGCCGTTTTAGGATCATCGCAAATTTTTCGTCGGTCATTCCCGGGCGCTTCATGACACGCTCCTTCTGCTTTTTCGGATCGCAGGTCACGACGACGATACGGTCCAGGCGCGCCTCGGCCCTGGTCTCGAAGAGGAGCGGAATATCGAGAAGCACGAAAGGCGCGCCTTCAGCTCTGTGCCGGGCAATGAACTCCTGCTCCTTGGCGCGCACGAGGGGATGGACGATCCGTTCCAGCTCGGCAAGCCGGTCAGGTGCCGCAACGAGCCGGCGCGAAAGCTCCGACCGGTCGATTACGCCGTCCCTGGCGACGCCTGGAAAGGCCGCTTCGACCGGAGCCACCGCTTCGCCGCTATAAAGCAGGTGCACCACTTCGTCGGCATCGTTCACCGGCACGCCGAATTCCCGGAACATCCCGGCAGCGGTCGTCTTTCCCATCCCGATGGAGCCGGTGAGCCCGACGATGATCATGCGTGCTTATCCATGTCGCTGATGATGACCTGCCTGAGCCTTTCGTCGACGATGGGCCTCAAACCGAACCATTTCTCGAATCCGGGCACAGCCTGATGCAGGAGCATGCCAAGTCCGTCGACAATGCGGAAGCCTTGCCCTTCCGCCTGCCGCAACAGCGGCGTCTTCAAAGGCACATAGACGATGTCGGTGACAACGGCGTCGGGCGCCAAGCCCGAAAAATCGATCGCCGGCGCCGGCCCGCCGTTCATGCCGAGCGAGGTCGTGTTCACAAACAGGCCGGCGTCGGAAATGACTTCAGGAAGCGCCGCCATCGAATGCGCGTGCACCGCCGTCCCGAAGCGATCGGCCAGTTCCCTCGCCCGCTCGGGCGTGCGGTTCACCACATGGATCGCCTTGACCCCGCGGTCGCGGATGGCCTGGATCACGGCGCGGCTTGCGCCGCCGGCGCCGAGAACCACCGCGGTCGAAATGCGGTCCCATCCTTTGGCGTGCTCATCGAGATTGGCGACGAAGCCGCGCCCGTCGGTATTGGTCGCACGGATTTCCCCATTCTCGAGCCAGAGTGTGTTGGCCGCTCCGAGTTCGGCGCTGAGTTCGTCCGGCCGATCGGCCAACCGGAAAGCGTCCTCCTTGTGCGGAATCGTGACGTTGCCGCCGCAGAAGCCGGTTGTTCCTTCCTTGATCTGCCGCATGAAATCCGGAAAGGCCTCGGGCGTAACCTCGTGAGCCCGGTAGCTCCCCTGAATTCCGAACTGCTTCAGCCAATAGCCGTGAATGAGCGGCGAACGCGAATGCTTCACCGGAAAGCCGGTAACGAAGGCATGCTTAATAAATGTTTCACGTGAATCATGCATCGATCGCACCCAGTTCGCGAAGTTTGGAGAGAAGAGGCAGCATCGGCAGGCCGAGTATGGTGAAATAATCGCCTTCGATCTTTTCGAAGAGCTGGATGCCCTCGCCCTCGAGCTGATAGGCGCCGACGCTCGTCAGCGCCTTTTCGCCTACCCTTGCAAGATGCCGATCGATGAAACCGTCGGTCAATCGCCGCACGGTCATGTTTGCGGTCGAGACATGCCGCCAGACGACCTCGTCGTCGCGCACGAGAACGATGGCGCTGTTGAGGCTGTGCACCTTGCCGGAGAGCGACAGGAGATGCCCGGCGGCTTCGGCCATGCTCCGGGGCTTGTGATAGACTCGGTTTTCGAGCGACATCGTCTGATCCGAACCGATCACGAGAGCCCGCGGAAAATATCGTGCGACATCGCGCGCCTTTGCCTCGGCAAGCACCAGCGCGACATCAGAGGGCGAAGCGCCCGACGCTTCCAGCGGCTGCTCCAGCGCACGCTCGTCGATTTCAGCCGCCCGAGCCTTGAAGGCCAGCCCAGCATTGTCGAGGAGGGTGTGGCGGAATGGACTGGCCGATGCCAATACGAGCGAGGATCTCATTGTTTCGTTTCCCGATTCGTTTCCGCGATCTCAAGCTCGAGCATCTCCACTTTCGCCGAAAACGCGGAAATGCTCCAACTGTATTTGCCGCAATTCCGAACGGAGAACCGTTTCACTTCTGGAATTGCCTGACGGTCCGCTCTATCTGAGCCGCGGCCGCAGGGCAACGATGGCAGCGGCGGTCTCTTCTATCGAGCGCCGCGTCACGTCGATCAGCGGCCAGTTGTTGCGCGCGCAAAGCGAGCGGGCATATTTCAGCTCCTCGGCGATCGCCGCCCGGTCGGTGTAGTCTTCCGCGTGGAAGCTCTGCGTCGTTCCGAGCACGCGGTGCTGACGCACCTGGGAGAGTCGCTCGGCCGAAGCGATGAGGCCGACGATCAGCGGCTTTGTCGCCTTCAGAAGCGCATCGGGCAGCGGCACGCCCGGTACGATCGGAATATTGGCAGTCTTTATACCGCGATTGGCGAGATAGATGCTCGTCGGCGTCTTCGACGTACGGCTCACGCCGACAAGGACCACGTCCGCCTCGTTGAAATCCGTGGGGATTTGACCATCGTCGTGGTCCATCGTGAAGTTCAGCGCCTCGATCCGTGCGAAATACTCGGCGTCCATGACATGCTGTGCGCCCGAGCGGCGGCGGGAGGGCGAGCCGAGATAGGACTGGAACAGCTCGATGATCGGGTCGAGCACCGAGACGCAGGGTACGCCGATCTCGCGGCACCTTTCATCGATAAGACCCGCAAGCTCCCGGTCGACGATCGTGTAGAGAACGATGCCCGGTGCGCCATCGACCGCATCCATGACCTGCATCAGCTGCTTCCGGTTCCGGATCAGCGGATAGACATGCTCCAGCGCATGAGAGGCCTGGAATTGCGCAGCAGCCGCACGACCGGCGGCAATCAGGGTTTCGCCGGTCGAATCGGAGATAAGGTGCAGGTGGAAGTAGTTTTTGCGGTTCTCCACGCAATTCTCCGCGGTCTGTTGAAAAGGCGGGATAAAAACAGCTAACGGCGGCGACTGCTCTCAGGCAAGTGGAAAAGCGACGACTTGTTCACATCATGCCCTTCGCCGGAAATCGTTTGGAGGGCCATGTGGACAAGACTCATGGCCAAGACAAATTGTCACGCGGATCGACTCCCAATCCACAGGAAGCGCAACCCGCCGATCACCCGCAAGCTGCTGACTCTGCAATCTTTTCCCGAGTTTCCCCGTTTGCTGCGCGATCTGAACGGAATCTCTCCCGGCTCTTCGTCACGGATTGAGACGGACTGGATAGGATGAGGAGCGATTTTAATCCTTGATACCCACCGACTCTAAGAAATAGAAACCTCATAAATTCAGTTTTATTTTTAGATTGGGAACCGGCAAGTGAGTGAACCGCATCGCAGAATGTTGGAGGTCTTGAACGGGAAGACGCTCACCCCTCCCCCGATCTGGCTGATGCGGCAAGCGGGACGCTATCTTCCCGAATACAGGGCGACGCGCCTGAAGGCCGGCAACTTTCTCGACCTCTGCTACACGCCCGACCTCGCGGTCGAAGTGACATTGCAGCCGATCCGCCGCTACGGCTTCGACGCCGCCATCCTTTTCTCCGATATCCTCGTCGTACCCGATGCGCTCAAGCGTAACGTGCGCTTCGAAGAGGGCCAAGGTCCACGGATGGATCCGATCGACGAGGACGGCATTGCCCGGCTGAACCCCGACGGCGTCATCACTCATCTCGCTCCGGTCTTCGAGACCGTCTCCCGGCTGAGGAGGGAATTGCCGACCGAGACCACGCTTCTCGGCTTCTGTGGGGCGCCTTGGACGGTAGCGACCTATATGATCGCCGGCCGCGGGACGCCGGACCAGGCGCCCGCACGTCTTTTCGCCTATCGGCATCGCAAAGCCTTCGACCGGCTTTTGGCGCTGCTCGCCGACATTTCCGCCGACTATCTCGTTGAACAGATCGATGCCGGCGCCGATGCGGTGCAGATCTTCGATTCCTGGGCCGGTGTGCTCGGTGAGGAAGAGTTCGAACGTTACGCGGCCGAGCCTGTCCGGCGCATGATCGCTTCCGTGCGGTCGCGGCGTCCCTCGGCAAAGATCATAGCCTTTGCGAAGGGCGCGGGTCTTCTGCTGAAGAACTATCGGCAAGCGACCGGGGCGGACGCGATCGGCCTCGACTGGTCTGTGCCGCTCTCCTTCGCCGCCGAATTGCAGAAGGACGGGCCCGTTCAGGGCAATCTCGACCCGGTGCGGGTCGTGGCCGGCGGCGCGGCTCTCGAGCATGGAATCGACCGCATCCTGGACGTGCTCGGCAAGGGGCCGCTGATCTTCAATCTCGGTCACGGCATCACGCCGGATGCCGATCCGGACCATGTCGCCACGCTCGTCGCCCGCGTGAGAGGACGGCGATGAGGGGGCAGCGGTGATGGGGGAACGTCAAACCGACGGCGGCCCGGGCGAACGGGCTCGCTTTCGTGCGGCGATCGCGATCGGCGCTTTTGCGGCATTGCTGATAGGTCTCTTTGCCTGGCAGCCGGACGATCTGTATCTATGGATAAAGGCGCTTCACGTTATCGCGGTGATCTCCTGGATGGCGGCGCTTCTCTACATGCCGCGCCTCTTCATCTATCACACCGACGCGGCCCCCGGATCGCAGCAGTCCGAGACCTTCAAGATGATGGAACTGCGCCTGCTCAAGGTCATCATGAATCCGGCCATGATGATCTCCTGGGTGCTTGGTCTCTACCTCGCATGGAGCGCCTATGGCTTTGGCGGAGGCTGGCTGCATGCGAAGATTTTCTGCGTGTTTCTGCTGACCCTGGTGCATGTGCGTTTCAGCCGCGCGGTGAAGGCCTTCCAGCGGGACGAGAATCGCCGGAATGCTCGCTACTGGAGGCTGATGAACGAGGCGCCGACCCTGCTGATGATCCTCATAGTCATCCTCGTCGTGGTGAAACCATTTTGAATTCAATCGATTCGCAGCCGCAATAGTTGCCGCTAATTTGCTGCGACCCCTTGCGGCGTTTCACGTGAATCGCTATTTTCCCTCATCTCCTTCTTCCTGTGGCCTGTGACGAAGTTTTAGAGCCTGCCTTCCCCCTCGCAGCTCCCTTACAAATCGCGCCGGCTACCAATCCCCTATCAAGCACGGACCCTTCATGGCTGAAATGAAGCTTCAAGAACTTAAAAACAAGACGCCGACCGACCTCCTGGCCTTTGCCGAAGAGCTCGAGGTCGAGAATGCCAGCACGATGCGCAAGCAGGAGCTGATGTTCGCGATCCTCAAGATGCTGGCGCAGCAGGAGATAGAAATCATCGGAGAAGGCGTCGTCGAGGTCCTGCAGGACGGGTTTGGCTTCCTGCGCTCCGCGAATGCGAACTATCTCCCGGGTCCCGACGACATCTACATTTCGCCGTCGCAGATCCGCCGTTTTTCGTTGAAGACCGGCGACACGGTCGAGGGCCCCATTCGCGGCCCGAAGGAAGGCGAACGCTATTTCGCACTTCTGAAGGTCAATACGATCAATTTCGACGATCCGGAGAAAATCCGCCATAAGGTTCACTTCGACAACCTGACGCCGCTCTACCCGAACGAACGCTTCAAGATGGAACTCGAGGTTCCGACATCCAAGGACTTGTCGGCCCGCGTCATCGATCTTGTCGCACCGCTCGGCAAGGGCCAGCGCGGCCTCATCGTTGCGCCGCCGCGCACCGGTAAAACGGTGCTTCTCCAGAACATCGCGCATTCGATCACGGCAAACCACCCGGAATGCTACCTGATCGTTCTCCTGATCGACGAGCGGCCGGAGGAAGTCACGGACATGCAGCGCTCCGTCAAGGGCGAAGTGGTGTCCTCGACCTTCGACGAGCCGGCGACGCGCCACGTACAGGTCGCCGAGATGGTGATCGAGAAAGCCAAACGGCTCGTGGAACATGGACGCGATGTGGTGATCCTGCTCGACTCGGTCACCCGCCTCGGCCGCGCCTACAACACGGTCGTCCCCTCATCGGGCAAAGTTCTGACCGGCGGCGTCGACGCGAACGCTCTGCAGCGCCCGAAGCGCTTCTTCGGCGCAGCACGCAATATCGAGGAAGGCGGGTCGCTGACGATTATTGCAACGGCTCTGATCGACACCGGCAGCCGCATGGACGAAGTCATCTTCGAAGAGTTCAAGGGCACCGGCAACTCCGAAATCGTGCTCGACCGTAAGGTGGCCGACAAGCGAATCTTCCCGGCCATGGACATTCTGAAGTCCGGCACGCGTAAGGAGGATCTCCTGGTTCCGCGCCAGGACCTGCAGAAGATCTTCGTGCTTCGCCGCATTCTTGCGCCGATGGGCACGACGGATGCGATCGAGTTCCTCATCGACAAGCTCAAGCAGACGAAGACCAATAGCGACTTCTTCGACTCGATGAACACATAGCCGCCCGCCGTCCACGGCGCGGGGCGCGTCATTGCACGCAAGGCCGGTGCAGGCATGCGCCGGCCTTGTTGCTTTATCGCTGATCAGTCCCTTGACCGGCGCATGCCAGGGCCCGGTGCAGATCCAGGGCTTGGAGTGTTCCATCGAATATTGGAGTCCAGCAGTTTGGACCCCGTGCACTTCCGGGCGGAGGTGCCGCTAAGCGTTTTCCCTCGAAGTGCTGCGATGATTCACGTGAAACGCGTGACCCCCTTGCCGGTGAGCAACACTTGATTTCATACCCGACCCGGTGCATAAGGCGCCACTCGTCGGTCGAGTGCCGCTGTAGCTACAGGCGCACCGGATGTGCTTCCCATCGGCGCCGCCGAGATTCCCGATCAAAGACGTCGAAACGGCGCTGGCGCCGAACGTCGCTTCGCAAGCGGTGAACCAATGCTTTCTACCGATACGATCTACGCTCTTTCGAGCGGCTCGCTACCCGCCGGCGTTGCCACGATCCGCGTCAGCGGTCCGGCAACAGCCGACGTGCTTACACTGCTGTGCGGAACGCTTCCGTCAGAGCGCATCGCGACCTTGCGAACGATTCGGACTCGAAACGGTGAAATGCTGGACCGTGGTCTGGTGCTTCATTTTCCCGCGCCCGCGTCCTTCACGGGGGAGGATTGCTGCGAACTGCAGGTTCACGGCGGACGGGCGGTGGTGAGCGCCATCCTGGACGAGCTGGCCGGGATCGACGGGCTGAGGCATGCGGAAGCCGGAGAGTTCGCGAGGCGTGCCTTTCAGAACGGCAAGCTGGACCTGGTCGAGGTAGAGGGGCTGGCGGACCTGATCGCGGCGGAGACGGAGATGCAGCGCCGCCTCGCTGTGGAGCAGTCGGGCGGCGGCCAGTCAGCGCTTTATAGCGGCTGGGCTCGACGCCTGACCCATGCGCGTGCGATGATCGAGGCAGAGCTCGACTTTGCCGATGAGGAAGATGTTCCCGGTTCCGTCAGCACGAAGATCTGGGAAGATGTGGAAAGGCTTCGCGAAGAAATCGACGGGCATATCGCGCGCGCGGGGCTGGCCGAGATAATCCGGGATGGCCTCAAGATCGTGATTGCCGGTGAACCCAATGCGGGCAAATCGAGCTTGCTCAATGCCCTGGCTCGAAGGGATATCGCGATCGTCACCGAAATTGCCGGCACGACGCGCGACGTTTTAGCCGTAGATCTTTCCTTAGCCGGATTCTCAATAAAACTGTTCGACACTGCTGGGCTTCGCGAAACGGAAGAAATCGTGGAACGGGAAGGTATACGGAGGGCGCGCGAGGTTATCGCCGATGCCGATCTTGTGCTTCTATTATCGGAAAAACCGGGCGCCTTCGAAGTTGGTGAGGGTTTTCCGGAGGGTATCCCCGTCATCCGCGTTGCGACCAAAATCGACCGCACGACACCAAGCTGGGGGGCATCCGATGCGGACATTTTTCTTTCGACCAGGACAGGCGAGGGTATGGCCGAGCTGCTGACCGTCCTGCAATCCTACCTCCCTGACCTGGCCGGTAAGACAGCACTGGCGATGCCCTCGCGAAAGCGCCACGTCGACTGTCTGCGGCAGGCGAGTGCCGCACTGGAGCACAGCCTGGACGCCGGCGACCTCGAACTGCGAGCAGAGCAGCTTCGCCAAGCGGCGGACGCACTCGGCAGGATCACCGGGCGGGTCGATGTCGAGAACCTTCTGGATGTCATATTCTCCGAGTTCTGCATCGGAAAATAGGCTTGACGCTGAAGAGATACAACGTCTGCGAGTCATTCGGTGCGTTTCACGTGAAACGCTCTTGACTCGAATGACTGAACTGACAATCAAGGGCCTGGAGCTCGCAACGGAATGCTGGAGCATGTCTATGACGGACTGTGATGTCATTGTGATCGGTGGCGGTCATGCGGGCTGCGAAGCCGCTTCGGCTTCCGCACGCCTCGGCGCCCGCACGATCCTGATCACGCATAAGCGGGATACGATCGGGGTGATGTCCTGTAATCCTGCGATCGGGGGTCTCGGCAAGGGTCATCTGGTCCGCGAGATCGATGCCCTCGACGGCCTCATGGGACGTGTGGCCGATGCCGCGGGAATCCAGTTCCGGCTTCTCAACCGGCGCAAAGGGCCGGCGGTGCGCGGTCCGCGTACGCAGGCGGATCGCAAACTGTACCGCCAAGCGATGCAGCGCGAGATCGAAGCAATCAAGAACCTCACGGTCATCGAAGGTGATGCCTTCGATCTGTTGACCGAAGGTGGTGTGGTCCGCGGTGCGGTGATGAAGGACGGCCGGACCTATCGCTCTTCCGCCGTTGTCCTCACGACCGGCACATTTCTCAAAGGCCTCATCCACATCGGCAACCGTAAGATGCCGGCCGGTCGTGTGGGCGAAGACCCGTCCCTGGGTCTCTCCGACACGCTACAGCGTGCTGGCCTGCAGCTTGGTCGGCTGAAGACCGGCACGCCGGCGCGGCTGGACGGCCGTACGATCGACTGGGACCGCGTCGGGCGCCAAGGCCCGGATGATAATCCCGTACCGTTCTCATTCATGACCGATGCAATCGCCAACCGGCAGATCGATTGCGGCGTAACGCGGACGACAGCTGCGACGCATAAGATTATCGCTGATAATATAAACCAATCCGCAATGTATTCGGGCCAGATCGAAGGGGTCGGTCCGCGCTATTGTCCATCGATCGAGGATAAGATCGTTCGGTTCGGCGAGCGGGATGGTCACCAGATATTTTTGGAGCCCGAAGGGTTGGACGACCATACCGTCTATCCGAACGGAATTTCGACGTCACTTCCCGAGGATGTGCAGGAGGCTTTCATTCGGACCATTCCGGGCCTCGAGCAGGTGCAGATTCTTCAGCCGGGCTATGCAATCGAGTACGACCATGTCGACCCGCGGGAACTGGAATTATCCCTGGGCGTGCGCAAGATGCCCGGTCTATTTCTGGCGGGTCAGATCAACGGCACGACGGGATATGAAGAGGCCGGAGCTCAGGGTCTCGTTGCGGGTGTGAATGCCGCGCTGCGGGTGAGCGGCCGTGCTCCTTATCAGTTCAGCCGAACCGATTCCTATATCGGCGTGATGATCGATGACTTGACGTCTCGAGGGATAACCGAACCCTATCGCATGTTCACCTCCCGGGCCGAGTACCGGTTGTCGCTGCGTGCAGACAATGCGGATATGCGTTTGACGCCGGTGGGCATCGAACTTGGATGCGTGGGTGACGCGCGTCGCCAGCGCTTCGAAACATGGAGGCATTTCTACGCGGCCGGGCGTTCGCTCCTGCGTTCCCTCTCGGTGACACCGAGCGAAGGCCAGCGTTTCGGCCTGAAGCTCAATCAGGATGGTCAGCGCCGAACGGCCTTCGAAATCCTCTCCTATCCCGGTCAATCGATCGATGCGTTGACCCGGCTTTGGCCTGAGCTTCAAGCTATTTCACCGGGGGTTGTTGAGGCGTTGGAAATCGATGCGGCCTATGCCGTCTACATGGAGCGCCAAGCCTCAGACATAGCCGGCGTCCGACGCGATGAAACTACGGCCATACCGGATGACTTCGACTATGACATGTTGCCCGGGCTTTCGAATGAACTGAAGCAAAAGCTGGCGCAGCATAAGCCGCGAAACCTCGCCCAGGCGACGAAGGTCGACGGTATGACACCAGCGGCGATCTCGCTCATCCTTTCCTGGTTGCGACGGCAAGAGCGCCATGCGCAACGTGTGGCTGGGTGAGGTCTGCAATGCAAGCGAGTCTCGCCGAAGCCCTGAACGGATTGCGTGTTTCACGTGAAACGGTCACTAGACTGGAGCACTTCGCCGCACTTTTTCAGAAATGGGCCCGATCCATCAACCTTGTCGCGCCCTCCACGCTGGAGGATCTGTGGCGCCGTCACATCCTCGATAGCCTTCAGCTTTATCAACTCTCCCCGTCACCGAAGACGTGGGTAGATCTCGGAAGCGGCGGCGGCTTCCCTGGCGTAATTATGGCCATTTGCCTCTCGGAGGCAGAAGACGGGTGGGTTCATCTGGTCGAAAGCAATAACAAGAAGGCCGCGTTTTTACGCGTTGCCCTCAGGGAGACGGGAGCAAGGGGGTCCGTTCATCCGATTCGAATCGACGCCGCACCCGCTGAGATTCCGGAATGCGACGCGATTTCGGCACGTGCGCTCGCCGATTTAAGCCAGTTGCTCGATTATTGCGCTCCCTGGATGCTTGCGGAGGGCTCCAAAACCGTCGCTTTCTTTCACAAAGGGCGGGATTACCAGCAAGAAGTCGACAAAGCCGTTAGTCGCTTTCAATTCGATCTGATAAAACATGCAAGTGTTGTCGAGCCAGATTCGGTTGTGCTCGAGATTGCAAATCTTTCACGTCGGACGAAGTGATAGGCGAGCGAAAAATGTTTGGTCCAAAGAATCGGATTATCACTATTGCCAATCAGAAGGGCGGCGTCGGCAAGACGACGACGGCCATCAATCTTGCGACAGCTCTGGCCGCAATCGGCGAAAAGGTGCTGATCGTCGATCTCGATCCGCAAGGCAATGCCAGCACCGGGCTTGGGATTCAGCGCCGCGCACGGCATCTATCCTCCTATGAGCTGATGATGGGAACCCACGCCATTGGCCAGATTGCGCAGGATACCGCGGTACCAAATCTAGCCATCGTACCCTCGACCATGGACCTGCTGGGCGTCGAGATGGAGATTTCCAAGGAACCGGATCGGGTTTTTCGACTCCGCAAGGCCCTGGCCTCCGCGGATGCGCTCGCCTATTCCTACGTGCTGGTCGACTGCCCGCCCTCATTTAACCTTTTGACAATGAATGCGATGGCAGCGGCACATTCGGTTCTTGTCCCGCTGCAGTGCGAATTCTTCGCTCTGGAGGGTCTGAGCCAGCTATTGGAGACAGTCGACCAGGTGCGTCGAACGGTCAATCCGGGCCTCGATATTCAGGGGATAGTCCTGACCATGTTCGACTCGCGGAATAACCTGGCGCAGCAGGTGGTCAGCGACGTTCGGACGCATCTGGGGGACAAGGTTTATCATACCCTGATTCCCCGCAACGTTCGGGTCTCCGAGGCGCCGTCCTATGGAAAGCCGGCTATACTCTACGATCTGAAATGCGCCGGAAGTCAGGCATATCTCCAATTGGCTTCGGAAGTCATTCAACGCGAAAGGCAGCGGAAGGCCGCCTAATCGTTTCGGTATCGTAATTAATCAGGTGTCAGATGAACGATGACAGCTCCAAAAGGCGTCTGGGTCGCGGCCTAGCCGCCTTGATCGGTGAAATGGATCAGCCGCTGCAAGGCGGCTCAGCTCCGGCCTCCCCCGTCAGCGCCGATCGGCGAATTCCAATCGAGTTCGTATCCCGCAATCCGCGCAACCCTCGTCGGCAGTTCGACGAGGCCGAGCTTCAGGACCT
The DNA here is from genome assembly GCF_000427465.1 of Sinorhizobium arboris LMG 14919. Taxonomy (NCBI): domain Bacteria; kingdom Pseudomonadati; phylum Pseudomonadota; class Alphaproteobacteria; order Hyphomicrobiales; family Rhizobiaceae; genus Sinorhizobium; species Sinorhizobium arboris. The sequence continues at coordinate 3,283,511 of NZ_ATYB01000014.1, read as the reverse complement.
GGCAAGCTCGATCCGTCAGCACGGGATCGTACAGCCGGTGGTCGTTCGTACGATCGGTCACGATCGCTATGAAATCATCGCCGGCGAAAGGCGCTGGCGCGCGGCGCAGCTTGCCGGCTTCACCGAAATACCGGTCATTGTACGGGACGTCGACGACAGGACCGCCCTTGAGATAGCCATTGTCGAGAATGTTCAACGTTCCGACCTCAATCCTCTCGAGGAGGCATTGGGCTACGAGCAACTGATCGCCGAACACGGCTATACGCAGAACGATCTCGGCGACATCATCGGTAAGAGCCGAAGCCATGTTGCGAACAGCCTGCGGCTCTTGAAGCTGCCGGAGCCTGTGCGCGACATGCTTTCCGACGGCAGCCTTTCGGCGGGCCATGCCCGCGCTCTCATACCCACGTCGGATCCGACAGCGCTAGCGCGTGCGGTCGTCGCCAAGGGGCTTTCGGTTCGCGAGGCCGAGCGGCTGGCGCAGAACGATATCAAATCGCAGAACGACCCCAACTACGCGAAAGGCCGTCAACGCGATGAAAAGGACGCCGATACGCTGGCGCTGGAGCGCACCCTGTCCGATAGTCTCGGCCTGGAGGTCACCGTCAACCACAAGGCCAGCGGCGGGCATCTCAAGATTACCTACAAGACGCTTGACCAGCTGGAAGAGATCTGCCGGTTGCTCGAACGGCGTTGACCATGGCGCCGCGCACCGCAGATCTTTTACGGCGCGAAGCGTGTAACCGCTGATCGGGGTTTACCTCAGCGGCGCGCCGACTGGATCGTGATCGCCAACAGGTTTTGTATGACCAGGCTCTCCTCCAAGCTCTGGCGGCTGCGGCTCTGATAGATGGTCGCCTGCAGGCGGTTCAGTTCGCGCCGGATCGCCGGTCCCGTCCAGTGTTTCAGCGCCGCTTCGACGACCGGCTTGCGCCGGAAATGCAAACCGCGTCCGAGGCTCGCGACCACCTGACCGGGGGGCTGGCGGCTCGCATCCATTTCGGCACGCATGATGTCGAGTTGCTGAAACTGCCTGAGACAAGCCTGAAGCACGAGAAATGGCGGAGTCTTGGACGTCGTGATCTTCTTCATCGCGTGCAGCAGCGCGTCCGCATCGCCCTTCAGCACCGCATCCACCGCTTCGTCGACCGAAATGGCGCTGGCGTCACCGACGATGCCGAGCACGTCGTCCTCGTCGACCATATCCTTGCCGCGGCAATAGAGGGCGAGCTTGCGAAGTTCGTTGCGCGAGGCCATGCGGTCTCCGCCAAGAGCATCCACGAGGCGCTGTCGCGCCGCAGGGCTAATCCGCAAGCCGGCCTCCGAAAGTTCCTTGTCGACAAGCGCTTGCAGACCTCTGATGTCGTCGCTGTAGCAGGCGACCGAAGCGACGGACCGGGAAGATTCGCCTACTTTCCTGAGCAGCGCCCCCTTTTTAAGGTCGCCTGCTTCGACGATGAGGCGGGCGCCGGGCGGCGGATCGGCAGCAAGGATCTGCAGCGCTTCGGCTACGGCCTTCTCCGCCGAGGCGCCGCGCACCCAGACCAGTTTCTCGCCGCCGAAAAGGCCGATGGCGTTGACCTCGTCGAGTATGCTTCCGGCGCCCTGCAATGCAGCGGCATCCAATTTGACGACGGCGAAAGGGTCATCGAGAGGTATGCCGAACCTGCCCGCGAGCTCCGACGCTCTTTCCGAGACGAGGCCGCGATCGGGACCGTAGAACAGGAAGAGTCGGTAGCTCGCCGCAGACCGCTGCAGGAAACCGTCGAATTCGTGCGACTTGACTTCGCTCATCGGACCATCGGATCAGCGGCCAAGGGCGGCTGCGAGATCGGCGCCGATGATCTCCGCCAACTCCTTGGCGGCGCGATTCTCGCCATCGCGCACCGCGCGGATCTTGGCGAATTCCTGCCGGGGGAAGTCGACCAGCGCGACGGCCGTTCGCCTGCCTGCCTTCACCGTTTCGCCGGTGGAGGTCTTTGTGAGGTTATAGTCGGCCTTTACGACTACCCGACCGGCTCCGGCACGGTCGTCGTCGTCTTCGACATCCGACGTCTCGTAGAGCACGCCCATCGTCCGGTGAGAGACGCTAAGCGCCAGATGGTATTGCGGATTGACCGGTTCACCCTGGCCGCGCGACGTCAGAAAAACGAGAGCATTGCGGACTTCCTGCTCGACGCGGTCTTCGGCTTCCGAAATCTCGATGGCGGCGAGCGCCGTCGAGGTCGAACCGGTGGGGCCGTCGGAATAAAGGGGTCTGACCTGGCAGCCGCCGAGTGCCGCGAGCGACAATGCGCCGGCTACGAAGGCCAGAGACCGAAGACGGAAGCCAGCTATATCAGACAACGACATTGACGATCCTTTGGGGCACGACGATGATCTTCTTCGGGCTGCCGCCGTTGAGCGCGGTCTTGACGACGTCCAGTGCGAGCACGGCGCTTTCGATCGCACTCTGATCTGCATCGCGCGCGATTGTCAAATCGGCGCGCTTCTTTCCGTTGATCTGGACCGGCAGCGTGATCTCGTTCTCGACGACGAGTGCCGCATCGAATTTCGGCCATGGTCTTTCGGCGATAAGCCCCTCACCGCCGATCTCCCGCCAGCATTCCTCTGCCAGATGCGGCATCATCGGCGCGATCAGGTTGATCAGGATCGCGCTGGCGTCCTTTACGGCTGCGGTCAGAGCCTTGTCGGCCTTGCCGCTCGCAACCTGCGTCAGGGGTGCCGCCATGGTATTCACCAGCTCGTAGATGCGTGCGACCGCCTTGTTGAAGGCAAGCTTGTCGTAGTCGGCTTCCACCGCCTTGAGAGTGCGGTGCGCGGCCTGGGACACGGCAAGTCCCTCGCCGTCGCTTGCCGGCGCGGCATCGACGGCACGCAGCTTCTCCGCGGCCTCAGTCAGGAGGCGCCAGACGCGCTGAACGAAGCGATGAGCGCCTTCGACGCCCGCTTCGGACCAGATGACGTCGCGATCGGGCGGCGAATCGGAGAGCACGAAGAAGCGTGCCGTGTCGGCACCGTAGGAGCTGATGATGTCGTCCGGATCGACGACGTTCTTCCTCGACTTCGACATCTTCTCGATCGAGCCGATGGCAATCTCCTCGCCGGTCTCGATATGCACCGCGCGCCGCTGACCGTCTGCTTCCTCGATGCGGATCTCGGCAGGGGTGACCCATTCCCGCTGCGCACCTTCGCCGCGGCTATAGGTCTCATGGACGACCATGCCCTGCGTGAACAGCCCGTTGAAGGGTTCGTCCAGCGCCACATGGCCCGTCGCCTTCATCGCGCGTGTGAAGAAGCGCGAATAAAGCAGATGCAGGATCGCGTGCTCGATACCGCCGATATACTGGTCGACCGGCAGCCAGTGATTGGCAGCCTTGGGGTCCGTCGGGTTGTTCTCCCACGGCGCCGTAAAGCGGGTGAAGTACCAGGACGAATCGACGAAGGTGTCCATTGTGTCGGTTTCCCGCCGCGCGTCCTTGCCGCATTGAGGGCAAGCGACGTGCCGCCAGCTCGGATGCCGGTCGAGCGGATTGCCGGGCTTGTCGAAGGTCACGTCCGGCGGCAGCGTCACCGGCAGGTCCGCCTTGGGAACAGGCACGACGCCGCAGTCGTCGCAATGAATGACCGGGATCGGGCAGCCCCAGTAGCGCTGGCGGGAAATCCCCCAGTCCCGCAGGCGGAAATTGACTTTGCGCTCGGCGCGCGGCGTACCGTTCAGCAGATCGTTTTCGAGCCTGGAAGCGACGGTCTCGAACGCCTTTTCCACCGGGAGCCCGTCGAGGAAGCGCGAATTGATCATCACGCCGTCCCCGTCATAGGCCTCGTCCTTGATCGTGAAGGTCTGCGGATCGGCATCCTTCGGCATCACCACCGGAACGACCGGCAGACCGTATTTGCGGGCAAAATCCAGGTCGCGCTGGTCGCCTGAGGGGCAGCCGAAGATGGCGCCCGTGCCATAGTCCATCAGCACGAAATTGGCGACGTAGACCGGCAGCTCCCAGGCCGGATCGAAGGGATGCCGCGCACGTATGCCCGTGTCGATGCCTTTCTTCTCCGCCGTCTCCAGTGCGGCGAGCGACGTGCCGGCGCGCCGGCATTCCTCGCAGAAGGCTTCGATCTCGGCGCTCTTTGCCGCAGCATCCCTGGCGAGCGGATGATCGGCGGAGATCGCCAGGAAGGAGGCGCCGAACAGCGTGTCGGGCCGCGTCGTGTAGACCGTGACTTCCTTTTCCTCACCGGGGACCGTCGACGGATCGAGCTCCCACCGGAGCGAAAGCCCTTCCGAACGGCCGATCCAGTTCTTCTGCATCAGCCGTACCTTCTCCGGCCATTCGTCGAGCGCGTCGAGGGCGTCGAGCAGATCCTGGCTGAAGTCGGTGATGCGGAAGAACCATTGCGTCAGCTCGCGCTGCTCGACGAGCGCGCCGGAGCGCCAGCCGCGGCCGTCGATCACCTGCTCGTTGGCGAGCACGGTGTTATCGACCGGGTCCCAGTTGACCTTCGACTGCTTGCGGTAGACCAGTCCCTTTTCCAGGAAATCGAGGAACAGGTGCTGCTGGCGCTGGTAATATTCGGGATCGCAGGTCGCAAATTCCCGGCTCCAGTCGAGCGAAAGCCCCATGACCTTGAGCTGCGCCTTCATCGAGGCGATGTTCTGGTACGTCCAGCTCGCCGGATGGACGCCGCGCTCCATGGCGGCGTTTTCCGCCGGCATGCCGAAGGCGTCCCAGCCCATCGGATGCAGGACGTTGAAGCCGCGGGCGCGTTTGTAGCGGGCGACCACGTCGCCCATCGTGTAATTGCGCACGTGGCCCATGTGAATCCGCCCGGACGGATAGGGGAACATCTCCAGGACGTAATATTTGTCGCGCGGATCGTCGTTCTTCGTCTCGAAGACCTTGCCCGCTTCCCATTCCTGCTGCCAGCGCGGTTCGGCATCGCGCGGATTGTATCGTTCGGTAGCCATGTTTTTGTCGATGTTCCGGAAATTCTGCCGGGCGCGAGCGCCCGCGCGTGATAGCTGGCGTGACCTTCACCACGAAACGCCCCAAGCGTCAAGTTTTGAGGGATCCGCCAGGCGGTCTCCTCGATCTGCGGCGGTTCGCCGGCAGAAAGATGCTGCAGCCGGACCGAAGTCCTCCGCTCCGGCTTCCGCTGGACTTGGCAAGCGGCGCAAGTTTCAATAAGCCGCAGGGTAACGGTCGAGACGATCTTGAACAGGAGCATGGGGATGGAAGTCGAAGAGCGGCTGAACGAAATCCTAAGCCGGATTCGCGCAAGCGAGAAGTCGGCGAAACGCCCGGAAAACGCCGTCAGCCTGATCGCCGTATCGAAAACCTTCGGCGCCGAGACGATCGAGCCGGTGCTCGAGGCCGGCCAGCGCATTTTCGGCGAGAACCGCGTGCAGGAGGCACAAGCCAAATGGCCGGCGCTCAAGCGTGAGATCCCCGACGTCGAACTGCACCTGATCGGCCCTCTGCAATCCAACAAGGCCGCCGACGCCGTCGCGCTTTTCGACGTCATCGAGACGATCGACAGGGAGAAGATCGCGCGCGCAGTTGCCGCCGAAATGAAGCGCCAGGGCCGCGAAGTCCGCCTCTATGTTCAGGTGAACACCGGCCTTGAGCCGCAAAAGGCAGGCATCGCCCCCGAAGACACCGCCGCCTTCGTAACCTTCTGCCGCGAGGAACTGCGCCTGAACATCGAAGGGCTGATGTGCATTCCGCCGGTCGACGAAAATCCGGGCCCGCATTTCGCCCTGCTTGCGAAGCTTGCGGCCCAGTGCGGTCTTTCCGGGCTTTCCATGGGGATGTCCGGCGACTTCGAGACCGCAATCGCCTTCGGCGCCACGAGCGTACGGGTCGGCTCCGCCATCTTCGGAGCGCGCTGACCACCTTGCTTCCATTACCCTTTCGTCGGGGTTCCCGTTTACCTTCGTTTGCCTATCCTTCGAAGTGGAGGAGCCGGGCTTCCCGCCCGGAGCGCGAATGGGAGGAAACGGATATGGCGAGTCGCTATTCCGAAGTGTATGGCGCGTGGAAAGCCGATCCGCACGGCTTCTGGGCAGATGCCGCATCGGCGATCGACTGGTTCAGGCCGCCGGAACGCATTTTCGAGCCTGGGGGCGGCACCTACGGCCACTGGTTTTCAGACGGCATCACCAATACCTGTCACAATTGCCTCGACCGGCATGTCGAGGCCGGCCGCGGCGAGCAAGCGGCCTTCATATATGACAGCCCCGTCACCGGCCGGGTCGAGAAGATCTCCTATGCGGACCTCCTCGCCGATGTGAAGGCGATGGCCGCGATCTACCGCAAACTCGGCGTCGACAAGGGCGATCGCATCGTCATCTACATGCCGATGATCCCGCAGGCCGCGATCGCCATGCTCGCGGCGGCGCGGATCGGCGCGGTGCACTCCGTCGTCTTCGGCGGTTTTGCCGCCAACGAACTCGCCGTCCGCATCGACGACTGTGAGGCGAAGCTCGTCGTCTCGGCAAGCTGCGGGCTGGAGCCGGGGCGCATCGTCGCGTACAAGCCTCTGCTCGATCAGGCGATCGAAACGGCCAGTCACAAGCCGGCCCACTGCCTGATCTATCAGCGCGACATGGCAGCTGCCTCGATGGTTGGCGGGCGCGACATCGATTTCGCCGAGGCGCTTGCGGCGGCCAGGGAAGCCGGCGATGAAGCCCCTTGCGTGCCGGTCGCCTCCACCGACCCGCTTTATGTACTCTACACATCAGGAACGACGGGCCAGCCGAAAGGCGTCGTGCGCGACAATGGCGGCCACATGGTCGCGCTCAAATGGTCGATGGAGCACTTCTTCGGCGTCAGCGCCGGCGAGGTGTTCTGGGCGGCTTCCGACATCGGCTGGGTGGTTGGCCATTCCTATATCGTCTACGGGCCGCTGCTCAACGGCTGTACCTCGGTCCTCTTCGAAGGAAAGCCGGTCGGGACGCCCGACCCCGGAACCTATTGGCGCGTCATCTGCGAACACGGCGTCGCCGTCATGTTCACTGCGCCGACGGCGCTGCGCGCAATTCGCAAGGAGGATCCCGAAGCCGCATATCTGGGCCGTTACGACCTGTCGCGGTTCCGGGCGCTCTATCTCGCGGGCGAGCGGGCCGACCCGGATACGATCCGCTGGGCGGAACAGGCGCTTGGAGTCCCCGTGATCGATCACTGGTGGCAGACGGAAACGGGCTGGCCCGTCGCGGGCAATCCCTTGGGGCTCGGCCTCCTGCCGGTGAAGTACGGCTCCCCGGCGGTTCCGCTTCCCGGCTATGATGTGCAGGTCGTCGACGACGCGGGCCTTCCGGTGGCGCCCGGCACGCTGGGCAACGTCGTGATAAAGCTGCCGCTGCCGCCCGGCTGCCTGCCGACGCTCTGGAATGCCGATCACCGCTTCCATGCGGCCTATCTCGAGGAGTATCCCGGCTTCTACAAGACGGCGGATGCCGGCTATCTCGACGAGGAGGGCTATATCTTCATCATGGCCCGGACCGATGACATCATCAACGTCGCGGGGCACCGGCTGTCGACGGGCGCCATGGAGGAGGTTTGCGCAAGCCACCCGGACGTTGCCGAATGCGCCGTGATCGGTATCGCCGATCCGCTCAAGGGGCAGGTGCCGGCGGGCTTCCTGGTCATCAACGCCAATGTTTCCCGTGAAACAGAGGAAATCGAGAAGGAGGTCATCGGCCTCGTGCGCGAGCGTATCGGGCCGGTCGCCGCCTTCAGGACGGCGATCTGCGTCAAGCGGCTGCCAAAGACGCGGTCCGGCAAGATCCTGCGTTCCACGATTCAGAAGATCGTCGACCGTCAGCCCTGGAAAATGCCCGCAACGATCGACGACCCTGCAATTCTGGACGAGATCACCGAGGCGCTGCGGTCGAAGGGTATCGGATGAGGAAGAGCGAGGGCAACTGCCCTCATCCCGGTGGCGCCGGCGTCGATCCGGTAAGCGACGGCCAATAAAAAACCCGGATCCTGCGACCCGGGTTTCTCATCTCGTCGATGGCGAGGCGATCAGTAGTCGTCTTCTTCGTCGTCCTTGCGGTCCGACTTCAGCGACTTCAGCTTGGCGAAGACGGCATCGGCGTCGATTTCCTTTTCCTCTTCGCGATCCTGGCCGTAGTTGAGCTTCTCGGTTTCCTGCGCGGATTCGAGCGTTGCGCCGCTCTCGGCCGCCGAAGGCAGCGGACGGCCCTTCGAAGCGCGCTCTACCTCGAGATCCAGGTCGATCTGCGAGCAGAGGCCGAGCGTCACCGGGTCCATCGGCGTCAGGTTGGCGGAGTTCCAGTGGGTACGCTCGCGAATCTGCTCGATCGTCGCCTTCGTCGTGCCGACCAGACGCGAAATCTGTGCGTCCTTCAACTCAGGATGATTGCGGACCAGCCACAGAATGGCGTTCGGGCGGTCCTGACGCTTGGAGACCGGCGTATAGCGCGGGCCCTTGCGCTTGGAGTCCGGCACGCGGACCTTCGGCTCCGAAAGCTTGAGCTTGTGATTGGGATTTCCCTCGCCGCGCACGATCTCGTCGCGCGACAGCTGACCGGTTGCGATTGGATCAAGGCCCTTGATGCCCTGCGCCGATTCACCGTCCGCTATCGCCTTGACCTCGAGCGGGTGCAGCTTGCAGAACTGCGCGATCTGGTCGAACGAGAGTGCGGTGTTGTCAACCAGCCAGACGGCTGTTGCCTTGGGCATAAGCAGTTGCTGAGCCATGGATATAGTCCTTTTGTCCGTCCGCGCCGGTGTCGCGGGCCGTGGAGTCTACCACTGATTTCCGGGAATTGGGGGTTCTATACCGTTCTTGTCTCGAAATTGCAATTCTTCACTTTCAAATGTGCTTTTGTCTAATTGCGGACCGGAGGCGACCTGCTTATGAATTGTCACAAAGGAACGGTGGGAGCCGGTCCAGAGCGGGATGAGGAGAACTGTGCGCGGTTTCCGCCGGTATTCCGCTCATGATCTGACCAGAAATGCGCAGGGAGGAAAATATGGACGTCAAGACCTACCCGGTCCTGGAAGCGGCCAAGAACCGCACGCTGCTCGACAATGCGACCTATCTCAAATGGTATCGGGAAAGCGTCGCCGACCCGGAGGCGTTCTGGGGCGAACACGGCAAGCGGATCGACTGGTTCGAACCCTACACCCGGGTCAAGAATACGTCCTTCGAGGGCGATGTCTCGATCAAGTGGTTCGAAGACGGACTGACCAACGTCTCCTACAACTGCATCGACCGCCATCTGAAAACGCACGGCGACAAGACGGCGATCATATGGGAGGGAGACAATCCTTATCTGGACAAGAAGATCACCTATAACGAGCTCTACGACAAGGTGTGCCGGCTTGCCAACGTCTTGAAAAAGCACGGAGTCAAGAAGGGGGACCGCGTCACCATCTACATGCCGATGATCCCCGAAGCGGCCTATGCGATGCTTGCCTGCGCCCGGGTCGGCGCCATCCACTCGGTGGTCTTCGGCGGCTTCTCGCCCGATGCTCTGGCCGGGCGTATCGTCGACTGCGAATCGACCTTCGTAATCACCTGCGACGAGGGCGTGCGCGGCGGCAAGCCGATTCCGCTCAAGGAGAATACCGATAAGGCGATAGACATCGCCGCCAGGCAGCAGGTCATGGTCAGCAAGGTCCTGGTCGTGCGCCGCACCGGCGGCAAGGTCGGCTGGGCTGCGGGCCGCGATCTCTGGTATCATCAGGAAACGGCGACGGTGGAGCCGCATTGCCCGCCGGAAAAGATGAATGCGGAGGATCCCCTCTTCATCCTTTATACGTCAGGCTCTACCGGAAAGCCGAAGGGCGTGCTGCACACCACCGGCGGCTATCTTGTCTATGCTTCGATGACGCATCAATATGTGTTTGACTACCAGGACGGCGACATTTACTGGTGCACGGCCGATGTCGGCTGGGTTACCGGCCACTCCTACATCGTCTACGGACCGCTCGCCAATGCGGCGACGACGCTGATGTTCGAGGGCGTGCCGAACTTTCCGGATGCAGGGCGCTTCTGGGAGGTGGTCGACAAGCACAAGGTCAACATCTTCTATACGGCGCCGACGGCGATCCGCTCGCTGATGGGCGCCGGCGACGATTTCGTCAAGCGGTCCTCGCGCTCCTCGCTGCGCCTGCTCGGAACCGTCGGCGAACCGATCAATCCGGAAGCCTGGGAATGGTATTATCACGTCGTCGGCGACGAGCGTTGTCCGGTCGTGGACACCTGGTGGCAGACGGAAACCGGCGGCATACTGATCACGCCCCTGCCGGGCGCTACCGATCTCAAGCCTGGTTCCGCGACACGGCCGTTCTTCGGCGTCCAGCCGCAGATCGTCGACAGCGACGGCAATGTCGTCGAAGGGGCGGCCGACGGCAACCTTTGCATCACCGATAGCTGGCCCGGGCAGATGCGGACGGTCTATGGCGATCACGAACGCTTCATTCAGACCTATTTCTCCACCTACAAGGGCAAATATTTCACGGGCGACGGCTGCCGCCGCGACGAGGACGGTTATTACTGGATCACCGGCCGCGTCGACGACGTGCTCAATGTTTCGGGACACCGACTCGGCACGGCCGAGGTCGAATCGGCATTGGTCTCGCACCAGCTTGTTTCCGAGGCGGCGGTCGTCGGCTATCCGCACCCGATCAAGGGTCAGGGCATCTATTGCTACGTCTCGCTTATGGCGGGCGAGGTCGGAGACGACGAACTGCGGCAGGCGCTCGTCAAGCACGTCCGGTCGGAAATCGGACCGATCGCGACTCCGGACAAGATCCAGTTCGCACCCGGTCTGCCGAAAACGCGCTCGGGCAAGATCATGCGCCGGATTCTGCGAAAGATCGCGGAAGACGACTTCGGGTCGCTCGGCGACACCTCGACGCTAGCCGACCCGACGGTCGTCGACGATCTGATCGCCAATCGTCAGAACCGCGCTTGATGTGAGCTGGGGTATGGGTTGCAACAGCCCCTCATCCCGCTGCCGCGACCTTCTCCCCGCAAACGGGGAGAAGGGATTTTGCGGCCAACGCACTCCCTCGCATTTGCTGTAACCGCATCAGCATTCTCGTCCCCTCTCCCTGCGAGCGGGGAGAGAGGGTTAGGGTGAGGGGGGAAGCGCAAAGCGCTTTACGGGTGGAACGCAGCGGCCGATTCGCCACCGAAACGAAAACCCTGACGGCATACCCTCAGAAATCGATCGCCCTGCCCTTGATCTCCCAATCGCCGAAGCGAGCCGGGTCTAGGCCGCCGCGTCCGCCCAGTTCGGCCGGCATATTCTGGGGCGCTTCTGCGCGCCGCCTCTCTTCGGCCTCCTTCAGAGCGCGCAGGGCGGCGGGGGAAAGCGGACGCTTGGGTCGGTCGGGCGAGTTGTCGTTGTCGTTCTGCATACGGTTCGCGGTTTCCGTAACGATATTGAAGAGCGGACGGTTTATCCCCATCATATAGGCACTTCCGTGCGGACGGAAAAGCTGATTCACGTGAAACGCTCGCGCGGCGCCGAATGGAGCGAAGCGGCGGTAAGCGGCTTTCCACGAGGCCCGGAACGGAGACTGATATGGTTGGAGCTCATTCATGAACCTCATGCGCACCGCAATGCTGCTTGCCTTCATGACCGTCCTCTTCATGGCCGTCGGCTATGTCATCGGCGGCCGGGGCGGCATGATGATCGCCCTCGTCATCGCCGCGGGCATGAACTTCTTCTCCTACTGGAATTCCGACCGGATGGTGCTTGGCATGTACCGGGCGCAGGAGGTGGACGAGCGCAGCGCGCCGGAGTATTACGGAATCGTCCGTGATCTGGCGAAGAATGCCGGTCTGCCGATGCCGCGCGTCTATGTCATAGACAGCCCGCAGCCGAATGCCTTCGCCACCGGGCGCAATCCCGAGAACGCTGCGGTCGCCGCTTCGACGGGACTGCTGCACTCGCTCTCCTATGAGGAAGTTGCGGGCGTCATGGCGCACGAGCTCGCCCATATCCAGTATCGCGACACGCTGACGATGACGCTGACGGCGACGCTGGCCGGGGCGATTTCCATGCTGGGCAATTTCGCTTTCTTCTTCGGCGGCAACCGCGACAACAACAATCCTCTCGGCTTCATCGGCGTGCTGATCGCGATGATCGTCGCCCCCCTCGCGGCCATGCTGGTGCAGATGGCGATCAGCCGCACACGCGAATATTCCGCCGACCGGCGCGGCGCGGAAATCTGCGGCAATCCGCTCTGGCTCTCCTCGGCACTTCGCAAGATCGCCGGTGCCGCTCAGGTCATTCATAACAATGACGCCGAGCGCAATCCGGCAACGGCCCATATGTTCATCATCAATCCCCTCTCGGGTGAGCGGATGGACAATCTGTTCTCGACCCATCCGAACACGGAGAACCGGGTGGCGGCACTGGAAAGAATGGCCCGCGAGGCTTCCGCGGCCTCGACGGCACCGGTCCGCCCTGATAGTGCAGGGCGCAGATCGCGCTCTGTCCCGAGAACGGGCTGGGGTCGCGGTGGTTCCGAACCGCCGAAAGGCCCCTGGTCCTGATGCCCGAAGACAACAAGAACGATTCACATCCGAAACGATCCCGCGAGCGCGCTCGCTCCCGGGCGGGGACCGGGCCTGGCGCGCCTGCTGCCGCCAAAGCGGGCTTGAGGAGCCGACAGGCGGCCGCCAAGCTTCTGGCGGCGGTGATCGACCGAAAGACGCCGCTCGACGGCATGCTCGACCCGGAGCGCGGGAACCCTGCCTATCGCGAGCTGAACGAAGCCGACCGCGCACTGGTGCGTGCCATTCTAAACTCGGCACTCCGCCATCTGCCGCGCATCCGCGCCGCCATCGATTCCCTGCTGCAGACTCCCCTGCCGGAGGGTGCACGGGCTCTCGAACATGTGCTGACCGTTGCCGCCGCGCAAATCCTCTATCTCGACGTTCCTGATCATTCGGCCGTCGACCTCGCGGTGGAACAGGCCCGGTCCGATCCGCGCAACCGCCGTTTCGCAAGCCTCGTCAACGCCGTGTTGCGGCGGCTTTCTCGTGAGAAGGACGAAATTCTCGAGAAACTGAGACCGGTGCCGGCAATGCCCGGCTGGTTCTTCGACAGGCTCGTCGCCTGTTACGGCAGAGACCAGGCGGAGCGGATATCCGAAGCGCAGCTCGTACCCGCTGCCATCGATGTGACCGTGAAATCCGAGCCAACATCCTGGGCGGAACGGCTCGATGGCACGGTGCTGCCGACCGGCTCGGTTCGTCTTCGGGATTTCTCAGGTTCGATTCCGTCGCTGCCCGGCTTCTCGGAAGGCGCCTGGTGGGTCCAGGACGCGGCTGCCTCCATTCCGGCGCGGCTTTTCGGGGAAGTTTCCGGCAAAAGGCTTGTCGATCTCTGTGCCGCGCCCGGCGGCAAGACGGCGCAGCTCATCCTCGCAGGAGCGGAGGTGACCGCGCTTGATCAGTCGTCCAGCCGCCTGCGGCGGCTCAGGGCCAATCTCGGGCGGCTTGGCTTCGAAGCCCGGACGAAGGAAACCGACATGGCCGATTTTCGGCCGGAAGAGCTGTTCGATGCGGCCCTTCTCGACGCTCCCTGCTCGTCGACGGGCACGACCCGGCGGCATCCCGATGTGCTCTGGACGAAAGGTCCGGAGGACGTCGCGAAGCTTGCCAGACTGCAGGAACGGCTGTTGCGGCACGCGCTGACCGTCGTGAAGCCCGGCGGCCTCGTCGTCTTCTCCAACTGCTCCCTGGACCCGCTGGAGGGCGAGGAGGTCGTCGCGCGCGTGGTCGCTGACGGCGGATGCGAACGGGTGCCCGTCGACGCGGCCGACTGGCCGGAGCTCGAAGAGGCGATCACCCCGGTCGGGGAGTTCCGCACGACACCTGCGATGCTGCCGCTGGAGGCGCCCTTCGCCGGTGGCCTCGATGGATTCTATGCGGCCGTGCTGCGCCGTGCGGGTGCCTGAGAGCGCTCATCAACAGACTGTTTTGCCGAGACAATTGACGCCTTCGGACGGCCCGCCTATCAATGACGGCAGGATTGATAAATATTTAATGATCTTTCCCGCACGATTCCGATCTTCTGCATGATCCTCGAATCGGCTCCGGTTCAAGAATCTGCAGCAACTCTGTAACGACCGTTTTGCGTCTTGAAGACGCATTGGCTGCAGCAGCGCTACAGCCGCGATGCGCTGCAGTGCCCGGAAGAGTCGTCGCGGTCATGAGGAAACCCACGGGCGCCGATGCCGTTTTCCAGTAAATCGAGGCTCCTATATCTATACTTGAGCGAAAGCCGGCGCCGGCTTTCGCGCCGGCTTTCACTTGCGCGGATGACGGCGCTGCGCTTGGCCGGCTCTACGCCGGCCCGGCTGATCGTCGCACCCACGGATCTTCGGGCAATCGATCCCTTCGTCGCGGAAGAGATCCTTGCGGGTCGCTTTCCGCTTGCCGGCCGGGTTCTGGATACCGAAGGCGAGTCGCCTTTCGAAATCGACCTGCCGTCGCACGAGTTTGCGGTCCGTCTGCATTCCTTCGGCTGGCTGCGTCACATGCGGGCCATACAGGATGAGGCCGGCTCGACCAGGCTGCGCCAGATCATGGACGATTGGATGGGCAGCCATGGCCGAAGGACCGGCGAAATCTCCTGGGAGGCGGATGTGGTCGCGCAGCGCGTCATCGCCTGGCTGTCCCATTCGCCCGTGGTGCTGCGCAACGCGGAGCACGGTTTCTATCGCCGCTTCTTGAAAAGTCTCGCCTTTCAGGTTCGCTATCTCCGCCATGTCGCCGAGGCTGTGGCCGACGGAGAAGCGCGCCTGAGGGTCCGCCTGGCGCTCGCCGTGGCCTCCGTGTCGATGCCGGCCACGGCTTCGGCAATTCGCAAGGCATCGCGTAATCTCGACCTGGAACTCGAACGGCAGATCCTGCCCGACGGGGCGCATTTCTCCCGCAACCCCCGGGCGGGGCTCGAGCTGCTGCTCGATCTGCTGCCGCTGCGCCAGACCTATGTCAATCTCGGACATGACGTGCCCGCCAGGCTCATCCCCTGCATCGACCGTATGTATCCGGCGCTCCGCTTCTTTCGTCACCAGGGCGGCGAACTTGCGCTCTTCAACGGCGCCACGTCCGTTCTTGCCCATGAGCTCGCCTCCGTGCTGAGATATGACGAGACGGCCGGCGAGCCGTTCCGGTCGCTGCCGCATGCCCATTACGAACGTCTTTCGCTGGGTGACACCGCCGTCATTATGGACACCGGCCGGCCGCTCTCGGCCGCTCTGTCCCGCAGCGCCCATGCCGGCTGCCTTTCCTTCGAGATGTCCTCAGGCAGGAACCGCTTCATCATCAATTCCGGCGCACCCAAATTCGCCGGCGAACGATTTCGGCAGATGGCGCGCTCCACGGCCGCCCACTCCACCGTCACCGTCAACGACACGTCCTCCAGCCGTTTCTCGCAGTCGCGGTTCCTCGGTCCGATCATGATCAGCGGTCCGGCCCGCGTTGCGGTCGAGAGAAATGACGAGCCGGGAGCGATCGAGCAGGTCAAAGCGAGTCATGACGGCTATCTTGCGCCCTTCGGCCTGATCCACGAGCGCGACATCGGGATTCTCAACGGCGGTCGGCTGATCCGCGGTCGGGACCGCCTGCTGCTGGAGGACGGCAGCGATCCGGACCCGTCGGACGGCGCGATCGCGGTCGCCCGTTTCCACGTCCATCCGGCAATCGGCATGCGCCGGCACAGCGAGAACGAGGTATATCTGACGGCAGCCGATGGAGAGGCCTGGCTCTTCGCCTGCCGGGACGGCGCGCTCGCGATCGAGGAAGACATCTTCTTCGCCGATCCCTCAGGCGTGCGTGCCTCGTCGCAGATAAGCGTGACCTTCTCCGCCGCCTCGCAGCCGGAAATCCAGTGGACGTTCACGCGCGAGGGATGATGCCTGGCGCCGCGCGGCAGGTGGGCGCGCGCCTATTTTCCCCTTGCCGCGGCACCGAAGGTTCCTTCGAAGAACAAGCTATGCTAACGGGCAGCCATCCCAACCGCCGGAACCTCCTCCCACGCGTCCGGCGCTGCCAAAGGAGCAAGGACGATGGCTGTCGCCTCCAAGAAAATCCCCGTCCCCGACGAGGTCCGAATCAAAACCGCCCTCCTCTCCGTCTCCGACAAGACGGGCATCGTCGAACTCGCCCGCGCGCTCACCGACAAGGGCGTGAGGCTGGTATCGACCGGCGGTACGCACAAGGCGCTTGCCGACGCCGGTCTTCCGGTCAGCGACGTTTCGGAACTGACCGGCTTTCCGGAAATCATGGACGGCCGGGTGAAGACGCTACACCCCGGCGTCCATGGCGGCCTTCTGGCCATCCGCGATGACGCGGAGCATGCGGACGCCATGAGCGCGCACGGCATCGCCGCGATCGATCTCGCCGTCATCAACCTCTATCCGTTCGAAGAGGTCCGCGCCAAGGGCGGCGATTACCCGACCACGGTCGAGAATATCGATATTGGCGGACCGGCGATGATCCGCGCATCGGCCAAGAATCATGCCTATGTGACCATCGTCACCGATCCGGCCGACTATTCGCTGCTGTTGGAGGAAATCGCGAGTGGCGCGACGCGCTACGCCTTCCGCCAGAAGATGGCGGCCAAGGCCTATGCGCGAACCGCAGCCTATGATGCGGCGATCTCCAACTGGTTCGCCGAGGTGCTCGATACGCCTATGCCGCGCCACCGCGTCCTCGGCGGCGTGCTCAAGGAGGAGATGCGCTACGGCGAAAACCCGCACCAGAAGGCCGGCTTCTACGTGACCGGGGAGAAGCGCCCGGGCGTGGCTACGGCGGCGCTGCTGCAGGGTAAGCAGCTCTCCTACAACAACATCAACGACACGGATGCAGCCTTCGAGCTGGTGGCGGAATTCCTTCCGGAGAAGGCGCCGGCCTGCGCCATCATCAAGCACGCGAACCCCTGCGGTGTGGCAACCGGGCCGTCGCTCGCGGAAGCCTATCGCCGGGCGCTCGCCTGCGATTCGACCTCGGCTTTCGGCGGCATCATCGCGCTCAACCAGGAACTGGACGCGCAGACCGCGGAAGAGATCGTCAAGCTCTTCACCGAGGTCATCATCGCGCCGTCGGTCAGCGATGAAGCGAAGGCGGTCATCGCCCGAAAGCCGAACCTGCGCCTGCTTGCGGCCGGCGGCCTGCCGGATCCGCGCACGCCTGGCGTCATGGCGAAGACCGTCGCCGGCGGCTTGCTCGTCCAGACGCGCGACAACGGCATGGTCGAGGATCTCGAGCTCAAGGTGGTTACCAGGCGCACGCCGACGGCGCAGGAGCTCGAAGACATGAAATTCGCCTTCAAGGTGGCGAAGCACGTCAAGTCCAACGCCGTCGTCTATGCGAAGGACGGCCAGACGGCGGGCATCGGCGCCGGCCAGATGAGCCGCGTCGATTCCGCACGTATCGCTGCCATCAAGGCGGAAGAGGCTGCCAGGGCGCTCGGCCTTGCCGAGCCGCTTACGCGCGGCTCGGCAGTGGCTTCGGAAGCTTTCCTTCCCTTCGCCGACGGTCTTCTGTCAGCTATTGCTGCCGGCGCCACCGCGGTCATCCAGCCCGGCGGCTCAATGCGCGACGATGAGGTCATCGCGGCGGCGAACGAGCACAACGTCGCCATGGTGTTCACAGGGATGCGCCATTTCCGCCATTGATGGGCGCGGGCGTTTCCGTTGGAAACAGGCCAGAGGGAACGCCTGCCGCAACGTACTTCCGACGGAAGCGGTAAGCTCCTCTCCTGCTCGCCGGCCTCATGCTGGCCGGTGCGCCGGATAGGGGGTGCGCAGCAGAATGACGAGACCGACGGCGAGAAAGGCAGCCAGCGCCATCATGCCGATCCGGGCCGATCCGGTCATCAGCGTGATGGTCGCCACCGAAGCGGGAGCCAGGAACGAGGTGGCGCGGCCGGAAAGGGCGTAAAGGCCGAAGTAACGCCCTGCCTCGTCAGGCGCGATGCTGCGCGCGAGGTAGGACCGCGACGAGGCCTGGACCGGCCCGAAGGCGACGCCGACCAGCAGACCGTAGAGGATATAGGCCTTTTCGGCCGCGGTGCCGAAGAGGCCGCCCGAATCCGTGACAGGAAGCGGGACAAGCCCGAACAGCGTGAAGCCGGGACCGGTCGAGACGATGCCGATGGTCGCGAGCATCAATGATACGAGGCTCGCGACCACGATCGCCTTCGAACCGAGCCGCGTGTCGAGCCTGCTGGCGTAGAGGCAGCCGAAGATGGCCACCACATTCAGGATGATGCCGTAGATGCCGAGCTCCATCGTCTGCCACCCGAACATGCCGGCGGCGAAGGTGCCGCCGAGCGCGAGAAGCCCGTTGACGCCGTCCTGATAGATCATCCGGGCGATCAGGAACCGCAATATGCCGGCCCTGGCCTTCAGTTCGGCGAACGTGCCCTTCAGCTCCTCCAGGCCATGCGCGGTTGCCTTGGCCAGCGACGTCGTTGCCCTGGTTGCATCCGGCGTGAAGAGGAACATGGGCAGAACGAAAACGAGATACCAGGCGGCAGCGATGGGGCCGGTGATGCGGGCGTCTTCGCCCTTTCCCGGGTCGAGCCCGAACAGGGGATCGAGCCCGACCGCCGTCTTGCCGGTCTGCGGGCTCCCGGCAATCAGCGCGACCACGGCGATCAGCACGATCATACCGCCGAGATAGCCGAGCCCCCAGGCGATGTTCGAGATGCGTCCCACGTCCTTTTCGCTCACGAGCCGCGTCATCATCGAATCGTTGAAGACGATGGAGAATTCGGCGGCCACCGTCGCCAGCGCCAGAAGAACAGCCGTGTAGATCAGGGGCGAGCCAGGCGCCGCATACCAGAGCAGGGCGAGTGAAAGGACCTTCACGCCGGCGAAAAAGGCGATCCACGGTTTTCGCGGGCCGGTCGCATCGGCAATGGCGCCCAGGACCGGCGAAAGCAGGGCGATCGCGATCCCCGCCGCGGTCAGCGTGTAGCCCCAGACCGTCTGCCCATGAGCAGGATCGGCCGTTAGCCGGGAAACGAAGTAGGGAGCGAAGATGAAGGTGGTGATGACGGTGAAGAAGGGTTGCGCGGCCCAGTCGAAAAGCATCCAGCCGGCAATGCCGAGACGCGAGGTCCCAGGCCGCTCCTCCATTCGACCAGCCGCGATATCCACTCCATCCCTCCCGGCATTTGCCCTGCCCGCCGTATCGGTGACGGCTGGCAGGGCAATGAAGACAAACTTCAACCGGAAGGCGGAATCGGGTCCTCCGGCGAGCTACGGCCGAAGCGACTGTGTCATTTCGTCCAGCCGCGTGCAAGGTCGCTGAGGAGACCGGCTGCGACGGTGATCTTGGCGAGCGTCGTTTCGCCCTTTTCGGTCAGGAGCCTCAGCTGATCGCCAACGCTCGCGACGCGTTGGCGATCGCGATCCTGCCATGCGAGAACGGGGTTTCGATCGTCCTTGTGCTCGACCAGCGCCGCGATCGTGATATCGCGGCGAGCGGTACCGATATCGCCTACGGCCCGCGATAGGGCCATAGCCTCGAACTGCTCGGTGGCGGGGACGCGGTCGGCGGCCGCAAGCAGGCGGTTGATCCTCAGGCTCTCGGTGACGGTGAAATAGGCCTGGGCGGTGCGGTTCAGCGGCTCGCCGGTCACCGTAGCGATCTGCATGATCTCGGGCACCAGCGTCATGAGCGACAGTTCGGCGATCTCCTCGGCAAGTTTTGCCGGCACGCCATTTTCGATGAAACCCGCGGCCCTGAGGCGTGCTTCCTCCGCACCCTCCCTGGAGATTGCCGCCCGCATGGTGGCCCGCAGCTTCTGCAGACCGTCGCGAAGCCGCGCAACCGCCTCGGCAACGGAGCCTTCGGAGGCGCGGGTGCGCAGCGCCCTTTCCGCGACGAGCGCAAAGATCCGCCCCACCTCCTGATAGAGCCTGTTCTGGATTGCGCCGCTGATCCTGTTGTCGAGCGCATCGATCTCGCCGTAGATGCGCGGCAGGTCGAAGCCGTCCAGCGCCAGGACCGCCGCCTTTACGACATCGGCGGAGAGGAATCCGGTGGCGTCCGTCAGGGTCGAAACGAAAGCAGGCCCGCCGCGGTTTATCGTTTCGTTGACGAGCACGGTGGCGATGATCTCGCGGCGCAGCCGGTGCCCGTGAATGTCGCCCGCATAGGTCTTGCGCATCTTTGCCGGGAAATAGCGCTCCAGCGTCGTCGTGAAATAGGGGTCGTCCGGGAGCTCGCTGACGATCAGTTCGTCGAAGAGCACCAGTTTCGCATAGGAGAGGAGCACGCCGATCTCCGGGCGGGTCAGCGGCCTGCCCGCCTGATAGCGCTCGCTCATCGCCTGATCGGTCGGCAGGGTTTCGACCTTGCGATTGAGGTGGCCATCGGCCTCAAGCCGCGCCATCAGCCGTGCCAGGGGCGTGCGGTTGGCTACGCCCAGCATTTCGGTGAGCGAGATCGCCAGCGACTGCTGATAGTTGTTGCGCAGCACGAGATGGCCCACTTCGTCCGTCATCGACGCCAGAAGCGTGTTGCGCTTCGGCCGTGTGAGGCGACCGTCGCGCATGGCCGAGGCAAGTGCGATCTTGATGTTGACCTCGACGTCGGAGGAATTGACGCCGGCCGAATTGTCGATGGCGTCGGAGTTGCAACGCCCGCCGTTGAGCGAGCAGCCGATGCGGCCCTTCTGGGTGACGCCGAGATTGGCGCCTTCGCCGATCACGCGCGCCCTCACTTCCTCGGCAGCGACGCGGATCGGGTCGTTGGCGCGGTCGCCGACTTCCGCATCGGTCTCGCTGCTGCCGCGCACATAGGTGCCGATGCCGCCGAACCAGAGGAGGTCGACCGGGCTCTTCAGAATGGCGCTCATGATCTCGAAAGGCGTCGCCTTCGGCCTGTCCATGCCGATAGCCGCCATCGCTTCCGGAGTGAGCGTCACCAGCTTTTCCGAACGTGAGATGATCATCGCACCGGGCGAGAGCGCCTTGCGGTCGTAATCCTGCCAGCTGGAGCGCGGCAGCGCGAACATTCGTTGGCGTTCGGCGAAGGAGAGATCGATATCCGGATTCGGATCGATGAAGATGTCCCGGTGATCGAAGGCCGCGATCAGCCGGATCTTCTCCGACAGCAGCATGCCGTTGCCGAAGACGTCGCCCGACATGTCGCCGACGCCGGCGACCGAGAAGGGTGTCGTCTGGATGTCGATGTCCATTTCGCGGAAGTGACGCTTGACGGCCTCCCATGCGCCGCGGGCGGTAATCCCCATCTTCTTGTGGTCGTAGCCGGCGGAACCGCCTGAAGCGAAGGCGTCGTCCAGCCAGAAGTCCGCTTCCTGGGCGAGCGCGTTCGCCGTGTCAGAGAAGGTTGCCGTTCCCTTGTCGGCAGCGACGACGAAATAGGGGTCGTCGCCGTCAAGCCGCAGCGTGTCCTCAGGCGGCACGACCTCCTGGCCGACGATATTGTCGGTGACGGAGAGAAGCGTCCGGATAAAGGTCTTGTACGCTTCGGTTCCCGCCTTGAAGATCTCGTCGCGGCTGCCGCCAGCGGGCAGCTGCTTCGGATAGAAGCCGCCTTTGGCGCCCACCGGAACGATGACGGCGTTTTTCACTTGCTGCGCCTTCACGAGACCGAGCACCTCGGTCCGGTAGTCCTGGGCCCGGTCGGACCACCGAAGTCCGCCGCGCGCCACCTTGCCGAAACGCAAGTGGACGCCTTCCACTTCGGTGCCGTAGACGAAAATCTCGCGGAAAGGCCGCGGCTCCGGTAAGCCTTCGAGTTGCTTCGGATCGAGCTTGAAGGCGAGAACCGCGCGGGGCCCGCCCTCGGTGTCCTTCTGGAAATAGTTCGTCCGGAGCGTCGACTGGACCGCGTTGACGTAGCGGCGCAGGATTCGGTCCTCGTCGAGGCTCGGCACGGCCGCCAGCGCCTCCTCGATCCCCGCCAGCAAGGCATTACGTTTCTTCGTTCGCGCTTTCACCTCCATCGCCGGATCCATCTGCGTGGAGAAGAGGCGGAAGATGTCGGCGGCGATCGCCGGGTATTTGTTCAGCGTATCGGCGATATAACCCTGGGAATAGGTGATGCCGGCCTGGCGCAGATAGCGCGCATAGGCGCGCAGCACCGTGACCTGGCGGGCGGTCAGCCCGGCAAGCAGCACGAGCCGGTTGAAGTTGTCGTCCTCCGTGGTGCCGTTCCAGGCTGCGAGGAAGGCTTCCTCCAGAGCCGGACCGATCTTGGCGAGGTTGAGCGCGTGCCCGTCGCGGTGGATCAGTTCCATGTCGTGGAGGACGACCTCGCAGGGTTCATTCCCATGGACGTGGACGCCGATGTCGTAGGTTTGCTCGCTGATGACGCGGAAGCCGAGATTTTCGAGAAGCGGCACGCGGCGCGACAGCGACACGGGCGTGTCGGCGTGGAAGATCTTCAGTTCCAGCGTGTCCGGCCTCTCCCGGTGCCGGTGATAGAAGGAGATGCGAATCGGGTCGTCGGCCCTGCAGGCGGCGATGTCTCCAAGGTCGGCATAGGCTTCCGCGGGTGTGAAGGCCGCCTGATAGGCCTCACCGACCGAAATCTCCGTGCCCTCCTTGCGGGCGAGCAGGTTGAACCGGTCGATCCAGCGGGTAACGATGGCGCGGACCGCCTCTTCCAGCTTGGCCTGCGGGACCCGTGGCGTCTTGCCGCCCGACCGTCCGATGATGAAGTGGACGCGCGCAAGCCCGCCCTCGGGGAAGGCCGGGTAATAGGCCGAGACGCGGCCGTCATAGACCGTCTTCAGATAATCTCCGATCTTCTCGCGAACATCGGAATCGTACTGTTCGCGCGGCACGAACACGATGACCGAAACGAAGCGGTCGAAATGGTCGATGCGCGGCAGCACCCGCACCCTCGGCCGGTCGCCGAGCTCGTTTATCTGTTCGCAGAAGGCGGCGAGCAGCCCGATGTCGATCTGGAAGAGATCGTCGCGCGGATAGGCTTCCAGCGTGTTCGCCAGCGTCTTGCCGGAGTGGCTCTGCGGATCGTAGCCGAAATGATCGATGATCTTCTCGATCTTGTGCCTGAGCAGCGGGATCTCCGATGCCTGCCGCGTGTAAGCCGTCGAGGTGAACAGACCGACGATCCGCAGCTCGCCGATGACGTTGCCGGAGGGGTCGAAGCGCTTGATGCCGATGTAGTCCATATGCGCACGCCGATGGACGACCGACTTCACATTGGCCTTGGTGACGATCAGGAAATCGGGTCCCTCGAGGAAAGCGAGGATTTCCGGCGTCGTCAGTACCGCATCCTTGCCCTGGCGCAGGACCCGCACGTCCGGATTGGACAGGATGCCGAGGCCCCTGCCCTTTCCGCGCTCGACGGTTGCCTGCTCGCCCTTGCCGGAATAGGTGTATTCCCGCATGCCGAGGAAGGTGAAGTTGTTGTCCCTTAGCCAGCGAAGGAACGCCAGCGCCTCGTCGCGGTCGCTCTTCTTGCGGGACGCGTTGTAGTCTTCGAGCTCCCGCATTGCCTGGTCGAGCAGAGCGGTCATTGCGGGCCAGTCGTGTACGGCCTGGTGCACCTGCTCCAGCACATCCGAGATGCGTTTGCTCAGCGAGCGCGCCTCGAGCGGTGTCAGCCTGCTCAAGTGGATCTGGATGTGGCTGACGCGGTGCTCGGGCGCGCTCTCCTCCTCCGGATCGAACAGCTTTACGGCCTTGCCGGGCTCCATCACCAGGATGGGGTGGATTGCCAGGTGGATGTCGCGGTGGGTACTGGTCACCTCCCCCATCACCGAATCGTAGAGGAAGGGCATGTTGCGTTCGGTGATCGCGATGATGGAAACTTCCATACCGCCCGGCGCAACCCCGGCTACCGTCTCCACCGACACTCTCGGTTTTCCGCCGTCCCAGCGCGCGAGTTCGCTGCGCGCGTGGGCAGCGGTCAGCGCCAACATCTCAGGCGTGTAACGGTCAAGATCGTCGTTGCTCGCGCCGCCGAAGAGGATTTCCGGTGGCAGTGTCTCGGCCCCGAATCTGGACCCTGCCGCCCGGGCTGCATCGATGTGCCGATCCCGCTTCGGATTATACTTCACGCCCATGAAACCGCTCTCCACTCATGATAGATGAACCTATCAGAACCATGACCAATGGCGACCGTTTTTATGATGGATTTCGGCAAAATGGAGCCGGATTCTGGAGAAAAACACGTGGATTCGACCTAAATCCATTTAAATCGAAGGTATTTTTGCAAAAATTTCCCGAAAAACGGCAAAAACGAACGAAAACGCCGACGTTCGTGTCGCGCGCTCTCGCAAGGCGCCTGTTGACAGGCCGTGAGGGGCAGGCGATCACACTGCGAATCGAAGATGGGATCTCCCGATGTCCGAAACGCCTGCCGCGCCTGGTGCCGTCATTGTCATTTCGAGCCATGTGGTGCGCGGTGCGGTCGGCAACCGGGCCGCCGTCTTCGCGCTCGAAACGCTCGGGCACCGGGTCTGGGCCCTGCCGACGGTCGTGCTCCCCTGGCATCCGGGGCACGGCCGCTCGACGCGGGTAACCATGCCGGACGAGGACTTCCGGTCGATCATCGACGATCTCGTCCATGCTCCATGGATCGGCGAGGTGCGCGCGGTCCTTTCCGGCTATCTGGGCTCGCCGGAGCAGGCGGCAGGCATCGCCCGCCTCGTGACGGCACTGCGCGAACGCAATCCCGGCCTGTTCTATGCGTGTGATCCGATCATCGGCGATGCAAGCGGCCTCTACGTCCCCTTGGAGATCGCGACAGCCATCCGTGATATGCTGCTGCCGCTTGCGACGCTTGCGACGCCCAACCGCTTCGAGCTCTCCTGGTTGGCAGGCGCTTCGCTCGAGACGAATGCGACCATTCTCGACGCCGCGGTCGATCTCGGGCCGCCGCGCGTGCTGGTGACATCGGCGATCCCGATGATGAGCGGCGGCACGGGCAATCTCTATCTGTCCGGACGGCATGCGCTGCTTGCCGAACACCGCCTGATCGACAATCCGCCGAACGGCACCGGCGACCTGCTCGCCGCCGTACTCCTGGCGCGTCTCCTGGAAGGGCTCCCGGAGGAACGCGCCCTGCAGATGGCGACCGCCAGCGTCTACGAGATCATCGCACGAAGCCGCAAGCGCGACTCCGACGAACTGACGCTCGAACAGGATGCATCGAGCTTGGCGACGCCGATGGCAATGGTGCAGATGCGCCACCTCATCCATCCGAGCCAGGCACGGAAGAAATAGTGTGAGATACGGAAGAAATGCCTCATAGACGCATTTCGCCCTTTCGGATGGGCGAAGCTCGCTGTAACAGTTCGACGCTTCATGCTTCCCTGGCGTGCGCAAGTCGCGCTACCCGCATGTTTCATTGAATCCCGATTAAAGACACGAGCACCAGGGACGATGCAGCAGGAACGAGTGGATGACACGGGGTTACCGATGGATATACAGGGCTTTCCGGAACATCTCCTGACCGGCTACCGCAATTTCATGAGCGGTCGCTTCAGCGAACAGCACCAGCGTTACAGGACGCTCGCCGAGAGCGGCCAGAAGCCGACGACAATGGTTATCGCCTGTTGCGATTCCCGCGCCGCACCCGAGACGATCTTCGATGCCGGCCCGGGAGAACTCTTCGTCGTGCGCAATGTCGCCAATATGATGCCGCCATACGAACCGGACGGGCACTATCACTCGACTTCGGCTGCGCTCGAATTCGCGGTCCAGTCGCTGCGTGTCACCAACATCGTGGTCATGGGCCACGGGCGCTGCGGCGGCATCAAGGCGGCGCTCGACCCGGATGCCGAACCCCTCTCCCCCGGCGACTTCATCGGCCGCTGGATGAACCTCCTGAAGCCGGCCGCCGAGCAGATCCAGAGCAACGACGTGATGACCCAGGCGGAACGGCAGCGTGCGCTCGAGCGCGTGTCGATCCGCAATTCGATCGCCAACCTGAGGACGTTCCCGTGTGTGAACATTCTCGAGTCGAAGGGAAAACTGCGCCTGCACGGCGCATGGTTCGATATCTCGACCGGCGAGCTGTGGGTCATGGATGCGAAGACCGGCGATTTTGTGCGGCCGGGGACCTAAATGAAAAGCTGATCATGCCTCGGCTCTTCATCCGCTTGCCGGCATCTCCCGCAAGCGGGCGAAGGGAACTCGCGGCGCCGCCCTCGCCCCCTCTCCCCGCATGCGGGAAGAGGTTAGGGCAGGGCAAACTGCAACGGGTTATGCCGGCGGGTCTTTCCGTCACCCGCCGTCGATTGCGGCGCCGATAATGGCGATCGCCTGCTGGTATACGCTTGCGGCGTTCCAGCCCTGGATGGCAGCGAAGTTGACCTGTCCCGGTTGATATCCGCCGCCCGGCTGCCACCCGTGGCCGCGGAGGAAATTTGCTGTCGAGGCAAGTGCGTCCGCCTTGGAGCGGACCATGTCGATATGGCCGTTGCCGTCGCCGTCCACGCCGTATTTCAGAACGTTGAGCGGGAGGAATTGCGTCTGGCCGATCTCGCCGTGGGCCGCCCCGCGGGCGGCCGGGCTAAGGTCGCCGCGTGCGACGAGCTGCAGGGCGGCGTAAAGCTGATTGGTGAAGTAGTCCGAGCGGCGGCAGTCATAGGCAAGCGTCGAGACGGCGGAAAGCGTGTGCTCTTTGCCCATGAACGAGCCGAAGCCGGTCTCCATGCCCCAGATGGCGATCAACGGGCCGGCGGGAACGCCATAGCGCTGCTCGATGCTCTCGAAGAGCCTGGCATTCTGTGCCCGGAGCTTCTTGCCACGCGAAATGATCACCTGGCCGCCGCGCTTCTGCATGAACTGGTCGAGCGACAGCTTGAAGCTCTTCTGGCCCCGATCGGCGCGGATCGTCGCCCTGCTGTAGGAGACGTTGGCGAGCGCCTGGTCGACGACCGAAGGGTTGATGCCGCTCCCGGCGGCTTCGCGCTTGAATTGCGACAGCCAGGCGGAGAAGCCGCTGGCATCATTGCCGCATTGCGCCGCAGAGGCGGCCGCCGGAAGAATTGCGGTTGAGATCAGGGCCGCAAGGCCCGCTGCTGCGCTCTTCACCCTATGCATAAAATACCCCGTCTATTGCCCGAATATGTTGCCTTCGAAATTCCCGGTTCGTGGTCCGCGCCGTCGCCAGAGGGACGGTTTCACGTGAATCCACCGCCCGCCGGAGGAACTGCGAAACCCCGCCAGTCGCGATAGCGGACAGGCGGGGTTTCGCAAATTGCTCGACCGAAACCGATCAAGCCGCCTGCTTGCGCGGCTTTACCAGTCCCCGGTTGATCAGCAGCTCCGCGATCTGCACCGCGTTGAGCGCTGCGCCTTTGCGCAGGTTATCGGAGACGATCCACATGTTGAGCCCGTTTTCGACCGTCGCATCCTCGCGGATGCGCGAGATATAGGTCGCGTCCTCGCCGGCGCACTCGTAAGGCGTCACATAGCCACCGTTCTCATGCTTGTCGACGACCAGGCAGCCCGGCGCTTCGCGCAGGATTTCGCGCGCCTCTTCGGCGGTGATCTCGTCTTCGAACTCAATATTGACCGATTCGGAATGGCCGATGAAGACCGGAACCCGGACGGCCGTGCAGGTCACTTTGATCTTCGGGTCCAGCATCTTCTTGGTCTCGGCCAGAACCTTCCATTCTTCCTTGGTGTAGCCGTCTTCCATGAAGACGTCGATGTGCGGAATGACGTTGAAGGCGATGCGCTTGGTGAACTTCTTGCTTTCGATCGGATCGGCGACGAAGACGGCTCGGGTCTGGTTGAAGAGCTCGTCCATGCCGTCCTTGCCGGCGCCGGAAACCGACTGATAGGTGGAAACGACGATACGCTTGATCCTGGCGCGGTCATGCAGCGGCTTAAGCGCCACGACGAGCTGCGCCGTCGAGCAATTGGGGTTGGCTATGATGTTCTTCTTGGAGAATTGCGAGATCGCGTCTGCGTTCACCTCCGGCACGATCAGCGGAACATCGGCGTCGTAGCGCCAGGCCGAGGAATTGTCGATCACGACGCAGCCCTCGCGGCCGATCTTCGGAGAATATTTCTGCGAGACGGCGCCGCCGGCAGACATCAGGCAGATGTCGGTGTCGGAGAAATCATAGGTGTCGAGATTGGCAACTTTCAGCGTCTTGTCGCCATAGGAGACTTCGGTGCCGACCGAACGGGAGGAGGCGAGGGCCACCACTTCGTCCGCCGGAAAGCCGCGCTCGGAAAGAATATTCAGCATCTCCCGGCCGACATTGCCGGTGGCGCCTGCGACAGCAATTTTGAAACCCATGATCTAAGCTCTCTTTCTGTCTCTCCTCGTGTGGTGGAGGGGAAACCGCGCGGCTCGACCGCGAAGTTCCTGTCCCCGGCCGTACCGGGGAGAGAGCGGAGGGCCAGAGACGTCAGACGGTTTTCGTCGTCGTTTTGGCCGTGGTTTTGCTAGCGAGCGAGAAATGGCTGATCAGCCCGGCGTGGGCCGGCATATTCAGCACAGCGATGGACGAACCGTTCGGTCGCATGGCGGTTTCCTCGTTCGCCGCTGCTCTTACCGGCTTTTCGGCAAGAGTCAAGACGCGGCGGCATCGCCCGGGGCTTCGAGTTAGGGTCAACGCGGCTCGTCACCAACGATCTCGGCGAGTTCGATAGGGCTGAGAGCCTGCGGGCGCAGGATTGGTCGCGATGAGCCTTGGCCGAGGCGCCGCGCGCCAGGAACCGGTCGCCTTTCTCAGAAATTTGCCCATCGTCGCGGCATTAGACGAAAGTCATAAGCCCAAAGCATCCCTGCCTTGCGCACACCTTTTCTGACATGTTGTCACAAAGCGCACCACGCCCGGATGATAAAAGGGGACCCCGACGTTCAGGGAGGAATGTCCGGACCGGGGGAGTGGGCGCTCCAACAGGCCGATTTTGGAGTGGAGGAAATCAAAAATGGCAAACGTCGTGACAGCGGACGGCACAAGAGCCGGCCCAATGACCGGCGAGGAGAAGAAGGTCATCTTCGCCTCGTCGCTCGGTACCGTCTTCGAATGGTACGATTTCTATCTCTACGGTTCGCTCGCCGTCTATATCGGCGCGACCTTCTTCAGCCAGTATCCGGAAACGACGCGCAACATCTTCGCGCTGCTCGCCTTCGCCGCCGGCTTCCTGGTTCGGCCGTTCGGCGCGCTGGTTTTCGGCCGCCTTGGCGACCTCGTCGGCCGCAAATACACATTCCTCGTGACCATTCTGATCATGGGCCTGTCGACCTTCCTCGTCGGCGTCCTGCCCGGTGCCGCCTCGATCGGCATCGCTGCGCCGATCATCCTGATCGCGCTGCGCCTCCTGCAGGGCCTCGCGCTCGGCGGTGAATACGGCGGTGCCGCGACCTATGTGGCGGAACATGCGCCGCATGGTCGCCGCGGCTATTTCACCTCGTGGATCCAGACGACGGCGACGCTCGGTCTCTTCCTCTCGCTGGTGGTTATCCTTCTGGTTCAGTACGCACTGGGCAAGGAAGCCTTTGCCGCGTGGGGCTGGCGCATCCCCTTCCTGCTCTCCTTCGTGCTTCTCGGCGTCTCCGTCTGGATCCGCCTGAAGATGAATGAGTCTCCTGCCTTCAAGAAGATGAAGGAAGAGGGCAAGGGTTCGAAGGCGCCACTGACGGAAGCCTTCGGCCACTGGCGCAACGCCAAGATCGCCCTTCTGGCGCTCTTCGGCGCGGTCGTCGGCCAGGCCGTTGTCTGGTATTCCGGCCAGTTCTACGCGCTGTTCTTCCTGCAGAGCATCCTGAAGGTCGACGGTCAGTCGGCAAACCTGATGGTCGCCGCCTCGCTCCTGATCGGCACGGGCTTCTTCGTCTTCTTCGGCTGGCTGTCGGACAAGATCGGCCGCAAGCCGATCATCATGGCGGGCCTCCTGCTTGCCATGCTCACCTACTTCCCGCTGTTCAAGGCGCTGACCTGGGCCGGCAACCCTGCGCTTGCGGAAGCGCAGCAGAGCGTTCGCGCCACCGTCACCGCGGCTCCGGGCGACTGCAAGTTCCAGTTCAACCCGACGGGCACGGCGAAGTTCACCACCTCCTGCGACATCGCCACCGCCTTCCTGACCAAGAACTCGGTTCCCTATGACGTCGTGACGACGGCGGCTGCGGGGACGCCGGCGACGGTGAAGATCGGCGAAACGACGATCACCAGCTATGATGCGGTTGCGGCCGGCGACAGGGCGAAGGCCGAGGAAGCGGCTTTCGGCAAGCAGGTCAACATGGCGCTGCAGGCTTCGGGCTATCCGCTGGTGCGCGGTGCCGCCAAGGTGCCGGAATCGAAGCTCGACGCCTTCGTCGCTGCCAATCCGGAACTTGCCCTCGACGCGGCTGCCGTGCGCTCCGGCGAAAAGACCATGGTGCCGGCCGACAAGCTCGTCGCCGACAAGCTGCTCACCCAGGAGGAAGTCGGCAGCGCCACCGAAATGGCGGTCTATGACATCGGCAAGGGCGGCGCCTTCACGATGGTGGCCGATCCGGAACGGGTCAACTGGACGGTTATCATCGCGGTGCTGACCGTGCTCGTCATCTATGTGACGATGGTCTATGGGCCGATCGCGGCACTGCTCGTCGAGCTCTTCCCGACCCGCATCCGCTATACCGGCATGTCGCTGCCCTACCATATCGGCAATGGCTGGTTCGGCGGGCTGCTTCCGGCAACGGCCTTCGCGATGAGCGCGGCAAAGGGCGATATTTACTACGGCCTTTGGTACCCGATCGTCTTCGCGGGCATCACGCTGGTCATCGGTCTTCTGTTCCTGCCCGAGACGAAGGACCGGGACATCCACACGATGGATTGAGCCGGCGGACGGGAGCGGGATGGGGAGCGTGCTTCCCATTCCGCTTCAACAGCTCTCCTGACTCCGGCGCGGCTTCCGCGCCGGCTTTTTATCTGGGCTCGTCTATTCGGTTTCGGACTCCGCACGCCTCAGCACGGGCCAGCCGGCCGCACCGCGCTTGAACAGCCAGCCCTGCCGGGCAAAGACGAAAGCCATCATCAGCGCGACCCAGAGGCCGAGCAGCAGGCCGGAGGCCACATCGCTCGGATAATGGGCGCCGACGACGACGCGCGAGATGCCGACAAGCAGGGCCAGCAGCAGAAACAGCGGCCGAAGCTGCGGCATCACCATCGCGAAGGCGCCGAAGAAGGCGCCGGCCGCCGTGGAATGTCCCGACGGAAAGCTTTCGAACAACGTGTCGCCGGTGAAGGGCGTGAGGCTGTAGGGGCCGTAATCTGCAAGGAGTTCGGGGCGGGCACGGCCGATCAGGAATTTCAGGCCGTGCACCAGCGTGCTCGCCGTGCCGATCGTCAGCAGGAAATAGGCGGAAAGATTGCGCGCCGCCCGCGCCCTCTGCCGCAAGGTGTCGCGCGCGGAGGATCGCCTGACGACGAAGGCGATCAGCAGCAGCAAGGCCGAGCCGTAGATCATCCAGGCGAAGGTGCCGAAATCGGTGATGGCGCGGTTGAAGCCGACGATTTCCTCCGGCAGACCTTGCGCCCATTCGGACAGATGCGGATCGAAAGGGATGAAGGCGACAACGAGGACAACCGTCATCAGCCAGATCCAGACGGTCAGTGAAAGCGGTCGGTTCATTTTGCTCCTTCCTTCACCTTATGGATGTGAAGGCGCGGCCGGCAAAATCAAGACCCCGCAAACGCAAGGCACCTCCGGCAAAGCCGGAGGTGCCGTTCATCCAGGCGTTCGGGTCGCGCGATTGCGCAGTCTTCAGGCCGAGAGGCTCTTGAACTCGGCGAGGATCGCGTCGCCCATCTCGGCGGTACCGACCTTCCGGCAGCCTTCCGCCATGATGTCGCCGGTGCGGATGCCCTGATCGAGCACGTTGGCGATCGCCTTCTCCAGACTGTCCGCTTCCTTCACGAGGTTGAAGGAGTAGCGCAGGCACATGGCGAAGGAAGCGATCATGGCGATCGGGTTGGCGATGCCCTTGCCGGCGATGTCGGGCGCCGAGCCGTGCACCGGCTCGTAGAGCGCCTTGCGCTTGCCGGTCTTGGCATCGGGCGCACCGAGCGAGGCGGAGGGCAGCATGCCGAGCGAGCCGGTCAGCATGGCGGCGACGTCTGACAGCATGTCGCCGAAAAGGTTGTCGGTGACGATGACGTCGAACTGCTTCGGCTGCCGCACGAGCTGCATGCCGCCGGCGTCCGCAAGCATGTGCTCGAGCTGGACGTCGGAATATTTCGCCTTGTGCGTCTCGGTCACGACCTGGTTCCAGAGCACGCCCGACTTCATCACGTTACGCTTTTCCATCGAGCAGACGCGATTGTTACGGGTGCGGGCGAGTTCGAAAGCGACGCCGGCGATGCGCTCGATC
The DNA here is from genome assembly GCF_000427465.1 of Sinorhizobium arboris LMG 14919. Taxonomy (NCBI): domain Bacteria; kingdom Pseudomonadati; phylum Pseudomonadota; class Alphaproteobacteria; order Hyphomicrobiales; family Rhizobiaceae; genus Sinorhizobium; species Sinorhizobium arboris. The sequence goes on along the minus strand of NZ_ATYB01000014.1, from coordinate 3,251,174 downwards.
TCGTAGGTGTCGTAGACCTGCGTGTCGATACCGCGCTTCTGGCCGTTGCCGAGGTCGACGATTTCCTTCGGTTCGCCGAAATAGACGCCCCCCGTCAGCTCGCGCACTATGAGAATGTCGAGACCCTCGACCAGCTCGGGCTTCAGCGACGATGCGTTGGCAAGCGCCGGGTAGCAGATGGCCGGGCGCAGGTTGGCAAATAGCTCGAGGTCCTTGCGCAGGCGCAGGAGGCCGGCTTCCGGCCGCACCTCGTAGGGCACCGCATCCCATTTCGGTCCGCCCACCGCGCCGAAGAGCACCGCATCGGCGGCAAGCGCTTTCGCCATATCCTCTTCGGAGATCGCCGCGCCATGGGCGTCATAGGCGGACCCGCCTACAAGCCCCTCGTCCGTCACGAAGCCGGCGTCGCGCTCGGCATTCATGTAGGCGATGATTTTGCGGACTTCCGCCATGGCTTCCGGGCCGATGCCGTCGCCGGGCAGAAGGAAGAGATTGCGCACAGTCATGGATAGTCCTTCTCGCGGGGAAAACTCGGGGGTTCTTAGCGCAACTTCGTATCGAGGGAAATTGCGATCGCGAAAGAATTGTGCGCAGTTCGGCCTCACCGCTGCCCTGTTTCCGCTTGACGGAATCGCGCTCCGACGCTCGAATGGCTGCACTCAACCGGGGATTTCGCCATGTCCGAAACGCTTCTTGTCGGCGCCTTTCTCGCAGCGCTTTCCTATACGCTGATCCCCGGTCCCGCCTTCCTGGCGCTTCTGGGCATCGGCGCAGGCCAGGGCCGAAGGGCCGGCGCGCTCTTCATGGGCGGTCATCTCGCCGGCGATATTCTCTGGTCGACATTGGCGCTCGTCGCCATCGTCGGTGCCCGGTCGATCGGCACGGAACTCTTCGACGTTCTCGGCCTCCTTTGCGGAGCCTATCTCGCCTGGATCGGCTGGACTGCGCTTACCGCCCGCCCCAGGGGCGACAAAAAGGGGCTGTTGATCGTGGAGCGGCCGCTCAGGCGTGGACTTGTCTTCGGCCTCACCAATCCGAAGGGCTATCCGGTCGCGCTCGCGACCTTCACGGCGCTTCTTGCGGGCTCCGCCAATGCGCTGGAATTCACGGCGTTGCCGATGCTGCTTGCCGTGTCGCTGATCGGCTTCCTGGTAGCCGACGTCATCCTTATAGCGATCATCGGCGCTTCCGTTGTGCGCCGTTTCTATCGCCGCCACGAGTTGACGATCGTCCGGCTCTCGGGATTGCTCTTCATCGGCTTCGCAGCGCAGGCGGTCTGGCACGCGGCGCCCGGCCTTTTCGGCCTGCGCAAATCTTGACGGTCCGGCGCCGATCGGCCACTTCAAGCACCCGCTTCGCGGTTTTCGCCGCGCTCCCGCATTCGAAAGGAATCCTGATGACCGACAGCGCTTCGCTCAATCCCGCCCTCGTCGACTGGACCGGACACGAGGGCCTGCCGCGGTTCGAGGCGATCATGGACGAGGATTTCGCGCCTGCCTTCGATGCGGCACTGGCGAGCCACGAGGCGGAGATCGAGGCCATTGCAAACAATCCGGAGGATCCCACCTTCGATAACACGGTCGTCGCGCTGGAAATCGCCGGCGATGAACTTTCGCGCGTCTCCGCTCTCTTCTGGAGCAAGGCGGGTGCCCACACGAACGAGGTGATCCAGGCGCTGGAGCGCGAGATCGCGCCCAAAATGTCGCGTCATTATTCGAAGATCGGCACCAACCCGGCGCTCTTCGGCCGCATCGACGCACTGTGGGAGAAACGGGGAGAGCTCGGCCTCGACGTCGAGGCCCTGCGCGTTCTGGAGCGGCACTGGAAGAGCTTCGTGAAAGCGGGCGCCAAGCTTGAAAAGCCCGGGCAGGAGCGCCTCGCGGCGATCAACGAGAAGCTCGCCGGCCTCGGCGCCAGGTTCGGGCAGAACGTCCTGGCGGACGAGAAGGACTGGGCGCTCATGCTGTCGAGCGAAGAGGACCTGACCGGGATTCCGGATTTCCTGAGAGATGCGATGGCGGCGGCCGCGCGTGAGCGCGGCGAAGAAGACAAATATGCGGTCACGTTGTCGCGCTCGATCATCGAGCCGTTCCTGACCTTCTCGGAAAGACGGGAACTGCGCGAACAGGCTTTCAGGGCATGGACGGCGCGGGGGGAAAATGGCGGCGAGACCGACAATCGCGGCATCATCGCCGAAACGCTCGCTCTCCGGGCGGAGAAGGCGAAACTGCTCGGCTATGAAAATTACGCGGCGCTGAAGCTCGACAACACCATGGCGAAGACGCCCGAAGCCGTGAACGGCCTGCTGATGCAGGTGTGGGAAAAGGCGGTGGCGCGGGCTCGCGAAGAGGAGGCGGACCTCGCAACGCTCATTGCCGAAGAGGGCCGCAATCACGAGGTCATGCCTTGGGACTGGCGCCACTATGCGGAGAAACTCAGGTCGCTGAAATTCAGCTTCTCGGAAAGCGACCTGAAGCCCTATCTGCAGCTGGAGAAGATCATCGGCGCCTGCTTCGCCGTTGCCCAGCGCCTCTTCGGCATCACGGCGACCGAGAAGAAAGGCATTCCCGCCTATCACCCGGACGTCCGCGTCTTCGAGATCCGTGATGCCTCCGGCGGGCTTACGGCCCTTTTCCTCGGCGATTATTTCGCGCGCTCCTCGAAACGCTCCGGCGCCTGGATGAGCTCCTTTCAGTCGCAGCACAGGCTGAAGCTCAAGAACGGCGCGATTGGCGAAATCCCGATCGTGTACAATGTCTGCAACTTCGCGAAGCCCGCCGAGGGCAAGCCGGCGCTACTCTCGATCGACGACGCCCGCACGCTCTTCCACGAATTCGGCCATGCGCTGCACGGCATGCTTTCGAATGTCACCTATCCGTCCGTGTCGGGTACGGGCGTCTCGCGCGATTTCGTGGAGTTGCCGTCGCAGCTCTACGAGCATTGGCTGACAGTACCGGAGATTCTCAGGAAATATGCGGTGCACTACAGGACCGGCGAGCCGATGCCGCAGGAGCTGCTCGACAAAGTTCTGGCGGCGCGGACGTTCAATTCCGGCTTTGCGACGGTCGAGTTTACCGCCTCGGCGCTCGTCGACATGGCCTATCACACGGCAGAAGCGGTCGGCGATCCGATGGCGCTCGAAGCGGCGACGCTCGAAAAGATCGGACTGCCGAAGTCGATCGTCATGCGCCACCGCAGCCCGCATTTTCTTCACGTCTTCTCCGGCGACGGCTACTCGGCCGGCTACTATTCCTACATGTGGTCGGAGGTGCTCGACGCCGATGCATTCGCGGCCTTCGAGGATACCGGCGATCCCTTCGACCCGGCGATGGCGGCCAAACTGAAGGACAATATCTATTCGGTCGGCGGCTCCCTCGATCCGGAAGACGCCTACAGGGCTTTCCGCGGCAAGCTGCCGAGCCCGGACGCGATGCTGGCCAAGAAAGGGCTGGCGGCTTAGGTTTGCGTCGCGAAAATTGCCACTCTCCTCGGGTTTAACCCGAGGACTAGCCTTCTCCCCGCGAGCGGGGAGAAGGTCGCGGCAACGGGATGAAGGGCACAATCGGCCCAAATGAGGACGCGATCAGGCGAGATCTACGCCTGCTCCACCCCCAGGACGGACAGCAGATTGCGCATGCGTGCCGCCGCGAGTTCCGGCTTGTCGAGCACATTGGCCTGATCCGCCAGGCGGAAGATCTCGGCATAATGGAGCAATCCGCGGGCCGATTGCAGGCCGGCCGGCAGGGTGAAATGCCGCTGATGGCCATTCAGCCAGGCCAGGAAGACGACGCCGGCCTTGTAGTATTGCGTCGGCGCTTCGAAGATCTTGCGCGAGAGCGGCACGGTCGGCTCGATGACGCCGCGAAAGGTCGCAAGATCGCCCCCGGCTAGGGCCGCGAGCGCCTTCGATGCCGATGGCGCGACGGCATCGAAGATGCCAAGCAGTGCGTGGCTGTATTTCTCGCCATCGCCCTCGATCAGTTCCGCATAGTTGAAGTCGTCGCCAGTGAAGCAGAGCACGTTTTCCGGCAAGCGGCTGCGAAGCGCCAGTTCCTTGGCGTTGTCGAGCAGGGAAATCTTGATGCCTTCGATCTTGGCGCTGTTCTCGCCGATGATGGCCAGCACGGTCTCCAGCGCTTGGGAGAAGTTCTCCGAACCCCAATAGCCCTTAAGCTGTGGGTCGAACATGTCGCCCAGCCAGTGAAGCACGACCTTGTCCCTGGTCTGGGACAGGATGCGGCCATAGACGCGCCGGTAGTCGTCGGGGGAACGTGCCACGCGGGCAAGCGCCCGGCTGGCCATCATGATCGCGCGACCGCCTTCGGCCTCGACGAAACCGATCTGCTCTTCATAGGCGGCAACGACGTCGTCGATGGAGCGCGCTTCGGTGGGCGGAAGATGGTCCGTGCCTGCACCGCAGGCGATATCCGCGCCGGAAACGCTTCGCGCCTCGCGGAGCGAGCGCCGGATCAGTTCCTGCGCCGCCGGCCATGTAAGCCCCATGCCGCGCTGAGCGGTGTCCATCGCTTCGGCGATCCTGAAACCCAGCCCCCAAAGGTGATGGCGGAAGGCCATCGTCGCCTCCCAGTCGATCGCCGGATTTCCCCAAGGGTCGCCGTCGCGAACCGGATCGGAAACGACATGGGCAGCCGCATAGGCGATGCGATTGAAAGTTGGGGGCGCGCTGGGCCGGACGATGGGTGCTCCCCGAAGCCGGTATTCTTCGAGCGAACCGTCGCGGTGCGGCAGAAAAATGCGGGTCATCGGCTTTGAATCCTCCTCTGGTTCGCCCATCGAATAATTTAGACCGATCCAAATATCAAGGCGAAAAGCAATTTTCCTCCTGGGTGACAAGGATACTCACCTATTGGATTAGCTGCCTTTCCGAATGGACGTAATCCTCTTGGGCTAGTGATATCAGCTGGTTAGGAGGAAGATTCCAGTCGTATGAGGCGCAGGTCAACATGCAAAGTCGCGCAAAAAAGTTGACGGAAGCCCCTTGACGAGGTTGGAACGTTCCAATTAAGAAGAATGCAAGAGGTGAAAACCGGACGGGAGGATGTTCATGGGGAAGGAGCGGGTGACGGTTGTCGACATTGCGCGCGCCGCCGGCGTGTCGAAGTCGACCGTGTCGCTCGTGCTGCAGGGGAGTCCGCTCGTCAATGAATCGACGCGCGCGAAGGTCAATGCAGCGATCCGCGAGCTCGGCTATGTGTATAATCGCAGTGCCGCCAATCTGCGTCAGGCCAGATCGAAGATCATCGGGATTGTCGTCAACGATCTCACGAACAGCTTCTTTGCGGAGCTTGCAGTCGGCGTCGACGAGGTCGTCCAGTCTGCCGGTTTCGTGCAGTTCCTCGCCAATACCGGCGAGAAGCTTGCGCGCCAACGCGAGGTCATCGCCTCGATGCGCGAACACGGGGTATCGGGTCTCATCATATCGCCGGCGCGTGGAACGGAAGCCGCCGATCTCGCGCCGCTCGGTGCTGCCGGCATTCCGGTCGTGCTCGTCGTGCGCGACATCGCAGGCGCCGGCGTATCCTCCTTGACTTCGGACAATCACGCCGGCGCCGTTGCCGCCGTGCGTCATCTGGTCGAGCGTGGCCATCGCCGCGTCGCCTTCCTCGGAGGCTTCGCCGACACTGCGGTCTTCGAAGCGCGCATGCGCGGCTATCGCGACGCCCTTCGGGAGGCTGGCCTCGAGGTCTGCGACGACCTGATCATCGGTTCGGCGCCCTCGCGCGCCGGCGGCGTGACGGCGATCGAGCAGGCAATGATGCTGAAGGAGCGACCGACCGCGGCGCTTTGTTTCAACGATGCCGTCGCTTTCGGTGTATGCGACGGATTGCGCGCGCGCCGGCTGGAGCCAGGCGAGGATTTCGCGGTGATCGGCTTCGACGACGTGATCGAGGCGAAGACCGCGGTGCCGGCGCTGACCACGGTTTCCGTCGACCCGCAGGGCATGGGTGAGCGGGCGGCGGAACTGCTCTTGAAACAGATCAATCGCGGCCGTGTCGAGCCGGAGGCGATCGTCAGCCCGGTCCGGCTCGCCATTCGCCAGAGCTGCGGTGCTGCCGCCGGACGCAGGGTGAAGGAGGTTTCGTCATGATTCGCTGGGGACTGATCGGTGCGAGCACGATCGCGCACGAATGGGTGATCGGCGCCATCCGCGCGGCAGGTGGCGAGGTCGTCTCGCTGATGAGCTCAAGCGCGGAGCGGGGGGAGGCCTATTCGGCGGAAAATGGCATCGGAAAGGCTGTGACGAGCGTCGACGAGCTTGTCGGTGATCCGGATGTGGACGCAGTCTATATCTCGACGACGAACGAACTTCACCACGACCAGGCGCTCGCGGCGATCCGCGCCGGCAAGCACGTTCTCTGCGAGAAGCCTCTGGCAATGAACCTCAATGACGGCTGCGAAATGGTGCTCAAGGCCTGCGAGGCCGGCGTCGTGCTCGGCACGAATCATCATTTGCGCAACGCCGCCACGCATCGGGCGATGCGGGAGGCGATTGCAGCGGGCCGGATCGGCCGGCCGATCGCGGCGCGGGTCTTCCATGCCGTCTATCTGCCGCCGCACCTCCAGGGCTGGCGGCTCGACAAACCGGAGGCGGGCGGCGGCGTCATTCTCGATATCACCGTGCACGACGCCGACACGCTGCGCTTTGTGCTGAACGACGATCCGATCGAGGCTGTCGCGATCAGCCACAGCGCCGGCATGGGCAAGGAAGGCCTCGAGGACGGGGTCATGGGCGTGCTCCGTTTCCGCTCCGGCGTCATCGCCCAGTTCCACGATGCCTTCACGACGAAATATGCCGAGACGGGTCTGGAAGTGCACGGAACCGCCGGGTCGCTGATCGGCCGCAACGTGATGACGCAGCGGCCTGTGGGCACAGTCGTGCTGCGCAACGAAGAGGGCGAGAGCGAATTGCCGCTCGATCACCGCAATCTCTACGAGACGGCGCTCGAGGCTTTCCATGCCGCGATCGGGGGCAATGGCCGTCCGGCGGCGAGCGGGGAGGATGGCGTCTGGTCGCTCGCCACGGGCCTCGCTGTGGTCAAGGCGGCGGCTACCGGCGCGGCCGCCGAGATCGAAACGGGATTGTGATGCGCATGACGACGACCAAGCATGTTTCCCCGGCTGAAGCGGCCGGCCTGATTCCGGACGGAGCGGTCGTCTCGGTCTCGTCCTCCAGCGGTCTCGGTTGTCCGGACCTGATGCTGAAGGCGATCGGCGAACACTTTGAGGCGACCGGCCATCCGCGCGATCTGACGACACTGCATCCGATCGCCGCCGGCGACATGAGCGGCATCAAGGGAGTCGACTACATCGCCCGGAAGGGTCTTCTGAAGAAGATCGTCGGCGGCTCCTATCCTTCAGGACCGTCGAGCGCCGAGCCGCCGCTGATCTGGCAGATGATCGGAGCGAACGAGGTGGCGGCCTATAATATTCCCTCCGGCATTCTCTTCGACATGCATCGCGAGGCGGCGGCCAAGCGTCCGGGCGTGATGACAAAGGTCGGGCTCGACACCTTTGTCGACCCGTCGCGCGAAGGCTGCGCGATGAATGCGTCCGCCGCCGCCGAACCGGTCGTGAAGAAGATCTCCTTCGAGGGCGAGGACTGGCTCTATTTCAAGGCGATCGCGCCTGAGGTGGCGATCATCCGTGCGACGACAGCCGATGAGCGCGGCAATCTCACCTATGAACACGAGGGCGCCTATCTCGGCGGCCTCGACCAGGCGCTTGCGGCCCGCAACAATGGCGGCATCGTCATCGCCCAGGTGAAACGGATAGCCAAGGAAGGCTCGTTGAAACCCCATGATGTGCGCGTGCCCGGCGTCCTGGTCGATTATGTCGTCGTGGACACCGATCAGAAGCAGACGACGCAGACGCTCTACGATCCCGCCATTTCCGGCGAGATTTTCCGACCGCTCGACAGTTTCCGACTGCCGGAATTCAATGTCCAGAAGGTGATCGCGCGCCGCGTCGCCCAGGAGCTCGAGGCGGGCAGTGCGGTCAATCTCGGTTTCGGCATTTCCGCCAACGTACCGCGCATCCTCATCGAAGAGGGTCTGCACGGCGCAGTGACCTGGGTCATCGAGCAGGGTGCCGTCGGCGGTGTGCCGCTCCTCGATTTCGCCTTCGGCTGCGCCTCGAATGCGGACGCCTTCATGCCGTCTCCGTACCAGTTCACCTATTTCCAGGGTGCAGGCTTCGATGCCTCGCTGCTCTCCTTCCTCGAAATCGACCGCACCGGCTCCGTCAACGTCTCGAAGCTCAGCTTCCGCCCACATGTGACGGCGGGGGCGGGCGGCTTCGTCGACATAACCGCAAGGGCGAAGAAGATAGTCTTCTCCGGCATGTTCAATGCGGGCGCGAAGCTGGCGGTCGCCGATGGCCGGCTGATCATCGAGAAGGAAGGCAAGCTGAAGAAGCTCGTCCGCGAAGTCGAACACGTCACCTTCTCCGGCCGCCGGGCCGTCGAACAGGGGCAGGACATTACCTACGTCACCGAGCGCTGCGTCATGAAACTGACGCCGGAGGGCGTCGTGCTCACTGAAATCGCCCCCGGCGTCGACCTCGAAACGCATGTCCTCGGTCAGTCGGACTTTCCGCTGATCGTCTCCGAGGAGCTGAAGACGATGGATGCGGCACTGTTCGGCGAGAAGTCGATCGGTCTGAAGCTGCCCGCCAAGGCTCCGCGCCGGCTCACGGGAGGCGCCGATGTCTGAGGAACGCATCCGCATCGATTTCGACGACCAGATCGCGATTATGACCGTTGCGCGGCCGGAAAAGCTCAATGCTCTCGACATCGACATGCTGAAGGCGCTTGGCGCGGCCTGCGATGCCGTCGAGGCGAAACGCGAGGTGCGTGTCCTCATCCTGACCGGCGAGGGCAAGGCCTTTTCGGCCGGCGGCGATATCAAGGCCTGGGGCGGCATGGCGCCGGCCGCCTTTGGTCATGACTGGGTGCGTTTCGGCCACCGCATTTTCGAGCGGCTCGCCACGCTGCGCATGCCGGTGATCGCGGCACTCAACGGCCACGCGCTCGGTGGCGGTCTGGAGCTCGCGGCGGCGGCGGATATCCGTCTGGCCGAAAAACAGGTGAAGATCGGTCTTCCGGAGACAAGCCTGGGGATGGTCCCCGGCTGGTCGGGCACGCAGCGCCTGGTCGCGCGCTTCGGCGCGCAGATCGTTCGCCGCATGGTTCTCGGCGGCGAGATGTTCTCGGCGGCGGATGCCAGGAGCGAAGGGCTCGTCGACGCGGTCGTCGAAACCGGAGCGGTGATGGCGGCTGCGCGCGACTATGCCGCGCGAGTCGCCGCCCGCGGACCGGCGGCGCTCGAAATATCGAAACTGATGATCGCCTCTGCGAGCGGCGAGGACAAGGGCGCGGCGGTGGAAGCGCTGGGATCGATCCTCGTCGCAAAGACCGGCGACCTCAAGGAAGGCGTCGCCGCCTTCAGCGAAAAGCGTGAAGCCCGCTTCAAGGGAGAATGGTGATGACGGTGCTGGTGAGGCCGAAGGCGCTCGGCGACTACGAGACCCGCGAATTCCGGATGCTGATCGACGGCCAATGGGTGGATGGCGCCGAGGGCCGCACGATCGAGCGCCTGGCGCCGGGTCACGGCGTCGTCGTCAGCCGCTACCAGGCGGCGACGAAAACGGATGCCGAACGCGCGATCGCCGCCGCGCGACGCGCCTTCGACGAAGGCCCCTGGCCGCGCATGACCGCCTCGGAGCGGTCGTTGATCCTGCTCAGGGCCGCCGACATGATTGCCGCGCGCGCGGATGAACTGGCTTTCCTCGACTCGGTCGAGTCGGGCAAGCCGATCACCCAGGCGAAGGGCGAGTTGGCGGGTGCCGCCGACATCTGGCGCTATGCGGCAGCACTTGCCCGCGAGCTCTCCGGCGAAAGCTACAACACGCTCGGGGAGGGTACGCTCGGTGTCGTGCTGCGAGAGCCGATCGGCGTGGTATCGATCATCACGCCCTGGAACTTCCCTTTCCTGATTGTCAGCCAGAAGTTGCCCTTTGCGCTTGCCGCAGGCTGCACGACCGTGGTGAAGCCCTCGGAACTCACCTCGGCCTCGACGCTGGTTCTCGGCGAAATACTGGAAGCGGCCGGCGTGCCCAAGGGGGCCGTGAACATCATCGTCGGCACGGGGCCCGAGGCCGGCGCGGCGCTCACCACTCACCCGCATGTCGACATGGTCTCCTTCACCGGATCGACCGGAATAGGCCGCCTGACGATGGCAAACGCCGCGCAGACCCTGAAGAAGGTCTCGCTGGAACTGGGCGGCAAGAACCCGCAGATCGTCTTTCCGGACGCAAATCTGGACGAATTCATCGATGCGGCCGTCTTCGGCGCCTATTTCAATGCCGGCGAATGCTGCAATGCCGGCTCGCGGCTGATCCTGCATCGCGATATCGCCGAGGAGGTGACGGCGCGCATCGCCGGCCTCTCGGCCAAGGTCAAGGTCGGAGATCCGCTCGACCCCGAAACGCAGGTCGGCGCGATCATCACGCCGCAGCACCTGCAAAAGATCGCCGGCTATGTTTCTTCGGCATCGAACGAAGGCGCGAGAATAGCCCATGGCGGTACCACGCTCGATCTCGGCATGGGGCAATTCATGGCGCCGACCATCCTGTCGGCGGTTCGGCCGGAAATGGCGGTAGCCCGAGAGGAGGTCTTCGGGCCGGTTCTCTCCGTCCTGACGTTTCAGACGACGGAGGAGGCGATCCGCATCGCCAATTCGATCGATTACGGACTTTCCGCGGGTGTCTGGAGCCGCGACTTCGACACGTGCCTGACGATCGGGCGGCGCGTGCGCGCCGGCACGGTCTGGATGAACACCTTCATGGATGGCGCATCGGAGCTGCCTTTCGGCGGCTATCGGCAGTCCGGGCTCGGCCGCGAGCTCGGCCGCCACGCGGTCGAGGACTATACGGAGACGAAGACGCTCAACATGCATATCGGCCAGCGCACGAACTGGTGGATGCCGCGCTGAGAAGAGGAAGGGGCGAGGTTTCGTAATCGGCGAAAGGGTGTAACGTCTTGAATTGGCCGGGCGATGCTCGTCGCAGGCCATGCCGTCCGCGGGAACCGGGCGGCATCAGGAAAGAGCGGAGGAGATTCCGCTTCGGTAACTTGCAAACGGGAGGATAACGATGCGCAAGTTCATGACGACGACTGCTGTTGCAGCACTGATGTTGGCGGCGACAGCCGCGCGCGCAGCCGAGAATGTGGAAGTACTGCACTGGTGGACGTCCGGCGGCGAAGCCGCGGCCCTTGACGTCCTCAAGAAGGACCTGGAGAGCAAGGGCATCAGCTGGACCGACATGCCGGTCGCCGGCGGCGGCGGCACCGAAGCGATGACCGTGCTTCGTGCCCGCGTCACCGCGGGCAATGCGCCGACGGCCGTGCAGATGCTCGGCTTCGACATTCTCGACTGGGCCAAGGAAGGCGCCCTCGGCAATCTGGACGAGGTCGCCGCCAAGGAAGGCTGGGACAAGGTTGTTCCGGATGCCCTGCAGCAATTCTCCAAATATGACGGCCACTGGATCGCCGCGCCGGTAAACGTCCACTCGACCAACTGGGTCTGGATCAACAAAGCCGCGCTCGACAAGGCCGGCGCCAAGGAACCGACCACTTGGGAGGAGCTGATCGCACTGCTCGACAAGTTCAAGGAGCAGGGCATCACGCCGATCGCCCATGGCGGCCAGCCCTGGCAGGACGCGACGATCTTCGACGCCGTGGTTCTTTCGCTGGGCAACGACTTCTACAAGCAGGCTTTCATCGACCTCGATCCGGCGGCGCTCGGCGGCGACAAAATGAAGGAAGCCTTCGATCGCATGACGAAGTTGCGCTCCTATGTGGACGAAAACTTCTCCGGCCGCGACTGGAATCTCGCCTCTGCCATGGTCATCGAGAACAAGGCCGGCCTGCAGTTCATGGGTGACTGGGCGAAGGGCGAGTTCCTGAAGGCGAACAAGGTGCCCGGTACCGATTTTGTCTGCATGCGCTTTCCCGGGACGCAAGGTTCCGTCACCTTCAACTCCGACCAGTTCGCGATGTTCAAGGTTTCGGAGGACAAGGTTCCGGCACAGCTGCAGATGGCCTCGGCAATCGAGAGCCCGGCGTTCCAGTCGGCCTTCAACGTCGTCAAGGGTTCCGTTCCAGCCCGCACCGACGTCCCGGACACCGATTTCGACGCCTGCGGCAAGAAGGGCATCAAGGACCTCGCGGAAGCCAATGCCAACGGTACGCTCTTCGGCTCCATGGCTCACGGCCATGCCAATCCGGCTGCCGTCAAGAACGCGATCTACGACGTGGTCACGCGCCAGTTCAACGGCGAGCTCAACTCGGAAGAGGCCGTGCAGGAGCTCGTCTCGGCGGTCGAGTCGGCGAAGTAAGGGGGCTGTCACTGCCCCTCATCCGCCTGCCGGCACCTTCTCCCCGCGTGCGAAGGGACCCGCGGCAAGCTCCAGTGCCCCCTCGTGTCCTTCGGGCGCGGGCGCGGCACGACCGGTCCCCTCTCCCCGCAAGCGGGGAGAGGGCTAGTCCTCGGGTTAAACCCGAGGAGAGGGGCAATCGGGCGGGAGGAACTAAACAATGCGTCAATGGTGGTAACGAACATGGATAGCCGCGCCCGGCTGCAGGAGCTTCTGCCGAAGCTCGTGCTCGCTCCCAGCTTTCTGATAGTCCTGGTCTTCGTCTACGGCTTCATCGCCTATACCGGCTTTCTGTCGATGACGAACAGCCGCATGCTGCCCTCCTACGATTTTGTCGGCTTGAGCAATTACAGCCGGCTCTGGGCCTTGCCGCATTGGTGGCGGGCGGTCAGCAACCTGGCGATCTTCGCAACGCTCTACATCGCCATCTGCTCGGTGCTCGGCCTCGGGCTCGCGATCCTGCTCGACCAGAAGATCCGTGCAGAGGGCTTTTTGCGGCCGATCTATCTCTATCCGATGGCGCTCTCCTTCATCGTCACCGGTACCGCATGGAAATGGTTCCTCGATCCCGGCATCGGCCTTGAGAACACAATGCATCTCTGGGGCTGGGAGAGCTTCTCGTTCAACTGGATCAAGGACCGCAACTACGCGATCTACTGCGTCGTCATCGCCGCCGTCTGGCAGTCGACCGGCTTCGTCATGGCGATGTTCCTGGCGGGGCTCCGCGGCGTCGACAACGAGATCATCAAGGCCGCGCAGATCGACGGGGCGACCACGCCGACCATCTACCGGCGGATCATCATTCCCTTGATGCGGCCGGTCTTCCTTTCGGCCTTCGTCGTCCTTGCCCATCTCGCCATCAAGGCCTACGACCTGATCATCGCGCTCACCGGCGGCGGGCCGGGGCAGGCGACCGAGCTGCCGGCGACGTTCATGTATTCCTACACCTTCACCCGAAACCAGATGGCGATCGGCGCCTCGTCGGCGATCGTCATGCTGGTGATGATCTTCTCGATCATCGTTCCCTATCTCTATTCCGAAATCCGGGGAGGAAAACGCTGATGGGCGCTCCCAGTCCCGAGAACGTCATCTCGCACAACCGCCTGACGCGCGCTCTGATCTATTCGGCGCTGATCCTCTTCGCGCTCTATTCGCTGCTGCCGCTCTACGTGATGGTGGTGAATTCCCTGAAGCCGCTGGACGAAATCCGACAGGGCGGCATGCTCAACCTGCCTCAGACCTGGACCGTCGAACCGTGGCTCTCGGCCTGGTCGACGGCGCAGATAGGCGTGCAGCCGACGGGCCTTCGCCCCTTCTTCATCAATTCGATCCTGATGGTCGTTCCGGCCGTGGCGATCTCGACGATCATCGGGGCGCTCAATGGCTACGTGCTGACCAAATGGCGCTTCCCCGGCGCGAACATCTTCTTCGGCATGCTGCTTCTCTCATGCTTCATCCCCTTCCAGATCGTGCTTATCCCGATGGCGCGCATCCTCGGCATTCTCGGGATCGCCGGCTCGATCTGGGGTCTGATCCTCGTGCATGTGGTCTACGGCATCGGCTTCACGACGCTCTACTTCCGCAATTACTACGAGGCTTTCCCGACCGAACTCGTGCGCGCGGCGCAGATCGACGGCGCGAGCTTCTTCCAGATCTTCCGGCGGATATTGCTGCCTTCATCCGGGCCGATCATCGTCGTCTCCGTCATCTGGCAGTTCACCAACATCTGGAACGACTTTCTGTTCGGGGCCTCGTTCTCCGGACCCTATTCGACGCCGATGACGGTGGCGCTCAACAATCTCGTGAGCTCGTCGACCGGGGTCAAGGAATACAATGTCCACTTCGCGGGCGCGATTCTCGCCGCCCTGCCAACGCTCCTCGTCTATATCGTGTCCGGCCGCTACTTCGTCCGCGGACTGATGTCCGGCGCCGTGAAAGGATAAGCCATGTCGTTTCTGAAGATCACCAATCTGCGCAAGTCCTACGGCGCACTCGAGATCTTGAAGGACATCAACCTGGAGATCGAAGAAGGCGGCTTCCTCGTGCTCGTCGGCCCCTCCGGCTGCGGCAAGTCGACGCTTCTGAACACGATCGCCGGCCTCGAACCGTTCACCTCCGGTGACATAGCAATCAGCGGCCGCTCGGTTTCGGGGCTGCACCCATCGAAGCGCGACATCGCCATGGTGTTCCAGTCCTATGCGCTCTATCCCAACATGACGGTTGCCGGTAACATCGCCTTCGGCATGGAGATCCGCGGCGTGCCGAAGGAGGAGCGCGAAAAGGCGATCAGGCAGGTTGCCGACATGCTGCAGATCGGCCACCTCCTCGACCGCAAGCCGAGCCAGCTTTCCGGCGGCCAGCGCCAGCGCGTCGCCATGGGCCGGGCGCTGGTGCGCAATCCCCAGGTCTTTCTGTTCGACGAGCCGCTCTCCAACCTCGACGCGAAGCTGCGCGTCGACATGCGCACCGAGATCAAGCGGCTGCACCACCGCATGAAGACGACGATCGTCTACGTGACGCACGACCAGATCGAGGCAATGACGCTTGCAACCAAGATCGCGGTGCTGAAGGACGGCGTGTTGCAGCAATTCGGAACGCCGGCGGAGATCTACAACAATCCGGCCAACATGTTCGTTGCCGATTTCATGGGCTCGCCGGCGATGAACCTGCTCAAAGCGCGGATCGAGACCGCGGGCTCGCAGGTCTCGGTGACACTGGCGCGGCCGAATGCCGAGCCCTTGAGACTCGCCGTGCCGCATAACGGCGCGCTCTCCGCCTATGCCGGCAAAGAGGTGGTCTTCGGCATCCGTCCGGAAGCGCTGACCGACCCGGACGGGGCGGATCGCAATGCGCAATTCGTCGCCGAAGGCGAATGCCTGATCGAGGTGGTCGAGCCGGCCGGCTCCGATACCTTTGCCGTCACGAGGCTCGGCGGCAAGGAAATCGTCGCAAGGCTCAGAGCCGATGCGCGCATTGCGCCAGGCCAGACGTCGCGGCTCGCCTTCAATCTCGACAAGGCCGTCTTCTTCGACCCGCAAAGTGAAAAGCGCATTGCATGAGGAAGTCGATGGAGAGCCAGCCGGATATCGTCATCATCGGATCGGGGGTCGGCGGCGCAACCGTCGCTGCCGGCCTTGCTGCCTCGGGAGCCGAGATCCTGATCCTCGAAGCGGGCTCTCATATCGAGGACCTGCCGGTCAATCGCGACCAGAGGGCGATCTTCCAGCGCGGCCATTTCCGCCCGAAGGAGACCTGGTACGAGGCGGGCGGGCCCGGTTTCAATCCAGGCAATTACTACAATGTCGGCGGCAATTCGAAATTCTACGGCGCGGTGCTGACCCGCTATCGCCGGGAGGATTTCGAGGTGATGCAGCATCGGGACGGCGTCTCCCCCGCCTGGCCCTTTTCCTATGAGGAGCTCGAGCCGTGGTATTCCAAGGCGGAGCAGCTTTACCAGGTGCGAGGCAAACTGGGCGAGGACCCGACGGAACCCGCTCATTCGAGCGGCTATCCCCATGGCCCGGTGCCGGACGAACCTGCGATCGCCATGGTCCGCGAGCGCCTGGCCGAGATCGGCCTCCATCCCTATTCCCTGCCGCTCGGCGTCGATGTCGAGCGCTGGCTCGCCAAGGGCAAGACCCCGTGGGACGCGCATCCGAACTCATCCGACGGCAAGATGGATGCCGAAACGGCGGCGCTGGCGGCGGCGCTGAAATTTCCGAACGTGCGGCTGCAGACCGGCTCGCGGGTGACGAGGCTCGCAACCGGGCCGGACGGCAAGGCGATCGAAACGGTGTTCTATGCCAAGGACGGGGCAGAGCACGGTCTTTCGCCGAAGCTCGTCATTCTCTGCGCCGGCGCGGTGCAGTCGGCCGTACTGCTGCTGCGATCGGCCGACGACAGGAACCCGATGGGCCTTGCGAACCGATCCGATCAGGTCGGCCGCAATTTCATGAATCACAATTCGAGCGCGGTCATCGCGCTCAGCCCCTGGTACCGCAACGATTCCGTCTATCAGAAGACCTTCGGCCTCAACGACTTCTATCTGTCCGACGGGGCCGGCGGGCCGCCGCTCGGCAACATCCAGCTTCTCGGCCGCATCTCCGGCGCGATCCTCAAGGCGAATATGCCGTCGGTGCCGGAATGGCTGCTCGACCGGGTGTCCGCCCGCGGCATCGACTTCTACGCCATGAGCGAGGACCTGCCGTCACCGGAAAGCCGCGTCATGGTCGACGGCGAGCGCGTTGTGCTGAAATGGGTGCGCACCAACTGGCAGGCCCATCTCGACCTCGTCGCCAAGCTGAAGGAGGTGCTGAAGAAAGCCGGTTTCCCGATCGTGCTCGCGCGGGCCTTCGACAAGCGGACGCCCTCGCATCAGTGTGGCACGGTCCGGATCGGCAATGATCCCGGCCAGGCGCCGCTCGACGTCTATTGCCGTGCCTTCGATCATCCGAATCTCTTCGTCGTCGATGCCGGCTTTCTGCCGACCTCCGCCGCCGTCAATCCGGCGCTGACCGTAGCAGCCCAGGCGCTGCGTGTCGCCGACCATATCGTGAAACAGGATCTGCGGTCATGACTGAGAAGGCACGCCCCGTCGCGATCGTCACCGGCGGCCGCAGAGGCATCGGGCTCGGTATTGCCCGGGCGCTCGCCGTGAGCGGATTCGACATCGCCATCACCGGCATTGGCGATGCGCAGGGCATTGCGCCCGTAATCGCCGAACTAAACGCGCTCGGCGCCCGGGCGATCTTCCTGCGCGCCGATCTCGCCGACCTTTCGAGCCATCAGGCGACCGTCGACGGGGTGGTTGCGGAGTTCGGGCGGATAGACTGTCTCGTCAACAATGCCGGGATCGCCTCCGTCGTGCGCGGCGATTTTCTCGATCTGAAGCCGGAGAATTTCGACGCGATCGTCGGCGTCAATCTGCGCGGTACGGTGTTTTTCACCCAGGTCGTGCTGAAGGCGATGCTCGCGAGCGAGATTCGAGCGCAGAGCTCGATCATCAACATCACCTCGGTCTCGGCCGCGATGACGTCGCCGGAGCGTCTCGACTACTGCATGAGCAAGGCGGGGCTTGCGGCCTTCAGCCAGGGCCTGGCGCTGAGGCTCGCCGAGACCGGCATCGCGGTCTTCGAAGTCCGCCCCGGCATCATCCGATCGGATATGACGGCTGCCGTTTCCGGCAGATACGACGCGCTGATCGCAGGCGGCCTGGTGCCGATGCGGCGCTGGGGCGAGCCCGAGGATATCGGCAATATCGTCGCAGGCCTCGCCGGCGGCAAATTCGGCTTCGCCACCGGCTCGGTCATCCAGGCGGATGGTGGATTGTCGATCGGGCGGTTGTGAATTTTCCTCTCGCTGGTCGTGAGATCTGCCCCTCACCCTAGCCCTCTCCCCGCAGGCGGGGAGAGGGGAGGTGCGCCGACGAGATGGTGGCGAGTGGTTGCCGCGAGTCCCTTCTCCCCGCCTGCGGGGAGAAGGTGGCGGCAGCCGGATGAGGGGCCCGACGCTGATACCGCGCCCGAAGCGCGTGACTTTGAGGACATGTGAATGACATACGACTACATCATCACCGGGGCCGGTCCGGCCGGCTGCGTGCTCGCCAATCGCCTGAGCGAGGACCCGGACGTCAGGGTGCTGCTGCTCGAAGCCGGCGGCGGCGACTGGAATCCGCTGTTCCACATGCCGGCCGGCTTCGCCAAGATGACGAAGGGGGTCGCAAGCTGGGGCTGGCACACGGTGCCGCAGAAGCACATGAAGGGCCGGGTGCTGCGCTATACTCAGGCCAAGGTGATCGGCGGCGGTTCCTCCATCAATGCACAGCTCTATACCCGCGGCAATGCGGCGGACTATGATCTCTGGGCGGGTGAGGACGGCTGCGCCGGCTGGGACTACCGCAGCGTGCTTCCCTATTTCAAACGGGCCGAGGACAATCAGCGCTTCGCCGACGATTATCATTCCTATGGCGGCCCGCTCGGCGTCTCCATGCCGGTTTCGGCGCTGCCGATCTGCGACGCCTATATCCGCGCCGGACAGGAGCTCGGCATTCCCTACAATCACGATTTCAACGGCAAGCAGCAGGCGGGCGTCGGCTTCTATCAGCTGACGCAGCGCAACCGCCGCCGTTCCTCCGCCTCGCTCGCCTATCTCTCGCCGGTCAAGGATCGCCCGAATCTCGCGGTCCGCACCGGCGCCCGCGTCGCGCGCATCGTGCTCGAGGGCGGGCGCGCCGTCGGCGTGGAGGTCGCGACGGGCAGGGGAAGCGAGATCGTCCGCGCTGAGCGCGAAGTGCTGGTCTCCTCGGGCGCGATCGGCTCGCCGAAGCTGCTCCTGCAGTCCGGCATCGGCCCGGCCGATCACCTGCGCGCTGTCGGGGTCGAGGTGCGGCACGATCTCCCCGGTGTGGGCGGCAATCTCCAGGACCATCTGGATCTCTTCGTCATCTGCGAATGCACCGGAGATCATACCTATGACGGCGTCGCCAAACTGCACCGCACGCTCTGGGCCGGGCTGCAATATGTGCTCTTCCGCTCCGGCCCGGTCGCGTCGTCGCTCTTCGAGACCGGCGGGTTCTGGTATGCGGATCCGAATGCCCGCTCGCCGGACATCCAGTTTCACCTCGGCCTCGGTTCGGGCATCGAGGCCGGCGTCGCGCGGCTCAAGAATGCCGGCGTCACTCTCAATTCCGCTTACCTGCACCCGCGCTCGCGGGGCACCGTCCGGCTCTCATCCGCCGATCCGGCAGCCGCGCCTCTGATCGACCCGAACTACTGGGAGGACCCGCACGACCGGAAGATGTCGATCGAAGGCCTGAGGATCGCGCGCGAAATCATGCAGCAGCCGGCCCTGAAGTCCTTCGTCCTCGACGAACGTTTGCCGGGCAAGGATGTAGTGACCGAGGACCAGCTCTTCGACTATGGCTGCGCCAACGCCAAGACCGACCACCACCCGGTCGGCACCTGCAGGATGGGCACCGACGCGGCGGCGGTGGTCGACCTGGAGCTCAAAGTCCGTGGGATCGAGGGCCTGCGCGTCTGCGACAGTTCGGTGATGCCGCGGGTCCCGTCCTGCAACACAAACGGCCCGACGATCATGATGGGCGAGAAGGGGGCTGATATCATCCGCGGATTGCCGCCGCTGCCGCCGGCCGTGTTCCAGCATGAGCGCAACGACATCCGGCCGAGGGCGCGGGCGGAGGTCCGCTGAGGGAGGATACGTTGATCCGCCACTGCGCTTTCATCCGCTTCCGTCCGGAGGTGGGCGCGGCCGATAAGGCCGCGATCTTCGCTCTTAAGGTTTCTCGTGGCAGCGCCCTCGAGCCCGCAGGCACCTCATGAATGGCGCGCGCCTATCACCATGACGCGGAACATCAAAAGACCGGCGCAAAAATCGTTGCGGCGGCGGACGGGGGCGTCCAAGGTATCTTCGTCTACGATCTCGAAATCCCGGGCTGATTTGATGGCATTGATCGATCCGCGTTCCTTTCTGACCTCCCTCTTCGACGCGGCCGTCGCTGCGGCCGATCCTGAGGCCGCCATTCGGGCGCATCTGCCTGCTCGGCCGAAAGGGCGCACGATCGTCATCGGCGGCGGCAAGGCCGCCAGCCAGATGGCGGCCGCCTTCGAGCGGCTCTGGGACGGGCCGCTCGAAGGCATAGTCGTCGCTCGCCACGGCCCCATCGAGAGATGCGAGCGGATAAAGGTCCTGCAGTCGGCTCACCCGGTGCCGGACGAGGCGGGGCTTGCCGCTTCCTCGGCGCTCCTCGATCTGGTCGAGGGACTGACCGCTGACGATCTCGTGGTGGCGCTCATCTCCGGCGGCGGCTCGGCACTCCTGCCTGCCCCGCCCGGCGGCTTGACCCTGGAGGACGAGATCGCCGTCAACAGGGCCCTGCTTGCCTCCGGAGCGCCGATCTCTGCCATGAACGTCGTGCGCAAGCATGTCTCACGGATCAAGGGTGGGCGGCTTGCGCTCGCCGCCGCGCCGGCCCGCGTCGTGAGCCTCGTCGTTTCCGACGTTCCGGGCGACAATCCTGCCTTCGTCGCGTCCGGTCCGACGGTGCCGGACCGGTCGAGCCTGGAAGAGGCGCACGAGATCGTTGCGCGCTATGGCATGGCCCTGCCGGAGCGGGTGATGGCGCATCTCGCTTCCGATGCCGCACGCGCGCCAGGGCCCGATGATCCGGCATTTGCCGGCAATGAGGTCCATGTCGTCGCCTCGGCGAGCGTTTCGCTGGAAGCGGCGGCGGCGCGGGCGCGGGAAAGCGGCGTCGAGGCGATGATCCTCTCGGATGCGATCGAGGGCGAGTCGCGCGACATCGGCCGCATGCATGCGGCGCTCGCACGGGAAGTCGCCTTGCGTAACCGCCCCTTTCCCAAGCCGGTGGTACTGCTCTCCGGCGGCGAGACGACGGTGACGATTTCCGGCGACGATTACGGCAGGGGCGGGCGCAACAGCGAATTCCTGTTGTCGCTCGCGCTCGATATCGATGGCTTTAGCGGCATCGATGCACTCGCCGCCGATACGGACGGCATTGACGGCTCCGAGAATAATGCCGGGGCCTTCGCCGACGGGGAGAGCATCGGCCGGATGCGGGCGGCAGGCGCCGATCCCCGCGCACACCTCGCGCGCCATGACGCCTGGACGGCCTTCGCGGCCAGCGGCGACCTCTTCGTTCCCGGCCCGACCGGGACGAATGTCAATGATCTGCGGGCGATCCTGATACGCTGAGTCTGCTTCTGGAAGGGCGCAGGCACGGCCTGTGAATGCACCTACCACGAGCGCCAAAGCCCCTCCCACCTGTGGGGAGGGACCACTCGGCGCGCGACCGCCGTCACGCCACCCGCTTCAACGCATCGCCCAGGATCGACACGATCTCGCCGAAGTGATGCTTTTCGGCGATTAACGGCGGCGAGAAGGCGATGATGTCGCCGGTGACGCGGATCAGCAGGCCCCGCTCGAAGCAATCGACGAAGACATCGTAGGCGCGGGCACCGGGCGCGCCGTCGCGCGACTTGAGCTCGATGCCGGCGATGAGGCCGATCGTGCGGATGTCGATGACATGCGGCAGGCCCCTGAGCGAATGCATCGCCTCGTGCCAGTCGTCCTGCAGCTCGGCGGCGCGCGTCATGAGGCCTTCGTCGCGATAGATGTCGAGCGTGGCGATGCCGGCGGCACAGGCGGCCGGATGGCCGGAATAGGTGTAGCCGTGGAAGAGCTCTATCTGGCCTTCCGGGCCGTGCATCAGGGCGTCGTGCACCTTGCGGCTGGCAAAGACAGCGCCCATCGGGATCGCGCCGTTGGTAAGCCCCTTGGCGGTGGTGACGATATCAGGCGTGACTCCGAAATAGTCGGTCGCAAAGGCCGCACCGAGCCGGCCGAAACCGGTGATCACCTCGTCGAAGATCAGGAGAATGCCGTGCCTGTCGCAGATCGCGCGCAGCCGCTCGAGATAGCCCTTCGGCGGGATCAGCACGCCGGTAGAGCCGGCGACGGGCTCGACGATGCAGGCGGCGATCGTCTCGGCGCCGTGGAGCGCCACGAGCCTTTCGAGGTCGTCGGCAAGCTCCGCACCATGCTCGGGCTGCCCTTTGACGAACGCGTTCTTCGCCGGGTCATGGGTGTGGCGCAGATGGTCGGACCCGGGAAGCTGCGGGAAGACGCGGCGGTTGTTGACGATGCCGCCGACGGAGATGCCGCCGAAGCCGACGCCGTGATAACCGCGTTCACGGCCGATGAGGCGGGTGCGGGTGCCTTGGCCGATCGAACGTTGATAGGCAAGTGCGATTTTCAGCGCGGTATCGACGGATTCCGAGCCCGAGCCGGTGAAGAACACCCGGTCGAGCTTGGCGCCGGCCGGGCCGGGCGCGATCGCGGCCAGCCGCTCGGCGAAGTCGAAGGCGATCGGATGGCCCATCTGGAAGGACGGCGCGAAGTCCATGGTCGAAAGCTGCCGCTCGACCGCGGCGGCGATCTGCCGGCGGCCGTGCCCGGCATTCACGCACCAGAGGCCGGCGGTGCCGTCGAGAATCGTCCGGCCGTCGACGCTGGTGTAGAGCATGCCTTCGGCGGCGGCGAGCAGCCTGGGTGCCGCCTTGAACTGGCGGTTGGCGGTGAAGGGCATCCAGTAGCTGTCGAGAACCGGGGCGTTGGACCTGTTGTGGGCGTTCATGGCATCCTCCTGTCGTCAGCTGATTGACGCCATGATTTGGATTTCCGAACAAGTCCTTTTCTTGCGTCATCTAAGGCATTGTATTTATGCGCAGATGTTTGCTAGAATTTCGCTATTTCAAACAACATAAACACCGGAGTTTGCGATGGGCGTCGATATCGGCAACCGCCTGCGCTATGTGCGGCTGAGGCACAAGCTTTCCCAGCGCGAACTTGCCAAGCGGACTGGGGTTACCAACTCCACCATCTCGCTGATCGAATCGAATGCGTCGAACCCTTCGGTCGGCGCGTTGAAGCGGATACTCGACGGCATTCCGATCGGGCTTGCAGAGTTCTTCTCCTTCGAGCCCGAGAAGCCGCGCAAGGCTTTCTATGCGGCGGAGGAACTGGTGGAGATCGGCAAGGGGCCGATTTCCTATCGCCAGATCGGCGACAACCTTTTCGGCCGCAGCCTTCAGATCCTGAAGGAGTGCTACCAGCCGGGCGCGGATACCGGCAAGGTGCCGCTGGTGCATGAGGGCGAGGAAGGCGGGATCGTGCTTTCAGGCCGGCTGGAAGTGACCGTCGACGACGAGCGGCGCATCCTCGGGCCGGGCGATGCCTATTATTTCGAAAGCCGGCGGCCGCACCGCTTCCGCTGCGTCGGACCGGTGCCCTGCGAGGTTATCAGCGCCTGCACGCCGCCGACGTTTTGAGGAATGGACGGGCGCGGATTGCCCCTCATCCCGCTGCCGCAACCTTCTCCCCGCAAGCGGGGAGAGGGCTAGGGTGAGGGGCAATTTTGCAGTCAGGTGAGGGCGACCTACGCCTTCACGAAAGCCGCGCACAGGCAGCGGCGATGCGGGTGAGGGCTTCCTTCAGTTCCGCCTCCGAGGTCGCATAGGAGATGCGGAAAAAGGGTGAGAGGCCGAAAGCCGCGCCCGGGACGACGGCGACATGGGCGTCTTCCAGAAGATAGGCGCAGAAGTCCGTATCCGTCTCGATCCTCTTGCCTGATGGCGTCCTCCTGCCGAGCACGCCGGCGCAGCCGGAGAAAGTGTAGAAGGCACCCTCGGGAACGCGGCACTCGAGGCCGTCGACCGCGTTCAGGCCATTTACGACGAGATCGCGGCGGCGCTGGAAGCTCTCGGTCCGTTCTTTCAGAAAGTCCTGCGGTCCGTTGAGCGCGGCGACCGAAGCCGCCTGGCTTATCGAAGAGGGGCAGGAGGTCGCTTGGCTCTGGACGACGGCCATCGCCTTGATGAGCTCGCGCGGGCCGCCGGCATAGCCGATCCGCCAGCCGGTCATCGCATAGGCCTTGGAGACGCCGTTTACGGTCAGGGTGCGGTTCTTCAGGGCCGGCTCCAACTGCGCCGGGGTGACGAAGCGGAAATCGTCATAGACGATGTGCTCATACATGTCGTCGACGAGCAGCCAGACATGCGGGTGCCTCAGAAGCACCTCGAGCAGCGGCCGGTAGTCCGCCGCACCGTAGGCGGCGCCGGACGGGTTCGACGGCGAGTTCAAGAGCACCCAGCGGGTCCGCGGCGTGATGGCCGCCTCCAGCTTTTCCGCCGTCAGACGGAAACCGGAAGATGCGTCGCAGGCGATCAGGACGGGCTTGCCCTCGCAGATCTGGACAATGTCCGAATAGGAGGTCCAGTAGGGCGTCGGGATGACAACCTCGTCGCCCGGGTCGAGCGACGCCATCATGGCGTTGAAGAGGATCTGCTTGGCGCCGGTCGCGACCGTGATCTCGTCCAGCTCGTAGGCCAGTCCGTTCTCGCGCTGGAATTTCTCGCGGATCGCCTTCTTCAGTTCCGGCGTGCCGTCGAGTGCGGTGTATTTCGTCTCGCCGCGGTGGATTGCATTGGCGGCGGCCTGCTTCACGTGTTCCGGCGTGTCGAAATCCGGCTCGCCGGCGCCGAGGATGATTACCGGCTTGCCTTCGCGCTTCATGGCAGCGGCACGGGCGCCGATCTTCAGGATTTCCGAAACGCCGATCGAGGAAATCCGCGAGGCGGGCTGAAAGCCCGCCTCCTTGACCGTTGCATTGATGGTCATGGCCGATCCTGTCTATTCGATGTCGAAGGAGACGCCCTGCGCCAGCGGCAGAGCCTTCGAATAGTTCACCGTGTTGGTGGCGCGCCGCATATAGGCCTTCCAGGCGTCGGAGCCGGATTCGCGCCCGCCGCCGGTCTCCTTTTCGCCGCCGAACGCGCCGCCGATCTCGGCGCCGGAGGTGCCGATATTGACGTTGGCGATGCCGCAATCCGAGCCGTCGGCTGCGAGGAAACGTTCGGATTCCTGCATGTCACGGGTGAAGATCGAGGAGGAAAGCCCGGCAGCAACCGCATTGTGCTCGGCGAGCACCGCGTCGAAGTCGCTGTACTTCATGACGTAGAGGATCGGCGCGAAGGTCTCTTCGAGCACCGGGCCCTCCTGCCTCGGCATCTCGACCAGCGCCGGCTTGACGTAGTAGCCGTTCTCGTGGCCGAGCTCGACGCGCTCGCCGCCGGTGATTTGTCCGCCATGGTTCTTTGCCTCGGCGATCGCCTTCTGCATCCCGTCGAAGGCCGCCTTGTCGACAAGCGGGCCGACGAGTGCGGCCGATTCCAGCGGGTTGCCGACCGAAACCGACTGGTAGGCCTTCTTCAGCCGCGGCACGAGCTGGTCGTAGACGCTTTCGTGAACGAAGAGACGGCGCAGGGTCGTGCAGCGCTGTCCGGCGGTGCCCATAGCCCCGAAAGCAATGGCGCGCAGCGCCATGTCGAGATCGGCGGACGGGCAGACGATGCCGGCGTTATTGCCTCCGAGTTCCAGGATTGCACGAGCGAAACGCTTGGCAAGTCGCGGACCGACCTCGCGGCCCATACGGGTGGAGCCGGTCGCCGAGACCAGCGGCACCTTCGGATGGTCGACGAGAACCTCTCCGATCGCACGGTCGCCGATCAGGACCTGCGACAGGCCCTCCGGAGCGTCGCCGAAACGGGCGATGGCGCGTTCCAGGATCGCCTGGCAGGCGAGCGCGGTAAGCGGCGTCTTTTCCGACGGCTTCCAGACGACGGCGTCGCCGCAGACGAGCGCGAGCGCCGCATTCCACGACCAGACCGCGACGGGAAAGTTGAAGGCGGAAATGATGCCGACGACACCGAGCGGGTGCCAGGTTTCCATCATCCGGTGGCCGGGACGCTCGGTGGCGATCGTCAGGCCGTAGAGCTGGCGGGAAAGGCCGACTGCGAAATCGCAGATGTCGATCATTTCCTGGACTTCGCCGAGGCCCTCGGACGGGATCTTGCCGGCTTCGATCGAGACGAGACGGCCGAGATCGGCCTTGAAGGCGCGCAGTTCCTCGCCGAGAAGCCGGACGAGTTCGCCGCGCTTCGGCGCCGGTACGAGGCGCCAGGCGCGGAAGGCCCCGTCGGCCCTCTCGATCTTCCTGGCGGCTTCAGCGGCAGACACGGTCTTGAGACTTGCGATCTTCTCGCCGGTAACCGGGCTGAAGGACGGCATGTCGCCGCCGGTGTAGAGGTCCTTGACGACGCCCATCTTCTCGAGGAGCGCGGCCGCCTCGCTCGCGACATCGATTTTCTTGGCTGCAATGTTCATGTGGTGACTCCCGTCTTGTAACTGGCGCGACGACCTAACCGAAGCGCACGCTGCCGAGCTTGCCCGGCGAGGTGAGCGTCTTGAGGCCGGCCGCCATGTTCTTCAGTTTTTCCGGCGTGTAGAAATCGTAAAAAGCCTGGTTGCGGCGGCCGAGCGCATGTTCCGCGCTGAAGCTGCCGTGATATTGCTCGACCGCGATCGCAAATACCCATTCGCGCAGTCGCTGCTCGAAGGTCGCGTCAGCCAGTAGCGGACTATCCTTGGCGACGACCAGGTTGAAGTGAACGCCGCCGTCGCCGATATGGCCGAAATCGCAGACGCTGACCCCGGGAAATTTTTCCGGCATTTCCGCCTTCATATGGTCGCAGAAGGCCATAATGTCACCCCTGCGGAAGGAGAGATCGAAGGCGATCAGCTTGCCGAGGTGTTTAACGCCCTCCGAAAGCGCATGGCGCAGCGCCCAGATTTCGTGCGGCGGTCCGACGAGTGCATCGGCGAGCGGCGCCTCTTCCATCTGCCATATCTCCGCGAGCACGCTTTCGAGAACCGCGGCAAGCGGCTGCTCGCCCTCGCGCGGGCTTGAGGTGCGGGAGATTTCAGCAAGGATCACATAGTCGGGGACCTTGCCGCCCTGAAAGGGGTTCTTCAGCGACGGCACATGGGCGAAGGCCGCGTCGATCGCGTTCCTCGACATTCCCTCGAAGGCCGAGAGATAGGCGCCGAGCCGCTCTTCCATGGCTTTCAGGAGCGACAGAACATGCGCGCCGCTCGCCGGCACCAGGAAGGCGGTCGCCGTCTGCTTCGGCAGGCACTCGATATTGAGCACGCATTCGGTGACGATGCCGAAGGCGCCCGAGGTGCCGATGAAGAGCTGCTTCCAGTCGACGCCGGTATTGTTCTTGCGCAGGTCCGAGCCGAGGTCGAGCACCGTGCCCGCCTCGTCGGCGAGGACCACTTTCAGACCCAGCGTATTGCGGCGCACGTCGCCATATTTCAGAAAGCGCGAGCCGCCGGTGTTGGTGGCGATCATGCCGCCGATCCGCGGGTCGGCGCCGAGATCGATCGGGAAGAACAGGCCGTGTTCCTCCAGCCGCCGGTTGAGTTCGGACAGGCGGATGCCGGCATCGACGCGCACCGAGCGATTGTCGAGGTCGAGCGCGAATTGGCGGGTCAGCCGGTCGAGGCTGACAACGACCTCGCTGCCCGACTCGTCCGGCGTCGACCCCGAGACGAGGCCCGTATTGCCCGACTGAGGGATGAGAGCGATGCCGTTGCGGACGCAGTAACCGACCGCGGCGGAGGCCTCCTCCGTCGTTGCCGGACGCAGGACGGCGGCCGCGCGGCCCCGGTCGTAGCGCGCGCCCGTCTCGTAAGCCTCCATGTCCTGCCGACGCGTGACGACGCCCTTGTCGCCAAGGAGCTTCGTCAATGCGTCGATATGGTGCTCGTCAATCATCGCCGGCCTATCACTCCGCTGCCATGGCGGCGGTAAGCGCCTTGAGGCAGCTTTCGATCGATGCCTGCTCGATGCCGGCATAGTGATCGAATTCGTTGAGCACGGCGACGCCGAGATCGGTCTCGAAGCGCTTCTGGTTCGGGCTCGCCTCGAATTCCTGCTGCGCACCGTCGCCGAGGTTCGACTGGAAGATACCGGCGGCGCTGACCGGAAGGAAGTCCTCATAGACGATCGGATCGAATTGAACCAGGCCGTCGGCGATCAGGGAATCGAGATCGCGCCGGCCGGGCAGCTTCGTCCGCCGGCCCTTATCCGTCAGTGAGTAGCTGAAATAGCCGAGCCCCGCCTGGCGGATTTCCACCCAGTCGTCCGGGAAGGCCTCGAATACCGAAGCCAGGGCCGCCTCGTAGTCTCCGGCGTTGGAGCCGTCGGCGGCGGGACGCACGATCTTGCGGGATTCGTCGAGCAGCCGGTCGTAGAGGCCGCGGCCCTTCGGCGTCAAGGCAATGCCGCGCTGTTCGATCTCGCCGAAGCGGGCGGTATGCGAGCCGGCCCTCCAGCTGCCATCGGCGTCACGGAACGAAACCGGCTCTTCCAGCGCCTTGAAGGACGTCTGGCGGAGCAGGATCGGGCATTTGCGCGTCGGAGGCCCTTCGACGACGGCTTTCGGGGCGATGCCATATTCCGGCATCAGCGCCTGGACCTTGTCGATGTCGAGCGTGCGCGGCGTCAGATGATTGATATGCGGTCCCCTGAAGGAGACCACGTCGGCAATCAGCCGGTGCGCATCGTGCAGCCGCCTGTACATGTCGGCGCTGACATTCGCCTTGTCGTGCCACCGGAACGTCTCAAGCACCTCCGCGACGAAACGGTCGGCATCGGCCTTGCCGAGTCCGCCGTCGCGCTCGGCCTTCTCGGCAAGTTCGACCGCACCGGGCGTGAAGATCCGGCGTTCTTTCAGGATCGCCTCGGCCTCGGCGCGCAGGGTCTCGTCGGCAATAAGGTCGAGCCTCAGAAGCGAGGTGAAGACGCGGAAGGGATTGCGCTTCAGCGCCGTTTCTCCGACCGGTCTGAAGGCCGTGGAGTGCACCGGCACGCCGGCGGTGGACAGGTCGTAGTAGCCGACCGGATACATGCCCATCACCGCGAAGACCCGGCGCATCGTCGAAAGCTCCGCGGGGGTGCCGAGGCGGATCGCCCCGTGGCGTTCCTCGGAGATCCGTTCGAGCGAATCGGTCGCTTCGAGGCGCTCCTTCAGGGCAGCGTCGGCCGAGAGCGTTTCGCCGTTCACCCTGGCGACGAGTTCCATCAGCGTGCCGTAGGCCGGCACTTCCTCGCGGTACATCAAGGACATCGCCGTGGAAAAGGACGAACGGATATCGTCGGCTGATACGAAACTATTCTCTTTCACTGGGGCTCGCCTCGCGCTATGGATGAAGGACAAGGTCATTCTTAATTCTGATCATATCGGAAGGGTATGGGCTTGGATCGCGCTGCTTCTGACTATGTTGATGCGAGGCTGGAATGAAGTTGAGCCGCCGACTGGTTCCTGACGTCACGACGCTGCAGGCCTTCGAATGCGCCGCGCGCCACGGCAGCTTCACCCAGGCGGCAGCCGAGCTCAATCTCACGCAAAGCGCGGTCAGCCGTCAGATCAAGGACCTCGAGAACCAGCTCGGCGTGCTGCTCTTCGAACGGGTGCGTCAGCGGGTCATTCTTTCGGATGCCGGACAGAAATTCCTGCCGGAGGTGCGCCGGCTCCTGAACCAGACCGAGGAGCTGATGGTGCGCGCCATGGCGTCGGCACGAGCCGACTCCAGCCTCTCCATCGCGTCGCTGCCCACTTTCGGCAGCCGCTGGCTGGTGCCGCGCCTGCCGGACTTCCTGAAGCGCCATCCAGGCACGGTCGTCAATATCGCCTCCCGTTCGGAGCCATTCGATTTCGAGGAGCAGAACTTCGATCTGGCGATCCATTACGGGCAGCCGGTCTGGGCGCGCGCCATCTGCAGCTATCTCTGCAGCGAAGTCATCGTGCCGGCGGCAAGCCCGGCCCTTCTCGAGGAGCATCCGGTCGAGGCGCCTGCCGACATCGGCGGCGGGCCGCTGCTGCATCTCGCGACCAGGCCCAAGCTCTGGGCGCAATGGTTCGAGGCGAGCGGCGTCGAGCAGGACGGCGCCTATCGCGGCAATCGCTTCGATCAATTCTCGATGGTGATCGAAGCGGCGACTGCAGGTCTCGGTTTTGCCCTTTTGCCTCGCTATCTCATCGAGCAGGAACTTACCGCGGGCACGCTGCGGATCGTTCTCGATCGGCCGATGCAGACGGAGAACAGCTATTACCTCGCCATTCCGGAAGGCAAGCTCGAGAATCCGGTCAGCCGTGCCTTCCGGGAGTGGATCACCGAGCAGGTCGGTTGATCAGCCACAGCAGGGGAGTCCGGTTGAAGATCTACCGATCCCGGCTTTCGGACCTGATACTGCAGCACCAGGAAGGGGCGGATTTTGAAAGAGGTTTCCCACGAGCCGAAGGCGCATGCCGGCTGGCCCGGCAGCTCCCGTTCCGGGCCTCCGGAAGCGGCCCAGCGGCGCACGCATTCCTTGCAAGTTGCTGACATCACGGCTAAAAAATGCCATCTTCATACATCACGCGGCCATGGCACGCAGCACGCCGCCGGTTTTGCAATGTCCAAGCCTCAAGTCCCGGTCGGCGCCCGCTTTCGCCGGTTCTCACCTCCCCGGACGATGACGGCGAGGGAGGGCACATGACCGTGTCTAGAAACGCGCCGGCGCCGTCTGCAGCCCCAGGGCCGCAGCCAGACCGGCAGAACAACGAGAACCGGGCCGATCGGTCCCAGGTGGAACCAGAATCCGTACCCATGCTCCAGCACACAATGCAGTCCAATTCACCGCGCGAACCGGAAGCGAAGCAGATCGACTACAACGATTCGATCCGCTCGACCTATTTCTCGATCGACGAGCTGCGGGCATGCGGCGCGAGCCTCGCCGAGAACGGGGTTTCCGCCCTGCCGGGCTTCTTCTCCTTCGAGTTCCGCTCCCGCCACCGGGAGAACGAAAAGGAGATATTGCGCGTCTATCGGGCGACAGCAGCCGACGTCGAAGCCGGTGCCTCGATCACGCCGGCAGCCGAATGGCTGCTCGACAACCACCATGTCGTAGAAGAGGCGATCCAGGAGGTTCGGCGCGATTTCCCGCGCCGGTTCTACCGGCAATTGCCGACGCTCTCCGTATCCGGCAACGTCATTCCGCGCACGATGGCGCTGGCTTGGCTTTACGTCGCTCACACCCACAGCACGGTTTCGCGGGAAAGCATCACCGCGATGGTCGAGGGCTTCCAGGAGCACGACACCTTCAGGATCGGTGAACTGTGGGCGCTGCCGTCGATCCTGCGCTTCGTGCTCATCGAAAATCTCAGGCGCATCGCCATCCGCGTCGAGCGCTCGCGCGGCATGCGGCGCAAGGCGAACGAGGTGGCGGACCAGCTCATCCGGCTGAGCGAGCCGGAAGCCTGCCGGACACTTCTCGTCGAGTCCGAAGCGCTCTCCGCCGACAATACTTTCATTGCGCAGCTCCTATACCGCATGCGCGACGGTTCGCAGACCTCGGGCGCCGTCATAGCCTGGATCGAGGAGCGACTGGAACGGCGCGGCACCGACGTCGAGGAGGCGCTGGTGGCGGAGCAGAACCGCCTCTCCTCCGGCAATGCGACGATGAGCAATATCATCCGCAGCCTGCGCGAGATCGACGACACGGACTGGGCCGTCTGGTTCGAAAGCGTCAGCAAGATCGATGCGACGCTGCGCGAGGGTTCGGATTATGCGTCGCTGGATTTCGGGTCGCGAAACACCTATCGTGACACGATCGAGAAGCTCGCCCGCCGTTCGGGCCACAGCGAACACGAAGTCACGAAAATTGCGATCGAAATGGTCGAGGAGGCGAGGGCGGCGGCGGCCGTCGAGGCGCCCCTGCAGGAGCCGAATGTCGGTTCGTTCCTCGTCGGGAAGCAGCGCGCGGCGCTGGAGAGGCGGATCGGCTATTCGCCCTCCGTCTTCCAGCACCTGATCCGCGCCATCCGCAAGCTGGACTGGTTCGCCATCGCCGGTCCGAACATCGTGCTGACGATCCTGGCGATGATCGTCGTCTACGCCTTCGTCAGCCCGATGGACATTCCGAACGGCGCGAAGCTGATCATGCTGCTGCTCTTCGCGCTGCCGGCTTCAGAAGGCGCGATGGGCCTGTTCAACACGCTCGTCACGCTCTTCCTCAAACCGTCCCGGCTCGTCGGCTACGAATTTCTCGACGGAATACCCGCGGACGCCCGCACGCTGGTGGTGGTACCTTGCCTGATCGCCAAACGCGACCATGTGGACGAGCTCGTGCGCAATCTCGAGGTGCATTACCTCGCCAATCCGCGCGGGGAGATCTATTTCGCGCTCTTAAGCGACTGGGGCGACAGCAAGTCCGAGGAGGCGCCTGCCGATACCGATGTCCTCGAATACGCCAAACGCGAGATTGCTTCGCTCGCCGCCCGCTACGCCTATGACGGCAAGACGCGCTTCTTCCTCCTGCATCGGCGCCGCCTCTACAACGAGGCCGAGGGAGTGTGGATGGGATGGGAGCGCAAGCGCGGCAAACTGCACGAGCTGAATCTGCTGCTGCGCGGCGACCGCGACACCTCGTTCCTTCAGGGCGCCAACACGGTGCCGGAGGGCGTGCAATATGTGATGACGCTCGACTCCGACACGCGTCTCATGCGCGATGCGGTCACCAAGCTTGTCGGCAAGCTCTATCACCCGATCAACCGGCCGGTCGTCAATCCGAGGACACAGGAGGTCATGACCGGCTACAGCCTCCTGCAGCCGCGGGTGACGCCGTCGCTCACCACCGGCAGCGAGGCTTCGGCCTTCCAGCGCATCTTCACCATCAATCGCGGCATCGACCCCTATGTCTTCACCGTGTCGGACGTCTACCAGGACATCGCCGGCGAAGGCAGCTTCACCGGCAAGGGCCTCTACCATGTCGATGCCTTCGAGGCGGCACTCAAGGGCAAGATCGACGAAAATGCGGTGCTCAGCCACGACCTTCTCGAAGGCTCCTATGCGCGTTGCGCGCTGGTGACCGACGTCGAACTCGTCGAGGATTTCCCGACCCGTTACGAGGTCGAGATGTCGCGGCAGCATCGTTGGGCGCGCGGCGACTGGCAGCTCCTGCCCTATATCTTCAGCCCGGCGAACGGCCTGTCGATGCTCGGCCGCTGGAAGATGTACGACAATCTGCGCCGGTCGCTCATTCCCGTCGCCTGGCTCGCGGCCTCGGTCATGGGCTGGTACTACATGGAGCCGACTCAGGCACTGATCTGGCAACTCGTGCTGATCTTCAGCCTTTTCGTCGCGCCCACGCTGTCGCTGATTTCCGGGATCATGCCGCGGCGCAACGACATCGTCGCGCGTGCGCATCTCCACACGGTGCTGTCGGACATTCGGGCCGCAAACGCGCAGGTCGCGCTGCGTATCGTCTTCATCGCGCATAATGCGGCGATGATGGCGGATGCGATCGTGCGCTCGCTCTACCGCACCTTCGTCAGCCGCAAGCTGATGCTGGAATGGCGTACCGCCGCGCAGGTGCAGAGCGCCGGCCACGGTTCGATCGGCGACTACTTCCGCGCGATGTGGACGGCGCCGGCGCTCGCGCTCGTGTCGCTGGCGCTTGCCGCCATTTCCGATACCGGCCTGCCCTTCATCGGCCTGCCCTTCGCCCTCATCTGGGCGGCTTCGCCCGCGGTCGCCTGGTTCGTCAGCCAGTCCGCCGAAACCGAAGACCAGCTCGTCGTCTCCGAGGAGGCGATCGAGGAGATGCGCAAGATCGCGCGGCGGACATGGCGCTATTTCGAGGCATTCGTCACCGCCGAGCAGAACTTCCTGCCGCCGGACAACTTCCAGGAAACACCGCAGCCGGTCCTCGCGGAGCGCACCTCGCCGACCAATATCGGCGTCTATCTCCTGTCGGTGATGTCGGCCCGCTCCTTCGGCTGGATCGGTTTCGAGGAGACGATCACGCGTCTCGAACAGACGATCGCCACGATCGACCGCATGCCGAAATACCGCGGCCATCTCTTCAACTGGTATCGCACGCGCGGCCTCGAACCGATGGAACCGCGCTATGTTTCCTCCGTCGACAGCGGCAACCTCGCCGGACACCTGATCGCGGTGTCGTCCATGTGCCGGGAATGGGCCGAGGCGCCGTCCGCCCACGTCCAGGGCAATCTCGACGGTATAGGCGACGTCGCGGCGATCCTCGAGGAGGCGCTGAGCGAGCTTCCCGACGACCGCAAGACCGTACGGCCGCTCAGGCGTCTGATCGAGGAGCGCATCGCCGGCTTCCGGAATGCGCTGGCCGCGGTCAAACGCGAGCGCGAGTTCGCCTCCATAC